>NZ_JBFTJC010000003.1:0-466213 GCF_056395225.1 Cupriavidus sp. 10L45
CGGTAGCTAAAGGTTGATTCGTTCAGTTTTATTGCTTTTCGCTGTTCGCCGTTGTTTTGTTGTGGCGTTGCGATGGGATGAACTATACGGGGCGATAAGTGACGTAAATCCGCTGAAGTCTCACGTAGTTATTCAAATTTTTTGAAATTGGATTTTTCCACCGCGCTTTTGCACGATAGACTCCACCCGAGCCGTTCTTGACACGGCGCCGGAGCTGCCGATGGTCCGCCTGCTGATGCTGCTGCTGGGAGTCGATTACCTGCGTACCCGATGGAAGGGGCTGGCCTGGGCCGGGGCGGTCAGCATGGTGGTGGGCACCGTGCTGTTCGTCGATGCGCTGGACGGCAAACTCGATTTTCCGATCGAGCCCTTCGCCTGGCTGCTGCTGCTCGAAGGACTGGCCACGCTGGCCGTGGCCTCGACCGGCATGGGCGGGCAGCGGACGCTGCGCTACGTCAAGGGCGTCGCCTTCAGTGTGGCGGCGATTCTCGTGCTGGCCGGCCATCACCATGGCCACATGATCCTGTCGTTGATCTTTGGCACGCTGTTTCTTGCCGATGGCCTGCTGCAGGTGGCTTCGGCGCATGTCGTGCGCTTTCGCACCTGGCGTCTGGCAATGGCCGGCGGCCTGCTCGAAATCGCGTTTGCCATCTTCTTCATCCAACCCTATCCGACTCACTACGTTGGCACGGTGCCGTACTGCGTGGGGCTCGGGTTGATCTTCGGCGGCTGGAACATGTTGCTGCTGGCGTCGCGCGTACGGCGTCTGCCCGCCGGTCCTGGCTCGAGGGATGATCCGGCGTTCACGTCGGACGGGGCTGCCAGACGGCGGCTGACGACATGGCGCGGCCCGCCTGCCGCAGACGAGCGCGCGTTGATCGTTCATGTGTGGACGCCGGTGGGCACCGCCAAGGCCGAGGCGCAGCGCCAGCCGATCATCGACCGCTACATCGCCGCCGTGGACCGCGACGGCGTCATTTCGACAGGCCATGCCGCGCTGGAGTCGCCGGAGGGGATCTATATCAGCCTCTATCCGGCCGTCGAGATCGACCGCTCTCCGGACGATTTTGCTCGCCTGCTGCGCGCCACGCGCGAGAACGACGTGCCCGGATTGTTCCAGCCGGACTATCCCACCGAATCAAGCGCGTGGTGTCCGTCCACGGTGCAGGTGCGCATTCGCAACTACGATGCCGAACGCCTGCGAACCTTCTGGCACGACGATCGGCAGAACACCACCTACAACCTGACGCACCGCAACTGCTCAAGTACCGTGGCGCAAGCGCTGGACGCCGCGCTGGAGGGCGCCGCCGCGCGCGTCTGGGCGCGCCTCGATGGCTGGTGGCCGCTGTTGCGGCTGCTTCTGACGCCGGAACTGTGGGTTGCCGCCCATCTGCGCAAGCGCGCTACCACCATGGCGTGGACGCCCGGCCTGACGCTCGACTACGCGCGCGCCATGAGCATGCTGGCCGATCCGCGCCCCTTCGCTTGGGCGACGGTGCTGGACGGGCTGACTGCACGACGATCCGGGCGCCAGTCGCGCTAGTTCACCGGACGGTTCCTGACCAGCCACGCTGCCATCCGACACGGGCGCCGATGCCGCAAATAAAAAAACCCCGCACATTGCGGGGTTTTTCTTCACAAGAACGGCTGACGGAGGATCAGAACGGAATATCGTCATCCATATCTTCAAAGCCGTTCGACGGGCTTTGCTGCGGGCGGCGTTGACCGCCGCCTTGTGCGCCGCCACCCTGGGCGCCGCCCTGGGCACGGCCGCCGCCGTAGCCGCCGCCACCACCGCCTGCGCCAGCACCACCGGCGCCGCCCTGGGCCTCGCGGCTGTAGCCGCCGCCACCGCCGCCGAAGCTGCCTTCCTCACCGCCGCCCGCCGAGCGGCCGCCCAGCATCTGCATCTGGTCCGCGACGATTTCGGTGCTGTACTTGTCCTGGCCAGCCTGGTCCTGCCACTTGCGCGTGCGGATGCGGCCTTCGATATAGACCGACGAGCCCTTCTTCAGGTACTGGCCGGCGATCTCCGCCAGCTTGCCGAAGAACGCGATGCGGTGCCACTCGGTGGCTTCCTTGAACTCGCCGGACTGCTTGTCCTTGTAGCGATCGGTCGTCGCCAGGCGAATGTTCGTCACGGCGTCGCCGCTGGGCATGTAGCGGGTTTCCGGGTCGGCGCCCAGGTTACCGACGAGAATGACTTTGTTGACCGATGCCATGTAAATGTTCTCCAAGAACCGCGCCCCGCTTCCCTGCGGCGGCACGGCATGACTGATTTGCTTGTGGGTCGTCCGTCACAGGACGTAAACGACAACACGGTAAACGACATCACGCGCCCCCGGATATCCGGTCGGGCGCGTGTAGATGCTAACCCCGTTAAGACGAAAAAGCGTTTCGGACTGCTACGGATATGACAACAAGTGTGTCTAACCCGCCACTGCCGACGCACCCTCCTGCCCGCGGGCCGGTGGCGCCTTCATGCTCCACGCGATTATAAGCCAGAGCACCAGCACGGCCGCGCAACCGAGGAATACCGCGCTGCGCCCCTCGTGCTTGAGCAGCCAGCCGCCCACCACACCGCCCAGGAACAGCCCCATCGCCTGGGTGGTGTTGTAAACCCCCAGCGCCGCGCCCCGCCCGGCCGCCGCGTAGCGCGACACCAGCGACGGCTGCATGGCCTCCAGCACGTTGAATGCAACAAAGAACAGCAGCAGTACACCCACTATCGGCCACAGGCCCTGCACCGCCGCGAACAGCAGCTGCACCACCGTCATCAGCGCCACCGAGGCCAGCAGCACCGGGCGCACCCGGCCATAGCGCTCGGCAGCCATCATCGGCCCCAGCATCAGCACGAAGGAGACCAGCACCACGGGCAGGTAGACCTTCCAATGCTGGTCCAGCGGCATACCGGCGTCGGCCAGCATGGCCGGCACGACCATGAACATCGCCACCTGGCTGGCGTGCAGCGCCAGCACGCCCACGTTCATGCGGATCAGGTCCGCATTCAGCAGCACCTGCCGGAACGGCATGCGCACCGGATGCGGCGGCGGCGGGGCCGGCACCAGGAACAGCGTCACGCCGATGGCCAGCACGCCCAGCACCGCCATCAGCCCGAAGATGCCGGACATGCCGATGCTCTTCAGCAGCGGCGAGGCAATCACCAGCGAGAGCGCGAAGGTCAGCCCGATGCTGCCGCCGACCATCGCCATGGCCTTGGTGCGATGGCGCTCGCGCGTCAGGTCGGCAATGCAGGCGGTGATGGCCGCCGAGATGGCGCCCATGCCCTGCATCGCCCGGCCGATGGTGATGCCAGCCAGGGTGTCCGAGAACGCCGCGACCAGCGCGCCGGCCACGAACAGCAGCAGCCCGGCCACCATGACCGGCTTGCGGCCGATGCGGTCGGACAGCCAGCCCAGCGGAATGTGGAGGAAGGCCTGCATCAGGCCATAGATGCCCATGGCCAGGCCGATGCGCTGGGCGTCCTGTCCGTCGGGCAGGCCGCGCGCGTACTCGGCGAACACCGGCAGGATCAGGAACAGGCCCAGCATGCGCAGCGCGAAGATGCTCGCCAGCGAGAGACTGGCACGCAACTCGCTTTTCGTCATGCGGTCGCGCGCGGGCGCCGTCTGGGCGGCCGGGTCGGCAAGATTGGCGGGCTGGGGAGAAGAAGGAATCGACGGCATTGCGCTCGTGAATGGAAATCTGACTCGGTCGATGCGAAGCACCCGGATGGTGGGCCATGTGGCGCCCGTCCGCATGCCGGATGGCCAACGGGCAACCCGGGAAACCGAAGTTCGGTATATTAGCAGGTTTGCTTCCCCGCGCTTTCCGGGTCACGCGGCGGCCGAACCGCCGCCTGGCGCCTGGGTCGGAGCGGCGCTTCAGGCGTTGTGCAAGGCACTTTGAACATTCCGTGAGACCGACCTGTCCGCCCCCGGCGGCAGCGGCGGCCTGGCTGGGCAACTAATCGGTATATGGAAGAAATCAAGATCCGTGGGGCGCGTACCCACAACCTGAAGAACATCAACCTCGACCTGCCGCGCAACAAGCTCATCGTGATCACGGGGCTGTCGGGGTCCGGCAAGTCGTCGCTGGCGTTCGACACGCTCTATGCCGAGGGCCAGCGCCGCTACGTCGAATCGCTGTCCGCCTACGCCCGCCAGTTCCTGCAGTTGATGGAGAAGCCCGATGTCGATCTGATCGAGGGCCTCTCCCCGGCCATCTCGATCGAGCAGAAGGCCACCAGCCACAACCCGCGCTCCACCGTGGGCACGGTCACCGAGATCCACGACTACCTGCGCCTGCTGTTCGCGCGCGCCGGCACGCCCTACTGCCCGGACCACCACATCGCGCTCCAGGCGCAGAGCGTCTCCCAGATGGTGGACGCCGCGCTGGCCCTGCCCGAGGACACCAAGCTGATGATCCTGGCGCCCGTGGTGGCGGACCGCAAGGGCGAGCATTCGGACTTGTTCGATACGATGCAGGCCCAGGGCTTCGTGCGTTTCCGCGTGCGCTCGGGCGGCGGCACGGCCCATGAGGCCGAGGCGAAGGTCTACGACATCGACTCGCTGCCCAAGCTCAAGAAGACCGAGAAACACAGCATCGAGGTGGTGGTGGACCGCGTGAAGGTACGCGCCGACCTCAAGCAGCGCCTGGCCGAATCGTTCGAAACCGCGCTGCGGCTGGCCGACGGCCGTGCCATCGCGCTGGAGATGGATACCGGGCACGAGCACGTGTTCAGTTCGCGCTTCGCCTGCCCGATCTGCTCGTATTCCCTTCAGGAACTGGAGCCCCGGCTGTTCTCGTTCAACAACCCGATGGGCGCCTGCCAGAGCTGCGACGGGCTGGGCCAGATCACCTTCTTCGATCCGAAGCGCGTGGTGGCCTTCCCCAATCTCTCGCTGGCCTCGGGCGCCATCAAGGGCTGGGACCGCCGCAACCAGTTCTACTTCCAGATGCTGCAAAGCCTGGCGGCGTTCTACGACTTCGACACCGATACCGCGTTCGAGGACCTGCCCGCCAACGTCCAGCAGGTGGTGCTGCACGGCTCGGGCGAGGTAGAGATCCCGTTCACGTATATCAACGAGAAAGGCCGCACCACGGTGCGCGCCCATGTGTTCGAGGGGATCATCCCGAACCTGGAGCGCCGCTACCGCGAGACCGATTCGGCGGCCGTGCGCGAGGAACTCGCCAAGTACCAGAACAACCAGCCCTGCCCGTCCTGCGAAGGCACCCGGCTGCGCACCGAGGCGCGCCACGTGAAGGTGGGCGAGGACGACCAGGCGCGGGCCATCTACGAGGTCAACGGCTGGCCGCTGCGCGACGCGCTGACGTGGTTCCTGACCCTGAACCTGCACGGCGCCAAGCGCGAGATTGCCGACAAGATCGTCAAGGAAATCACTGCGCGGCTGAACTTCCTGAACAACGTGGGGCTGGACTACCTGTCGCTGGAGCGCAGCGCCGACACGCTCTCGGGCGGCGAGGCCCAGCGCATCCGGCTGGCCTCCCAGATCGGCTCCGGGCTGACCGGCGTGATGTATGTGCTCGATGAGCCATCCATCGGCCTGCACCAACGCGACAACGACCGCCTGATCGGCACGCTCAAGCATCTGCGCGACATCGGCAACTCGGTGCTGGTGGTGGAGCACGACGAGGACATGATCCGCGCCTGCGACTACGTCGTGGACATCGGCCCCGGTGCCGGGGTACATGGCGGGATGATCGTGGCCGAGGGCACGCCGCCGCAGATCGAGGAGGCGCCGGGCTCGCTGACGGGCCAGTACCTGTCCGGCAAGCGCCGCATCGAGGTGCCCAAGACGCGCGCCAATCCGGACGAGGAGCGGCTGCTGCGCATCGTCAACGCCACCGGCAACAACCTGCGCAACGTGACCGCCGAGATTCCGGTGGGGCTGCTGACCTGCATCACCGGGGTGTCCGGCTCGGGCAAGTCCACGCTGATCAACGACACGCTCTACCACGCCGTGGCGCGCCACCTGTACGGCAGCACGGCCGAGCCGGCCGCGCACGACCATATCGAAGGGCTGGAGCACTTCGACAAGGTCATCAACGTCGACCAGAGCCCGATCGGTCGCACGCCGCGCTCGAACCCCGCCACCTACACCGGCCTGTTCACGCCGATCCGCGAGCTGTTCGCGGGCGTGCCGTCGGCCAAGGAGCGCGGCTACGATCCGGGCCGGTTCTCGTTCAATGTGAAGGGCGGCCGCTGCGAGTCCTGCCAGGGCGACGGCGTGATCAAGGTGGAGATGCACTTCCTGCCCGACGTCTACGTGCCGTGCGATGTCTGCCACGGCCAGCGCTACAACCGCGAGACGCTGGAAGTCCTCTACAAGGGCAAGAGCATTTCCGAGGTGCTGGACCTGACCGTGGAGCAGGCCCACGAGTTCTTCAGCGCCGTGCCGGTGGTGCGCCGCAAGCTGCAGACACTGCTGGATGTGGGGCTGGGCTATATCCGGCTGGGCCAGTCGGCCACCACGCTGTCTGGCGGGGAGGCGCAGCGGGTGAAGCTGTCGCTCGAACTGTCCAAGCGCGACACCGGCCGCACGCTCTACATCCTCGACGAGCCGACCACGGGCCTGCACTTCCATGACATCGAGCTGCTGCTCAAGGTCATCCACAAGCTGCGCGACCAGGGCAACACGGTGGTGATCATCGAACACAACCTGGATGTCATCAAGACCGCCGACTGGCTGCTGGACATGGGCCCCGAAGGCGGCGCCGGCGGCGGGCAGGTGATCGCCAAGGGCACGCCCGAGACCGTGGCCAAGAGCCGCGCCAGCTTCACTGGCAAGTACCTCGCCCCGCTGCTCAAGCGGGGATAAGACCGCACCCCGGGCGCGCTACCGCGTCTGGGCTTCCGGCACACCGGTCACGCCGGCGGGCGGGTCTTCCTTCATCCGGCTGCGGTTCATCAGCCCGGCCTGCTCCAGCACCGGGTAGGCCGTGGCGCAGAACAGCGAGTTGAGTCGCTTCATTTCGCTGATGACGTCCAGGTGGAGCGAGCTGGTCTCGATGCTCTCCGTCGTCTGCACCGCCACGCGCTGCAAATGCGTCCGCGCGTACTTCCGCTCCAGTTCGCGGAAGTTGGCCTTCTCGCCCATCAGCTGCTGGGCGCTGCGGATATCCCCGTTCAGGAACACCGACAAACCCAGGCGCAGGTTGGCCACCAGTCGGCCATGCATCTCGGTGATCTCCTGCATGCCGGCCTCGGAGAACGCCAGGTTGTGGGCGATCTTCTTGTCCTTGGCGTCCAGGATCACCCGTTCGATCAGGTCGCCCGCATGTTCGAGGTTGATGGTCAGCGAGATGATTTCCGTCCAGCGCTGGCCGTCGTGCTCGTCCAGCGCCTCGGTGCTGATCTGGGTCAGGTACAGCTTGATGGCCGTGTAGAGGTCGTCCACCTCGTTGTCGATGCGGCAGGTGGCCGTGGCGAGCTTGGCGTCGTTGGTGCGCAGCACGCGCAGCATGTTGTCCAGCATCTGCTCGATGCGGTCGCCGATGCGGAGCACCTCGCGCGCGGCATTGGACAGCGCCAGCGTGGGCGTGGGCAGCGCGGCGGGGTCGAGGTGGCGCGGCGTGACCTGGCTGTCGCCGGTGTTGCGGCCGGGCAGGATGGCCTCGCAGATCCGCGCCAGGGGCGCCGTGGCGCCCAGCAGCAGCGCGGCCAGCGCCAGGTTGAACAGCAGGTGGAAATTGACGATGAGCCGCTGCGGGTCGGTGCTGACCAGCGCCAGCAGTTCCTCGGCCTGGTTCAGCAGCGGCAGCGCGATCACGCACCCGAGCAGCCGCGACAGCAGGTTGCCCAGCGTCACGCGCTTGCCCGGCTGGTTGTTGCCCGAGGTGGTCAGCAGCGCCGAGATCCCCGACCCCAGGTTGGCGCCGAGCACCAGCGCCAGCGCCACATGGATCGACACCACGCCCGCCGACGCCAGCGCGCCGCAGAACAGCACCACGGCCAGGCTCGAATAGCAGAGGATGGTCAGCACCGCGCCAATCAGCATGTCGAGCGCGGCATCGCCGGTCAGCGTGCTGAACAGCACCTTCACGCCGGCCGCCTGCACCACGGGGCGCGTGGCGATCGAGATCAGCTCCAGCGCGAGCGTAATCAGCCCGAGCCCGATCAGCACCCGGCCCACGTGCCCGGGGCGGCTGCCCTTCCAGCTCAGGTGGAGAATCACGCCGACGAAGATCAGCAGCGGTGAGAGCCACGACAGGTCCATCGAGAAGACCTGCACCATCAGCGCGGTGCCGACGTTGGCGCCGAGCATGATGGCGAGCGCGGGCGCCACGGCGATCAGGCCCTGTCCCACGAACGAACTGACGATGACGGCGGTGGCGTTGCTGCTCTGCACAAGCCCGGTCACGCCGAGCCCGGCCGCGAAAGCCGTGAAGCGGTTCGACACGCTGACTGACAGCACATGGCGCAGATTGGCGCCATACACGCGCAGGATGCCGACCTTGACGATGTTGGTGCCCCAGACCAGGAGCGCCACGCCAGATAGAAGATGGAGAAGTACGCCCATTGCGCGTCCTTATTCCTTCGTGACCGGTGCCGATGTCAGCAATCGAGGCTCCGCCCGGTCATCATGTTGTTGTCAAGGGGGCATTATGCGCCGCGCCCCCGGACCCGGCAATGGAGGGGAAAACAACGGCGGGCGCGGGCGCAGGGCTCAGTGGCCCTCGAAATTGCAGACCGTGAACAGCGGCAGGCCGCTCTTGTGCAACAGCTTCGAGCCGCCGAGTTCAGGCAGGTCGACAATCGCCGCGCCCTCCACCACGGTCGCACCCAGACGCTCCAGCAGCTTGCGGCCGGCCATCATGGTGCCGCCGGTGGCGATCAGGTCGTCGACCAGCAGCACGCGATCACCGGGCTTGCAGGCATCGGCGTGGATCTCCACGGTGGCGCTGCCGTACTCGAGCTCGTACTCCTCGGCCACGGTCTGGAACGGCAGCTTGCCCTTCTTGCGGATCGGCACGAAGCCGAGGTTCAGCTCGTACGCGATGATCGAGCCGAGGATGAAGCCGCGCGCGTCGATGCCGGCCACGAGGTCCAGCTCCTGGTCCATGTAGCGGTGCACGAATACGTCGATCAGCACGCGCAGGGTCTTGGGGTTCTGCAGCAGCGGGGTGATGTCGCGGAACATCACGCCGGGCTGGGGCCAGTCCGGCACGGTGCGGATGCGGTCACGCAGGTAACCGGTGACGTCGCCGAGGTCGGGGGACTGGATGAGGGAATCTGCCATGGGGATTTGCGTCGAAATGGAAATCGCGTGCCGCCTGCGGTAACGGGCTACCACCCGCCCCGCGCAGGGCCGCCGCACAATGGCCCGGCCGGCCTGGACCGGCTCCGGACACCCGTAACCATACAGGAGACTGCAATGGCCAAGAAAATTCTGATGCTGGTTGGCGACTTCGCCGAAGACTACGAAACGATGGTGCCCTTCCAGGCACTCCAGATGGTGGGCCACGTGGTCCACGCCGTCTGCCCGGACAAGAAGGCCGGCGACCACTGCGCCACGGCCATCCACGACTTCGAGGGCGACCAGACCTACACCGAGAAGCGCGGCCACAACTTCACGCTGAACGCGACGTTTGCCGATGTCGATCCGGCTGCGTATGACGCAATCGTCATTCCGGGCGGCCGCGCCCCCGAATACCTCCGCCTGAACGACCGCGTGCTGGAGATCGTGCGCCACTTCGCCACGGCGAACAAGCCGATCGCGGCGGTCTGCCACGGCGCCCAGTTGCTGGCCGCGGCCGGCGTGCTCGAAGGCCGCACCTGCTCCGCCTACCCGGCCTGCGCGCCGGAAGTCCGGCTGGCGGGCGGCAAGTACGCCGATATTCCGGTCGATCAGGCCCATACCGACGGCAACCTCGTCACCGCGCCCGCGTGGCCGGCCCACCCGGCATGGCTGGCCCAGTTCCTGACCGTGATCGGGACCCGGATCACCCAGTAGTCATCCAGTCGACGTACAGTAGAGCCTTCCGAACGCGGCGCCAGTCCCCGGCGCCGCCGTCGCAGGAGGCATGCCGATGTGCGAGATCTTCGTCCGGGCCAATCCCGATTCCTACCAGACCCAGTCCCGCTCGCTGCGGCTGCACGGCGTGGCCACGAGCATCCGCCTGGAAAACCTGTTCTGGGAAGTGCTGGAGGAACTGGCGCAGCGCGACGCGATGACGGTCAACCAGTTGCTGACCCGGCTCCATGACGAACTGGCCGAGCATCGCGGCGAAGTGTCGCTGTCGGCCAATTTCGCGTCATTCCTGCGTGTGTGCTGCTTGCGTTACCTGATGCTGCAGGGCGAAGGGCGGATTCCAGCCGATAGCCACGTGCCGATCCGATCACTTGACGCCCACGCGGTGCTGGACGGCCTGCCGCCGTCCTGGGGCGGCGAAGGCTCCTCCCTCAATTCCTGAGCCGCTCTCTATATATAGAGGCGCTCAATCCCGCAGCAGCCGTTCCTCGGCGGACTCCAGTGCCTCCGGCGTGCCGCGCAGCACCACGATATCGCCCGGTTCCAGCACGGTCTCCGGCTGCGGATCGAAGGCGCGGATGCCGCGCCGGCGCACCGCCGTCACCTCCACCCCGATCCGCTCCAGCCCCAGCGCGCCCAGCCGGCGGCCCACGGCCGTGTGCTCGGCGCCGAGCGAGACCGAATGGAGCCGCACGGTGTCGCGCTCGATCATGTCCTCTTCGTCGTCCCGACCGTGGAAGTAGCCGCGCAGCAGGCTGTAGCGCGCGTCACGGGCCTGCTGCACGCCGCGCACCACGCGGCGCATCGGCACACCCAGCAGCACCAGCGCGTGCGAGGCCAGCATCAGGCTGCCCTCGATGATCTCGGGCACCACCTCGGTGGCGCCGGCCTTCTGGAGCGTGTCCAGCTCGGAATCGTCCACGGTCCGCACGATCACGGGCAGCGCCGGCGCCAGCTCCTGCACGTGGTGCAGCACCCGCAGCGCCGACGGCGTGTTGGCATAGGTCACAATCAGCGCGGCGGCGCGGTGGATACCAGCGGCGATCAGCGCCTCGCGGCGGCCGGCATCGCCATAGACCACGGTGTCGCCGGCCCCGGCGGCCTCGCGCACGCGGTCCGGGTCGAGGTCGAGCGCCACGTAGTTGATGCCCTCGCGCTCGAGCATATGCGCCAGGTTCTGCCCGCTGCGGCCAAATCCGCAGATGATCGCGTGCTTCTCGGTCTGCAGGCTCTGGGCGGCGATGCGGGTCATGTTCAGCGACTGCATCAGCCATTCGTTGGCGGCAAAGCGCAGCACGATGGTGTCGCTGTACTGAATCAGGAACGGCGCCGCCAGCATCGACAGCAGCATCGAGGCCAGGATGACCTGGATCAGCACCGGATCCACCAGCCCGATACCATCGATCTGGTTCAGCAGCACGAAGCCGAACTCCCCCGCCTGCGCCAGCCCCAGCCCGGTACGGATGGCCACGCCCTGCCGGGAGCCGAACAGCCGCGCCAGCACCGTGATCAGCACCAGCTTGAACAGGATCGGCACGAACAGCAGGCCCAGCACCAGCCAGATGTGGTCGATCACCACATTGATGTTCAACAGCATGCCGATGGTGACGAAGAACAGCCCCAGCAGCACGTCGCGGAACGGCTTGATGTCCTCCTCCACCTGGTGCCGGTAAGGCGTTTCCGAGATCAGCATGCCGGCCATGAACGCGCCGAGCGCCATCGACAGGCCCAGCCGCTCGGTCAGCGCGGCCATGCCGAGCGTGACCAGCAGCAGGTTCAGCATGAACAGTTCCTGCGAGCGCCGCGCCGCCACCACGTGGAACCAGCGGCTCATCACGCGCTGGCCAAGGAAGAAGATCAGGCCGAGGGCCACCACGATCTTGACCGTGGCCACCCCCAGCGCCGCCGCCAGCTCGCCGGGGTCGCGCGAGAGCGCCGGGATGACGATCAGCAGCGGCACCACGGCCAGATCCTGGAACAGCAGCACGCTGATGATGTTGCGGCCGTGCTCCGCCTCCAGCTCCATGCGCTCGGAAAGCATCTTGGAGACGATGGCCGTCGAGGACATGGCCAGCGCCCCGCCCAGCGCCACCGAGGCCTGCCAGGTCAGCCCGATCCAGGCCGAGAGCGCCCATCCGGCCGCTACCACGAGCAGCATCGTCAGCACCACCTGGGAGCCGCCCAGCCCGAATACGAGCCGTTTCATCGAGCGGAGCTTGCCCAGGTTGAACTCGAGCCCGATCGAGAACATCAGGAAGACCACGCCGAATTCGGCCAGGTACTTGGTCTGGGCGGAATCGTTGGCCAGCGCGAGCGCGTGGGGACCGATCAGGATGCCCACCGCCAGGTAGCCCAGCATGGGTGGCAGTTGCAGCATGCGGAAGGCCACCACGCCAAGAACGGCGGCGGCCAGCAGCACGAGGGTCAGTTCCAGCGGAGAATGCATTCGGCGGGCTTCGGGGAAGACTTGGGGCTTGACCTGGAACGAGCCGGCCGGGCACGCGCGCCGTCCCGGCATCGGTGCCTCGCCGGGGAAACACGGCAAGCGGCGGTCGCCCGGACCCCATGGCAGAAAAGCCGGGCCGGTCGCCATCGCATTCGTTGGTATACTTCGTCGCCATGATAGCCAATTTCGATGCGGAACGAGCACTTAAGCTCGCTCGCCACACCCTCCAGATCGAAGCCGACGCCGTTTCCGCGCTGGCTGACCGACTGACGCCCGCGTTTACCAAGGCGGTCCAGATGATCCTGGGCTGCACCGGACGCGTGGTCGTGTCCGGCATCGGCAAGTCCGGCCATATCGGCCGCAAAGTGGCGGCCACGCTGGCTTCCACGGGTACGCCGTCGTTCTTCGTGCACCCGGCCGAGGCCAGCCACGGCGACCTGGGCATGATCACCCGCGACGACGTGCTGATTGCGTTCTCCAATTCCGGCGAGACGGCCGAGCTGCTGTCGATCGTCCCGATCGTCAAGCGCATCGGCGCCGGGCTGATCTCGGTCACCGGGAACCCGGAATCGAACCTCGCCAAGCTGTCCGATGCCCATCTGGACGGCGCCGTGGCCCAGGAGGCCTGCCCGCTGAACCTGGCCCCGACGGCCAGCACCACGGCGGCGCTGGCGCTGGGCGACGCCCTGGCCGTGGCCGTGCTGGATGCGCGCGGCTTTGGCGAGGAAGACTTCGCCCGTTCGCACCCGGGCGGCGCGCTGGGCCGCAAGCTGCTGACCCACGTGCGCGACGTCATGCGCACCGGCAACGGCGTGCCCGAGGTGCGTGAAAACACCCCGCTGGCCCAGGCGCTGATGGAAATCACCCGCAAGGGCCTGGCCATGACGGCCGTGGTGGACCCGGACGGCCACGCCATCGGCGTGTTCACCGACGGCGACCTGCGCCGCCTGCTGGAAACCCCGCGCGACTGGCGCACCGTGCCCATCGGCGAGGTCATGCACCGTAACCCCCACGTGGTGAACCAGGACCAGCTGGCCGTGGAAGCGGTGCAGATCATGGAAGCGAACCGCATCAACCAGCTGCTGGTGGTCGATGGCGACGGCAAGCTCGTGGGCGCGCTCCACATCCATGACCTGACCCGCGCCAAGGTCATCTGAGCGGGGCCGGCGATGCGCGACTTCTTCGGCAGGATCTCCGGTCTGGTCATGCGGCTGCTGCCGCTGCTGCTAATGGCGATGGTCGCCGGCAGCACGTTCTGGCTGGTGCAGATCAACTCGCCCCATGAGGACGAGGCCGCCCAGAACCGCGCCAAGCGCCATGAGGCGGACTACTACATGGACCGCTTCTCGGCCACGGAACTGGACACGACCGGCGCCACCAAGATGCGCTTCACCGGCGTGAAGATGATCCATTTCGAGGACGACCAGACCTACGAGGTGACCACGCCGGCCATGCGCGCCTACCAGCCGGACCGCCCCCCGGTCACGGTCAACGCGGACCGGGGCGTGATGAACTCGGAGGGCTCGGTCATCGACCTGTACGGCAATGCCTTCCTGGTACGGCAACCCGGCGTGGATCCGTCGAAGGACCCGCGCATGACCGCTGCATCGCAATATTTCCAGTTGCTGGTCAATGACGACATCGTCAAGACCGATAAAGCGGTACAACTCACGCGCGGCCCGTCGGTGATGACGGCCAACGGACTGGTCTTCAACAATGTCACGCGCGAAGTACAATTGCTCGGCAACGTACGCGGCACCATCGTCATGAATCCGCCGTCGGGGCAGGCCCGGACCACGCAGTAAGCACAACAACAAGCACGCCAGGCGCCGGCAACGGATCGCCCGTCATTCTCTCAGCTGACCAACATGACCCCATCCCTGACGACGTTGTCCTGTCGCCGCATCGTGCCCGCCCTGGCGGTGGCAATCGCCGCGCTCGGCGCGACCCTGGCCCAGCCGGCCCTGGCGGAGCGTGCCGACAAGGACAAGCCGCTGGTGCTGGAGGCCAACAACGCCAGCTATGACGACGTGAAGCAGATCTATACGCTGACCGGCAACGTCGTGCTGACCAAGGGCACGATGGTGCTGAAGTCGGACGCCGCGCAGATCCGCACCGACCCCGAGGGCTACCAGTACGCGGTGGCCACGGCCAATCCGGGACGCCAGGCGTATATCCGCCAGAAGCGCGACGGCGTGGACGAATACATCGATGGCTGGGGCGACCGCATCGAGTACGACGGCAAGCAGGAAATGTCGAAGCTGATCGGTCATGCCCGCGCGGCGCGCATCGCCGGCGCGAAGACCGTCGACGAGATCCGCGGCGCCGTGATCACCTACGACAGCCGCAACGAGTACTACACGGCTGCCGGCGGCGACAACAACACCTCCACCGGCAACCCGTCCGGCCGCGTGCGCGCCGTGCTCTCGCCGCGCGCGGACCCGGCCAGCGGCGCCGCCGCGCCGCCACCGCCGCTGGAACTGAAGCCGGCGCCCGCGCCCGGCAAGCCCTGAACCCCGGACGCGCCCGCCGCGTCACGCATGCATTGACCTGATGAACGACTCCGCCACGCTCGCCCCGAACGCCTCCGCAGCCCCGTCGGCCGCCCGTACCGACAGCAGCACGCTGGTCGTGCGCCACCTGAAGAAGCGCTACGGTTCGCGCACCGTGGTCAAGGACGTCTCGCTGGACGTGAAGAGCGGCGAGGTGGTCGGCCTGCTCGGTCCGAACGGCGCCGGCAAGACCACGTCGTTCTACATGATCGTGGGCCTGGTGGCACTGGATGAGGGCGACATCGTGCTGGACGACCAGCACATCAGCGGCCTGCCGATCCACGAGCGCGCCCGCATGGGCCTGTCCTACCTGCCGCAGGAGGCCTCGGTCTTCCGCAAGCTCAACGTCGAGGAAAACATCCGCGCCGTGCTCGAGTTGCAATTGGAGAAGGGCAAGCCGCTGCCGAAGGCCGAGATCGAACGCCGCCTGGATTCGCTGCTGGACGACCTGCAGATCGCCCATCTGCGCAACAACCCGGCGCTGTCGCTCTCCGGCGGCGAGCGCCGCCGCGTGGAAATTGCCCGGGCGCTGGCCTCCGCGCCGCGCTTCATCCTGCTGGACGAGCCGTTCGCCGGCGTGGACCCCATCGCCGTGGGCGAAATCCAGCGCATCGTGAGCTTCCTGAAGGCGCGCAACATCGGCGTGCTGATCACCGACCACAACGTGCGCGAGACGCTCGGCATCTGCGACCACGCCTACATCATCAGCGAAGGCACGGTGCTGGCCGCCGGCCAGCCTGAGGAAATCATCGCCAACGAGTCCGTGCGACGCGTGTACCTGGGCGAAAATTTCCGCATGTGACCCATCGGCCGCCGCGTGCGGCCGCGCTTCTCCCGGCCTCCACGGCGACAGCCGGGGTCGATCAGGAAGTCAGAGCGATAGGCGATAGCAATTTCCGTTCCATAGTCGGAAGGATGCGCATAGAATAGGTCGCATGAAACCGTCGCTTCAGCTTCGTCTCTCGCAACATCTGGCATTGACCCCGCAGCTGCAACAGTCGATTCGATTGTTGCAGCTCTCGACGCTTGAACTCCAGCAGGAAGTGGAACAGGCGCTGACCGAAAATCCCCTGCTCGAACGCGAAAACGACTGGATCGAAAGCCCGCTGCGGGTAGCCGCCGATGGCTCGGTCAACCTCCAGAGCGCCCCCGCGCCGGCCTCCTCCGAGCCACAGCCCAACGGCGACGCGCGCACCGATGGCGCGTCCGGCGGTGAGGACGACAACTACAACGACAACGGCAGCGAGGACTACGGCAGCGACTGGAGCCTCGACGACTTCGCCCGCCGCCCCCAGGGCGACGAGGACGAAAAGTCGCCGATGCAGTTGCGCGATGCCGAGCCCACGCTGCGCGAGCACCTGATGGGGCAGTTGGCCCCGCTGAAGATCTCGGTGCGCGACAAGGGCCTGGCCATCTTCCTGATCGAATCGCTCGACGATGACGGCTACCTGAGCGCCTCGCTCGAGGAAATCTGCACCGAACTGCCCGAGGAACTCGAATTCGAGATCGACGAAGTCCACGCGATCCTGACCCTGCTGCAGAGCTTCGACCCGCCCGGCGTGGGCGCGCGCAATGCCGCGGAGTGCCTCAGCCTGCAATTGCGTCGCCTGAAGCACTCGCATCGTGAGCTGGCGCTGACCATCGTCAATCATCATCTGGAACTGCTGGCCGTGCGCGACTACACGCGGCTAAAGAAAGCGCTCCAGGTGGACGAAATAGCACTGAAGGCGGCACACGAACTGATTCGCTCGCTGGCGCCGTATCCGGGGCACGCGTTCAACCGTCCCGAGGCCGACTTCGTGGTGCCCGACGTGTTCGTGCGCAAGAGCGGCAGCGGGTGGATCGCGGCGCTCAATCCGGATGTCATGCCACGGCTGCGCATCAACGACATGTATGCGCAGATCCTGCGCGGCGCGAAGGGCGAAACGGGGACGGCAGGCCTGCAGCAGAAGCTTCAGGAGGCGCGGTGGCTTATCAAGAACATCCAGCAACGATTCGATACGATCCTGCGTGTTTCGCAGGCAATTGTGGAACGTCAAAAGAACTTTTTCACGCATGGCGAAATCGCGATGCGCCCCTTGGTTTTGCGGGAAATAGCCGATACACTCGGTTTACATGAGTCGACCATTTCCCGGGTCACCACGAATAAGTACATGGCCACGCCCATGGGTACTTTCGAGTTGAAGTACTTCTTTGGGAGCCACGTCTCTACGGAGACTGGCGGCGCGGCCTCCTCCACGGCAATCCGCGCGCTGATCAAGCAACTGATAGGAGCCGAAGACCCCAGGAATCCTCTTTCCGACAGCCGGATCGCCGAACTGCTGGGTGAGCAAGGCTTCGTGGTCGCACGCCGCACGGTGGCGAAATACCGCGAAGCGCTCAAGATCCCCGCAGTCAATCTCCGCAAGACTTTGTAGCCGAGCCGCAACCGCCTGCCTGGTGCGGCTCTTTCAGAAGGAGAAGCGCTATGAACTTCAAGATCAGTGGACACCACCTCGACATCACGCCCCCGCTGCGTGAGTATGTGGAAACGAAACTGGAGCGAATTGTCAGGCATTTCGATCAGGTCATCGGCGTGAGCGTGCTGCTATCGGTGGACAACCACAAGGAGAAGGACCGGCGCCAGTACGCGGAAATCAATCTGCATCTGAAGGGGAAGGACATCTTCGTCGAAGCGCATCATGAAGATCTGTATGCGGCGATCGACTGTCTGGTCGACAAGCTCGACCGCCAGGTCATCCGCTACAAGGACCGCGTACAGGGCCACGATCGCGAGGCGGTGAAGTACCAGATGGCCGCCCAGCAACTGACGCAGCAGTAGAGACCTGCAGGCAACCGAAAACAGAGCGGTTGCCGACCCTGCAGAGGACTGAAAAGAAGAGCTCAAGCCGCGCAATCAGCGCGGCTTTTTTGATGGGCGCGCGCCATGGCGGTGACGGTGCGGGCACCTGGAATGTTTCGTTACCTTATTGCCACGCCGGAGGGCGACCCGGGGCCCCCGGGAGCGGTCAAAATGGGAACAAGTGTTCGCAAGCCGCCCGCCTCGGTGTATGCTCCGCCATACAAATAACGACAGGACGGCCCCGGGACACCCCGGGTGGGCAAGCCGGCCGGCACGTCGTGGCACCGCCGCGACCCCGGCGCTGCATCGCAAAATCGCGGTGGAGCCCTGCTCTATAATGGCCGGACGCTCCAATGCGGGCGTCCCAGACAAGATCTCGGTACCCAAGTTTCGCCCCGAATCCGGCGGGACGGCCTTCGCGCCCCGGCCCGCTAACCTGACTTCTCGCGCATCGCCCATGAATCGTTTGGCCAAATTGCTGCCACCCGGCAACATCCATCTCGACGTCACCGTCACCAGCAAGAAGCGGGTGTTCGAGCAAGCCGGGCTCCTGTTCGAGAACAACCATGGCGTGGCGCGTGCTACCGTGACCGATAACCTGTTCGCGCGCGAATCGCTGGGTTCCACGGGTCTGGGTGCCGGCGTGGCCATTCCGCATGGCCGCATCAAGGGTCTCAAGCAGCCGCTGGCCGGCTTCATGCGCCTGGCCGAGCCCATTCCGTTCGAATCGCCGGACGGCAAGCCGGTGTCGCTGTTGATCTTCCTGCTCGTGCCGGAACAGGCCACGCAACAACATCTGGAAATCCTGTCGGAAATCGCCCAACTGCTCTCGGACCGCGAGATGCGCGAGGGCCTCGCCACACTGCCCACGTCGGAAGCGGTGCATGATCTGCTGACGCAGTGGCACCCCTGACTCCCGCCCCAACGGCCGCCTGAAACGGCCTGTCCGCCCCCGAAAGTCATACGCGCATGGAACTCACCGGCGTCACCTCGCAGTCGATCTTCGACGACAACGCAGCCGATATCAAGCTCTCGTGGGTCGCTGGCCTGGAAGGGGCCGACCGGGCCTTCGACGTGGAATTCGCCCGCGAAGCCACCTCGGCGGCGGACCTCGTCGGCCACTTGAACCTGATCCACCCGAACCGGATCCAGGTGCTCGGCAAGCCGGAAATCCTCTACTACCAGCGCCTCGACGACGAGCCGCGCAAGCGCCAGATGGGGGAGCTGATCCTGCTCGAGCCGCCGTTCCTCGTCGTGGCGGATGGCATGGAGCCGCCGCCAGACCTGGAGCTGCGCTGCACGCGCTCGTCCACGCCGCTGTTCACCACGCCGGTGTCGTCGGCGGCTGTGATCGACCATCTGCGGCTCTACCTGTCGCGCATCTCCGCCCCGCGCGTGACGATGCACGGCGTGTTCCTCGACATCCTCGGCATGGGCGTGCTGATCATGGGCGAGTCCGGCCTGGGCAAGAGCGAACTGGGCCTGGAACTGATCTCGCGCGGCCACGGTCTCGTGGCCGACGATGCGGTGGATTTCGTGCGACTCGGACCCGACTTCATCGAGGGCCGCTGCCCGCCGCTGCTGCAGAACCTGCTGGAAGTGCGCGGCCTGGGCCTGCTCGACATCAAGACGATCTTCGGCGAGACGGCCGTGCGCCGGAAGATGAAGCTCAAGCTCGTGGTGCAGCTCGTGCGCCGCAACGACGGCGAGTTCGAGCGCCTGCCGCTTGACTCGCAATACCTCGATGTCCTGGGCCTGCCAATCCACATGGTGAAGATCCAGGTGGCAGCCGGCCGCAACCTGGCCGTGCTGGTCGAGGCTGCGGTGCGCAATACGATACTGCGCCTGCGCGGCATCGACACCTTGCGCGACTTCATGGACCGTCAGCGCGCCGCCATGCAGGCGGACGTGGTCTCGCGCGGCCAGGGCCGCCTGCTCTGATGCGGTGGCGCGTCAACGCGCCACGGCTCTCCATCGTTTGTGCTGTAATGGGCATCGAGCCAATGGATCGGACCCATTCGTAGTGTTTCCACAGCCAAGGAGAGAAGCATGAAGAAGCTGATCGCGATGTGTTTGCTGGTGACCCCGCTGCTGGCCACGGGCGCGTTTGCCCAGAGTGCCTCGGCCCCCGCCGCCTCTGGCGCCAAGGCGCCCAACGCCCAACAGGACAAGATGAAGGCCTGCAACGCCCAGGCCACCGGCAAGAAGGGCGACGAGCGCAACAAGTTCATGAGCGACTGCCTCTCCAACAAGCCCGCCGCCGCCGCCGAACCCAAGACCCAGCAGGACAAGATGACCGCCTGCAGCAAGCAGGGCAAGGGCAAGAAGGGCGACGACTACAAGAAGTTCATGAGCGATTGCCTGTCCAAGCCGGCGGCCTGATCGTCACTTTTTGTGCGCCGGGTGTCATGACGCAGCCATCACCCGGTGCTATCCTTGCAGGGCTATGCGGATCCTCCTCATCACCGGAATCTCCGGCTCCGGCAAGTCTGTCGCCCTCAATGTCCTGGAAGATGCAGGCTACTACTGCGTCGACAACCTCCCGGCACAATTCCTGCCCGAGCTGACCAGCTACCTGGCCGAGCAGGGCTATACCCACCTGGGCGTGGCCACCGACATTCGCAGCCGCGAGTCGCTGGCGCGGCTGCCGGACACCGTGCGCCAACTGGCCGCCGCCGGCCATCAGGTGCAGGTGCTGTTCCTGACCGCCAACACCGACGCGCTGGTGCAGCGCTACTCCGAAACACGCCGCCGCCACCCGTTGTCCGGGCGCGTGGCCGAGGTACCCGCCCTGCCGGGCAGCGCCAATGCCGATGCGGCACCGCACGATACCTCGCTGATCGAAGCCATCGAGATGGAGCGCGAGCTGCTGAGCCCGCTGGCCGAATCGGCGCACCGTATCGACACCAGCAACGTCCGCACCAACACGCTGCGCAGCTGGATCAAAGAGTTGATCCGGGGCGAGGACAGCCAGCAGCTCACGCTGCTGTTCGAATCGTTCGGCTTCAAGCATGGCGTGCCGAGTGACGCGGACATGGTCTTCGACGTGCGCTCGCTGCCCAACCCCTACTACGACCTCGCGCTGCGCCCCCTCACGGGCCGCGATGTGCCGGTGATCGACTTCCTGCAAAGCCAGCCGATGGTGCTGGCGATGGCCGAGGACATCCGCGCCTACGTGGAGAAGTGGCTGCCGAGTTTCATTGCCGATAACCGCAGCTACCTGACCGTGGCGATCGGCTGCACGGGCGGCCAGCACCGCTCGGTGTTTATCGCGGAAAGACTTGCCAACTACTTCCGGGCACATGGTAATGTGCTGGTCAGGCACCGCGAGCTTGCCCCGGCAGGCTGACGCGCCAACGTCCCTCCCTGGTAGTGGAACCGGAACCGGCATCGCATGTCGTCACATCCACCAGACACTGGTCATTCGACGCATCCCGCGCCTGATCTGGACGCGCTGCCCCTGTTTCCGCTCCACACGGTACTGTTTCCCGATGGCCGCCTGCCGCTGCGCGTATTCGAGGCGCGCTATGTGGACATGGTGCGCAACTGCATGCGCGACCACACGCCGTTCGGCGTCTGCCTGATCGCGAGTGGCAACGAGGTGGCGCAGCAGGACCAGCCCACCGTGCCCGAAGACGTGGGCTGCCTGGCCGATATCGTCGACTGCAATATGGAGCAACTGGGCGTGCTGCTGATCGAGGCGCGCGGCCGGCAACGCTTCCAGGTCCTTTCCCACAGCACGCGTGATGACGGCCTGATCGTGGCCCGGGTGGAGTTGCTGCCGCCCGACGAGATCGACTGCAAGCTCGAATTGCTCGGCGAATGCCTGTCGGCGCTGCGGCGCATCGTCAGCGCCATCCATGCAGAGCAGGCCGACAAGTCGCGCCTGCCCTTCAACGAGCCGTATCACTGGGACGACCCGAGCTGGGTCGCCAACCGGCTCTGCGAATTGCTGCCCGTGCCGCTCAAGGCCAAGCAAATGCTGATGGCGCTACCCGATGCCGGCATGCGCATCGAGATCGTCCACCGCTACATGCGTCAGCATCACATCGTCTGACGCCTCTCGCCGTTTCCTGAATTTTCCCTAGAACAAGCCGCCGCGCGCCTGATCTTCGAGCAGCCGCCGCACCGGTGCGGGCGTGCCGAGCGCATCGAGATCGTCGAGCGACAGCCAGCGCCGGCTGACGCCATCGTCCGCGCCGCCGCGCAGCGCCAGCGCGCCCAGGTCCACCCGCACCGCGCGGATCAACAGGCGGAAGTGCGTGAACACGTGCGTCAGCTCCCCGGCCAGCGTCGCAGAGGTCGGCTCGCCGAATTGCCGGGCGACCTCGCGCGCGGCGTCCTCGGCTGCGTCTGCATCGAAGGGCACCGTGTCGACGGGCATCTCGGGCAGGCTCCACAGGCCGCCCCAGATACCGCTGTCGGGTCGTAGATTGACGAGAACGTCGCGGCCGTGGCGGATGATCAGCATGACGGTGCTGCGCTCGGGAATCGCGGCACGCGGCTTGGGCGTCGGCAGCGTGCCGGTCAGGTTCTCGCGGCGCGCCACGCATTCGGCGGCCAGCGGGCAGGCCGCCGCATCGGCCAGACAAGCCGGCTTGCCGCGCGAGCAGATCGTCGCGCCCAGGTCCATCAACCCCTGCGTGTAGGCCACCATGTCTTCGGCCTGATGCGGGCCGGCGGGCGGCAAGGCGCGCTCGGCCAGCGCCCACATCCGCATCTCGATGGCCCGCTCGCCCGGATAGCCGTGCATGCCGAACACGCGCGCGAACACGCGCTTCACGTTGCCGTCGAGGATGGGCGAGCGCACGCCGGCGCTGAACGCGGCGATGGCAGCCGCCGTCGAGCGGCCGATGCCGGGCAGCGTAACCAGCACGGCCGGATCGGTCGGGAACTCGCCGCCGTGGTCGTCCATGACCGTCTTCGCGCAGCGGTGCAGGTTGCGCGCGCGCGAGTAGTAGCCCAGGCCAGCCCAGAGCGCCATGACGGCGTCGGCCGGCGCGGCGGCCAGCGCGGCCACGGTGGGCAGCGCGGTCACGAAGCGCTGGAAGTACTCGATCACCGCCGCCACCTGGGTCTGCTGGAGCATGATCTCGGACAGCCAGATCCGGTACGGGTCGCGCGTGTTCTGCCACGGCAGGTCGTGCCGGCCATGCGTGCGCTGCCACGTCACCACGCGGGCGCCGAAGTCGTCGGGCACGGCAATGTCGGGGCTGGCTGGGAGGGTGGGGGCGGCGGCTGACTTGCGGGGCATTGCGGGGCGGTGGGGAAAAGAAAAGCGCCGCTCTAAGGCGGCGCCACATGATACCGCGATGCGGTGCCCGGTCAGGCCGCGCGCGCGCCGTGCTCGACTGCCGGTTCGACGAGAACCTTGGCAAACCCCTCGATCTTGGTGCTGCGCTCGTCCAGGCCGTTAAGCACCTGTTCGAGTTCGGCGATGCGGCTTTCCAGCGTGTCGGTGGCCTCGTGGATGCGTTCGATCGAATCCACCCGACGGCGCAGTTGCTTCTGATGCTCGCGCACCTGCGCCTCGAGCGGCGTCATCACGGACTTCAGCCAGATCTCGATATCGCGGTTCAGGTCTCGGAAATTCTCCAGAACCCGGCTCGCCATCGTCGCGAACGCGTTCTGCACCAACTGCGGCCGCGAACGGGTCAGCATGTTCACCGTGCCGAAGTGGTTGTTCACCAGTTGCAGCGTTTCCTGCAGCTCCACCGCGTAGCGCGAGGTGACGAACTGCATCGGCGCCGGCAGCGTGAAACCGTGCTCGGCGTTGAAGCGGCGATACATGCTGTCCACCAGTTGATGCAGGCCGGCGATCTTCTGGTCGGCATCGTGGATCAGGCCGGTCAACTGGCCGAACAGCGCCTCCATGTCCTCGCGCAGGCCGCGCGAGAAGAATCGCTCCTTCATCTGCTCGCGGGCGTCACGCATGGTGCGGCGCACGTCGCGCAACTGCAGGCTCTTGATGATGTCCGCGCTGTGGCGGCCGAAGACCAGGCGCAGCGCCTGGAACTTCGAGATGCTCTGCTCGAATTCCTCTTTCTCGCCCTGCACGCGCAGCAGCATGTGCTTGACCATCGCGTGGTTCTTGCCGCGCAGGCCGCGCAGCTCGAACAACTGCTCGACGATGTCCCGGCGGCGGCTTTGCAGCAGTTGCTGGGCGCCGCGCGACATGTCCTGCACCAGGCGCTGGACCTGATCGGACACGATCTCGCGCCGCTGCGGAATCAGCTGGTCGGACAGCACGTGCTCGAACTGCGGCAGGTTGCTGCGTACCAGCATCGGCTGGTCCTGGGTGACCTTGGCGACCAGGCCCTTCTGCGCCGACACCGGGTAGACGCGGCGCTCTTCGATGCCGAGGATCTGGGCCGTCGAGCGAACCTGCCGCGAAATCTCCGAGGCAATCTCCGGCGACGACTTGAGCGGGTCCCACAGCCCGTCGATCTTGTTCAGCACGGCCAGGCAGCCCCGGCGATGGCCGGCGCCCACGTGGCTGCGCCACAGTTCGAGGTCGCTCTTGGTCACGCCGGCGTCGGCGGCCAGCACGAAGACCACCACGTGCGCATCGGGGATCAGCCGCAGCGTCAGTTCCGGCTCGGTACCGATCGCGTTCAGGCCCGGCGTGTCGAGGATGACCAGGCCCTGGCGCAGCAGCGGGTGCGGGAAGTTGATCACCGCATGGCGCCAGCGCGAGATCTCGACCATGCCATCGGCATCGACCGACCACGCGGCGTCCGGGTCGTTCTCGTTATAGAGGCCGAGCGATTCGGCCACGGCCGGCGTCACGCGCGTGGTTTCCACCACGTGCTGGAACGCGGCCAGCATGCCCTCGGGCGACGACGGATCCAGCGGCACCGTGGTCCAATGCGAATTGGACGAGCCGGGCTCCATGAAATCGGCCGTGGAGGCGTCGTGCAGGCGCGTCTCGATCGGCAGCAGGCGAATGCTCGGCTGCTCGTTCTCGTCGTAGCGCAGCTCGGTCGGACACATCGTGGTCCGGCCCGCCGACGACGGCAGGATGCGCCGGCCGTAGTCGGCAAAGAAAATCGCGTTGATCAGTTCGCTCTTGCCGCGCGAGAACTCGGCGATGAACGCCACCTTGAGGCGGTCGCTCTTGAGAACGTTCTGAATGCGCTGGACGCGGTCATCCGCGGTAGCGTCATAGAGGTCGTACTGTTGCAGCCACGACTGGAATTCGGCGAGAGACTGAAGGACCCCGGTTCTCCAGGCGCCATATTGTTCGAATTGATGGGCGAGGCTCGTCATGGAGTTGTGCGCGTTCGCTGTTTCGGCTCGGATTTATTGGTTCGAACTCGTACGACCCGCCTCGCGCAAGGCTACCCGTTGACCCTCGGACCCCGCCACGAGACGCGCACCGGATCAATGCCACATTAGTGGGAGATTCGGCGCTTTTTGTAACTTTTTATGTCTGCGCACACGATACATGGTTTGTGTCGGATTTTGTGGAATTCACGTCCCTTGCGCGCGCCGCCGTCACAGAGTGTTGCGCGGAGCCATCGGCAATGCCGGACGACAATGTATGGACATTGGATCGTCACGCGCACCAAGCCGCCGAGACCCCCGTCAATGCTGGCAATGCGGGCAATAGAAGGTGGAACGCTGGCCCTGCACGATCTGGCGGATCGGGGTGCCGCAAACGCGACACGGCTCGCCGGCCCGGTCATAAACGAAGCAATCCAGCTGGAAGTAGCCGCTGCTGCCGTCGCTGCCGACGAAGTCGCGGAGCGTGCTGCCGCCCCGGGCGATGGCCTCGGCCAGCGTCTCGCGCACGGCCACGGCCAGCTTGTCGCAGCGCGCGAGGCTGAGCCGGCCCGCCGCCGTGGTCGGCCGGATGCCGGCCCGGAACAGGCTTTCCGAACAATAGATATTGCCCACGCCCACCACGATCTCGCCGGCCAGCAGCGCGGTCTTGATCGCCACGGACCGACCCCGCGTATGGCGATGGAGCCAGGCGCCGTCGAAGCGCGGATCGAACGGCTCGAGGCCGAGCTTGCGCAGCAGCGGATGCTCGCCGAGGTCCGCCTCTGGCAAGGGGCTCCAGATAATCGCCCCGAAACGGCGCGGGTCGCGGAAGCGCAGGGTCACCGGACGGGAATCGGGGGAATCCGGGGCTTCAGGGACATTGGGGGCATCAGGGGGGTCGTCGGGCGCGGCCAGGACGAGGTCGAGGTGATCGTGGGTGCCCGGGGATGGTGCATCGGGATAGACCCGCAGCGTGCCGGTCATGCCGAGGTGAATCAGCAGCCAGCCGGTGTCGGTGTCACCTTCCAGGCCCTCCGCGCCACATCCGGTGCCGGCCGCCGGCAGGCATTCGATCAGCAGGTACTTGCCGCGCCGCTCGACGCGCCCGATCACGCGCCCGGCCAGCCGCGCCTCCAGTTCCGGCTCCACCGGCCAGCGCAGGCCGCGGTGACGCACCGTCACGTCGACAATACGCCGCCCCACCACGTGCGGCAGCAGTCCGCGCCGCGTGACTTCCACTTCCGGCAATTCCGGCATCGCCCCAGGACCTCCTTCTCGACTTCCGTCGGCCTTCCCATCAGAACCTCTTGCCCGGTTTGGCGCTCCAACCTCGCAGGAACCAGCGGCGCGCGCGGCGCGCTGTGCGGGTTCCCAAACGCATTGGCCCCTCGCGGCAAGCAGGGCATTGTAGCGGCAGGCTACAATGCCTCTC
Organism: Cupriavidus sp. 10L45; assembly: GCF_056395225.1. Lineage (NCBI taxonomy): Bacteria > Pseudomonadati > Pseudomonadota > Betaproteobacteria > Burkholderiales > Burkholderiaceae > Cupriavidus > Cupriavidus sp. 10L45. Next base: position 26,534 of record NZ_JBFTJC010000003.1, read on the forward strand.
ATCCATTCCTACGCCCCCGCGCGCCCGGAGCATCGATTTCATGCCGGACTTCCGTTCGTCCCTTCAGGCCATGCGCCCGGACCTCATTCCGATGACAGCATTTCCCGCCGCGCCCGCCGGCCCCGCCAGCGGCTTGCGCCGCCATGCGCGTGCGCTGGCCGTCTCCGCCTGCCTAGCATTCGGCGCGTTCGCCACGGTGGCGCACGCCGCGCCACCCCGGGTGGCGCAGGGCGACGAAGAAGCCATCGACGTGCCGCCGCCGGCCTCCGTGACCAAGCCCCGGGCGCCGCGCACGCCGCTGCCGAATGTGTCGCTGACGCCGGACATCCTCTATCGGGTGCTGGCCGCCGAGATCTCGCTCCAGCGTGGCCTGGTCGGCACCGCCTACCGCACCTACATGGACCTCGCGCGCCAGACGCGTGACCCGCGCCTGGCCCAGCGCGCCACGGAAATCGCGTTCAACGCGCGGATTTCGCAGCAGGCGCTGGACGCCGCCCGGCTCTGGACCGAACTGGCGCCCACCTCGCCCGCCGCGCGGCAAGTGCTTTCCACCCTGCTGGTGCTGAACGGCCGCTGGGACGAGGCCGAGCCGCTGCTGGTGCAGCAGCTGGCCAGCTCGCCGCCGGGCCATCGCCCGGAAGCCATCCTGCAGATGCAGCAGCAGATCTCGCGCACCAGCGATCCGGCCGGCGCCGTGGCCGTGCTCCAGCGCGTGACCGCCAACGACACCAAGTTCGCCGAGACGCATCTGGCCATTGCCCGCGCCAAGGAAGCGGCCGGCGACAACGCCGGCGCGCTGGCCGAGCTGGACGAGGCGCTGCGCATCAAGCCTGACCTCGAGCCCGCCGCGCTGATGGCCGCCGAACTCCAGGCCGAGAGCGCGCCGGACAAGTCCATCGCCCTGCTCAAGCGCTTCCTGGCCAAGGCACCGGCCTCGGTCAACGGCCACATCACGCTGGCCCGCCTGTACCTGCAGAAGAACGACATGGAAGCCGCGCGCGCCGAGTTCGAGGCGCTGCGCAAGGTCGCCCCGAACGACCCGCGCGTGCCGCTGGCGCTGGGCCTGACCAGCCTCCAGGCGCGCAGCTACGACGACGCCGAGCGCTACCTGCAGGAATACCTGCGCATGGCCGAGAAATCCCCGGCCGCCAATCCGGACGTAGCCTTCCAGTACCTGGCGCAGATCGCCGAGGAAAAGAAGGATTACGCGCAGGCCATCCAGTGGCTCGACCGGATCGAAGACAGCCGCCTCGCACCGGCAGCCCAGGCCAAGCGCGCGCAGCTGCTGGCGCGCATGGGCAAGCTCGACGACGCCCAGGCCGTGTTCAGCGACATGCTGGCCGATGCCGAGGACATCGCCGACCCCGGCCAGCGCGGCCAGCGCATGGCGGCGATCCGCCAGGCAGAAGTGGCCACGCTGATCGACGCCAAGGCCTACGACCGCGCGCGCAAGTCACTGGAGGAACGCGTGCGCGTGGAGCCGGACAATGCCGACTGGGTCTACGAACTGGCGATGCTCGACGAGCGCGAGAAGCGCTACGAAAGCATGGAACGCGGCCTGCGCAAGGTCATCGCCATGCAGCCGGAGCAGAAGCAGGGCTACAACGCGCTCGGCTACTCACTGGCCGACCGCAACGAGCGGCTGGCCGAAGCCCGCAAGCTGCTCGAACGCGCGTCCGAGCTTGGCCCGGACGATCCCTACATCATGGACAGCCTGGGCTGGGTGAAGTATCGCCAGGGCGAACTGCAACCGGCCGCCGAACTGCTGCGCAACGCCTACTCGAAGGCGCCCGAGGCTGAAATCGGCGCGCATCTGGGCGAGGTGCTCTGGCAACTGGGCCAGCATGACGAAGCACGCCGCACCTGGACCGAGGCCGCCAAGGCGGAGCCCGAGAACCAGACACTGATCGACACGCTGCGCCGTTACAACCAGAACGTGCTGCTGTCCAAGTAAGCTGCCAACCGGCCCGGGCCGCCCGCCATCCGATGCAATACCGTGCGATGGAGGGCGCCGGGGCGCTGTTGTGCGATGGTCGCCCTGGCGGCCATCGCCACCTCGTCATACATCCCGATTTTTCCGACCGACGACTCATGACCATGCTCCGATCCCGTCGCCTGGCCCTGTTCTGCCTTGCCGCCCCGCTCTGGCTGGCCGGCTGCGCCAGCGTGGCGCCCTCGCGCGGCTTCGACGCCGGCGAGACCGCCCGCAGCGAGCACTACTCGGGCCGTTTCGCCGCCAACTACACCCGCTATGGCCGCAACGAAGGCGTGCAGGGCAGCTTCCGCTGGGAGGAACAGGGGCGTAACGTGCGACTGGACCTCGTTTCGCCGCTGGGCCAGACGCTGGCCGTGGTGACGTCCACGCCCTCGGGCGCCACGCTCGACCTGCCCAATGAGCCGCCGCGCAACGCGCCCGAGGTGGACGCGCTGATGGAACAGGCGCTGGGCTTCTCGCTGCCCGTCTCGGGCATGCGCGACTGGCTGCACGGCCGCCCCGCGCCGGGCGCGCCGGCCAACGCCACGCGCGACGTGCGCGGCCGCCTCGACACCCTCACGCAGGCCGGCTGGACCGTGCGCTATGTGGATTGGCAGGAGCCGCCGGAAGGTGCCACCGTGGCCACCGCCCGGCCGCGTCGCATCGACATGGCGCGCGACGGCGGCCCGTCGCCGATGACCGTGCGGCTCGTGATCGACCCGGAGGCCCGCCAATGACCGCCGCCATGACCACCGATACCTCCCTGCCGCCCCCGGACCTGCGCGACTGCCCGGCGCCGGCCAAGCTCAACCTGTTCCTGCACGTGACCGGGCGCCGCCCGGACGGCTACCACACGCTCCAGACCGTATTCCAGCTAGTCGACTGGTCGGACACCCTGCACTTTCACCGCCGCGACGATGGCGTGATCGCCCGCACCACCGACATCCCCGGTGTGCCGGCGGACACCGACCTCGTGGTGCGCGCGGCGCGTGCCCTGCAGCAGGCCAGCGGCACCCGCTTCGGCGCGGACATCGCCATCGAGAAGCGGCTGCCGATGGGCGGCGGCATCGGCGGCGGATCGTCCGATGCGGCCACCACGCTACTGGCGCTGAATCACCTCTGGGGCGTGCGGCTGCCGCGCGACGAACTGATGCGGATCGGCCTCTCGCTGGGCGCCGATGTGCCGGTGTTCGTCTTCGGCCAGAACGCCTTCGCGGAAGGGGTGGGCGAGGAACTGACGCCCGTGGATTTGCCGTCCAGTTGGTTCGTCGTCATCCACCCGCGCCAGCACGTGCCCACCGCTGCAATATTTTCGGACGAACGCTTGACAAGGGATACGCCCATCTCCATAATTACCGACTTCGCTGCTTGCACAAACAAATTCGCTTTCGGTCGCAACGACCTGCAAGCGATAGCAACAGCGAAATTCGGCGAAGTTGCCCGAGCCCTTGAATGGCTGAGACAATACAGTCCCCATGCAAGGATGACCGGTTCCGGAGCCTGCGTGTTTGCCCGTTTCGACGATCAGCAAACTGCGCAGCAGGTTGTGGAACAGGTGCCATCGGAATGGGATGGCAGGTGTGTGAGTAGTTTGTCGCATCACCCGCTCGCAACATTCGCATAGCAAGTTTTCGTCTGGCGAGGTGCTTCAGTTTGGCGCCGCGACAGTCGATAAAGGTTGTGTAGGGGAGTCGCCAAGTTGGTCAAGGCACCGGATTTTGATTCCGGCATGCGAGGGTTCGAATCCTTCCTCCCCTGCCATTACTTCCTATAGTGTTCTGACGAACACTCGCAGAATCGGCTGCCGGCAATGGCCGGCGGTCACAAAATCTCCCCCAGCAGCAAGACAGGTGCCCCGAATGAGCAGCGAAGGCTTGATGGTATTTACCGGCAACGCCAACCCCAAACTCGCGGAGGCTGTCGTACAGCACCTCGGCATTCCCCTGGGCAAGGCACTGGTAGGCCGTTTCTCCGACGGCGAAGTCCAGGTCGAAATCCAGGAAAACGTTCGCGGCAAGCACGTCATCGTGCTGCAGTCCACCTGCGCGCCGACCAACGACAACCTGATGGAACTGATGGTGATGGTCGATGCCCTCAAGCGCGCCTCGGCCCGCAGCATCACCGCCGCCATGCCCTACTTCGGCTATGCCCGCCAGGATCGCCGCCCGCGTTCGGCGCGCGTGGCCATCTCGGCCAAGATCGTGGCCAACATGCTCGAAGTGGCCGGTGTAGAGCGCGTCCTGACGATGGACCTGCACGCCGACCAGATCCAGGGCTTCTTCGATATTCCCGTCGACAACATCTATGCGTCGCCCGTGCTGCTCGGCGACCTGCGCGAGAAGAACTACGGCGACCTGCTCGTCGTCTCGCCCGATGTTGGCGGCGTGGTCCGCGCCCGTGCGCTGGCCAAGCAACTGAACTGCGACCTCGCGATCATCGACAAGCGTCGTCCCAAGGCCAATGTGGCCGAGGTGATGAACATCATCGGTGAAGTGGCAGGCCGCAACTGCGTGATCATGGATGACATGATCGACACCGGCGGCACGCTGTGCAAGGCCGCCCAGGTGCTCAAGGAGCGCGGCGCGCTGAAGGTTTTCGCCTACTGTACCCATCCGGTGCTGTCGGGCGGTGCCGCAGCCCGCATCGCGGCGTCCGAGCTGGACGAAGTGGTGGTGTGCGACACCATCCCGCTGTCCGACGAAGCCCGCCAGTCCGGCAAGATCCGCCAGGTCTCCACCGCCCCGCTGCTGGCTGAGACCTTCACCCGGATCGTGAAGGGCGACTCGATCATGTCGCTGTTTGCCGACCACTGATGCGCGCTGGGTAGCCGCTGCATAGCGATACCTGCTAGAATTTTGGGCTTTACCGCATTGGCTGCCAGGTTTGGCGGCCAATGTGCTTCAAGCGGCACTACATTCTCGTCGTGCCGCTTCAGTCGAGGCTGTCTGGTCGCGGACAGCCTTCTTACTATTTGGAGTACACCATGAAAGTCATCGCTTTCGAGCGTAGCGTACAGGGAACGGGTGCGAGCCGCCGCCTGCGCAATTCCGGCAAGACCCCCGGCATCATCTATGGCGGCGCCGCCGAGCCCAAGATGATCGAACTGGATCACAACGCGCTGTGGCACGCCCTGAAGAAGGAAGCGTTCCACTCGTCGATCCTGGACCTGGAAGTGGGTGGCGCGTCCGAGAAGGCGCTGCTGCGCGCGTTCCAGATGCACCCGTTCAAGCCGCTGGTGCTGCACGTTGATTTCCAACGCGTGTCGGCCACCGACAAGATCCACGTCAAGGTGCCCCTGCACTTCATGAACCAGGAATCCGCTCCTGGCGTGAAGCTGGGCCACGGCATCGTGAACCACATCCTGAACGACCTGGAAGTGTCGTGCCTGCCGGCCGACCTGCCCGAGTTCATCGAAGTGGATCTGGGCCAGGCCGAACTGGGCCAGACCCTGCACCTGTCGGACGTGAAGCTGCCGAAGGGCGTGACCGCCATCACCCACGGTGACGACAACCCCGCCGTTGCCAGCATCTCGCTGCCGGCCGGTGGTGTGTCCGAAGCTGCTGAAGGTGGCGAAGCCGCTGGCGAAACGCCGGCTGCCTAAGCCTTCTCGCGCATCGAAGAAACCGCCGGTTCGCCGGCGGTTTTTTTTCGCGCGGGATTTTCGCCAGCGTTTTGACGTATGCTGTCTCGCGCCAGACTCTCCCGACCTTCCCGATTCATCGCATGATCAAGCTCATCGTCGGCCTCGGCAATCCCGGGGCGGAATACGAGGCCACGCGGCATAACGCCGGCTTCTGGCTCGTCGACCAACTCGCCCGCATGGGCAGCACAACGCTGCGCGTGGAGGGCCGCTTCCACGGCCTGGCCGGCCGCGCCCGGCTCTGGGACCAGGACATCTGGCTGCTCAAGCCGTCCACGTTCATGAACCGCTCCGGGCTCGCCGTGGTGTCGCTGGCGCGCTTCTACAAGATCCTGCCGGACGAGATCCTGGTCGCGCACGACGAGATGGACCTGCCTGCGGGCGCGGTCAAGCTCAAGCGCGGCGGCGGCGCAGGCGGGCACAACGGGCTCAAGGACATTGCCGCGCACCTGACCACCCAGGAGTACTGGCGCCTGCGGCTCGGCGTGGGCCATCCGCGCAATGCGCCGGGCGGCGCCGGGGCCGGCCGCGAGGATGTGGTCAACTATGTGCTCAAGCCGCCACGAAAGGAAGAGCAGGAAGCCATCGACACGGCGATCGACCGCAGCATCGGCCCGCTGGGGCTGCTGGCGCGTGGCGAGAACGAGCGCGCGATGATGGAGCTGCACACGGGCAAGTGAAGGGTATCTTCCGGCCCAATGTCAGCAGGCAATAAAAAACCCCGCAATGCGGGGTTTTTTATTGCCGGACAACCCGGAACGGGTATGGCCTGAGTGCTGAATAATGCTCAAGCCGCATGCCGCGCGGCGGTCAGCAGCCGGTAGCGCTGCATCAGCACCTCCTGGGACTCCACGCGGTTCGGGTCCTTCGGAATGCAAGCCACCGGGCATACCTGCTGGCATTGCGGTTCGTCGAAGTGGCCGACGCACTCGGTGCACTTGTTGGGGTCGATCTCGTAGATCTCGGGCCCCATCGAAATTGCTTCGTTCGGGCACTCGGGCTCACAAACGTCGCAGTTGATGCAGTCGTCAGTGATCAATAGCGCCATGATATTTCCTTCCTGCGACCCGCCCGCGCCCGACTGGCCGCGTCGGCGGGTTCGAAGGCTCCATTCTATTCCGCTTTGCCAATCTTCTCTTGCAGCCAGCGCTCCACCGAGGGGAATACGAACTTGCTGACATCGCCGCCCAGCACGGCAATCTCGCGCACGAAGGTGCCCGAGATGAACTGGTACTGGTCCGAGGGGGTCAGGAACATCGTTTCCACGTCCGGCAGCAGGTAGCGGTTCATGCCGGCCATCTGGAACTCGTACTCGAAATCCGACACCGCGCGCAGGCCGCGCACGATCACGCGCGCATTGTTCTTGCGCACGAAGTCCTTGAGCAGGCCCGAGAAGCCTTCCACGCGCACGTTGGGATAGTGCCCGAGCACTTCCTTCGCGATACCGATGCGCTCCTCCAGCGAGAAGAACGGGCGCTTGTTGGGGCTGTGCGCCACGCCGACCACCAGCTCGTCGAAGATATTCGACGCGCGACGGACGAGATCCTCGTGTCCCCGGGTCATGGGATCGAATGTACCGGGATAGACCGCGACGACCATATTTCCTCCTTTGGGGTGCCCGCTGCCGGCCTTGTGGCCGATCGATGGATTCTGGCTGCGTGACGAGCGTTGAACAAACAACAGCGGCGTAGTGTAACGCCAAATGCGGCATTTGGAAGTCCATCCACAGGCTTTCTGCGGCGTTGCAGCACGCCCGCAAACGCTTGCCCGGCGCGGCAACTCGTCGTACGACTACCCTGCTTCGCCCTGCCCCGGCACCTTGTGCTGGAGCAGGTGGAAGTGCACCGCGCCCGCGCGGGCCTGCCGCACGATCTCGAGCGAGGCCGGCACCGGCGCATCGGGCCCGATCAGCGCGTGGTCGGTCTCCACATAGACCGCGCCACCCGGCCGCGACAGCCGTGCTGCATGCTCGAGCGCCGGCCCGAGCCAGTCCTCGGCGAACGGCGGGTCCAGGAAGATCACGTCGAAGCTGGCGCCCGGCATCTGCGCGGCCACGGCGAAGGCGTCGCCCTGGATCACCTTGACCTGCTCGGCGTCGAACCGGTACTGATTGTCGCGCAACTGGCGCGCCACACGCGGGTTGGCCTCCACCAGCGTGACGGCCGCCGCGCCACGGGACGCCGCCTCGAAGCCAAGTGCGCCGGAGCCGGCAAACAGGTCGAGGCAGGTCATCCCGGACATGTCCTGGCCGAGCCAGTTGAACAGGGTTTCCCGAACGCGGTCAGGCGTGGGCCGCAGCCCTTCGGCCTCGAGGACCGGCAGCAGCGAGCGCTTCCAGCGCCCGCCAATGATGCGGACCTGCGCCGGCGCCTGGCGAGGGGAGGGAGAAGCAGATCGCCCGCGCGGTGCGGGCGATGGTTTGGTGCGCGAATTCATGCCGTGATTGTAGAGCCTGCCGCGCCCCGCCACACCCTCTGGCGGCTGCGCGGCTTCACAATCAGAATCGTCTCAACGATCGATGCTGCGCCAACCCGGCGCCAAGTTAGCGCCAACTCAGGGTTGCACCGGGCCGCCCACGATGACCGTGGCCATGGCATCCGGATGCACGTGCTTCTGGAAAGCCGCCCGCACCTGCTCGCGCGTGACCTTGCCGATCTGCGTCGTCCAGGTGTCGAGATAGTCGAGCGGCAGGCCGTACCAGCCGATGTTCGCCACGTTGGTCAGCAGCTTGCGGTTGCTGTCGATGCGTAGCGGGAAGCCATTGACGAGGTTGTCCTTGGCGGCACGCAGTTCGGCGTCGGTCGGGCCGGTCTGCACGTACTGCTTCAGGATCTCGCGCACCAGCCGCAGCGCCTCGTCGGTGTTCTCCTTCTTGGTCTGGAGCGTGATGCCGAACGGCCCGGGCTGCTTCGCCGGCCCGAAATAGCTGTCCACGCCGTAGGTCAGCCCGCGCTTCTCGCGCACCTGGTCAGTCAACCGCGAACTGAACCCGCCGCCGCCGAGCACGTAGTTGCCCACCAGCAGGGCGAAGTAGTCGGGGTCTCCGCGCGCGATGGCCGGCTGGCCCATCGCCACGCTGGCCTGCTGCGCCGGATGGGGGATGCGCTTCTCGCTGCCCGGAATCGTCATCTGCACGTCCGGCACCTTGGGCGCGGCCACGCCGTCGGGGAGGCCGCGCGTCAGGTCTTCGGCGATCTGCTCGGCCTGCTTGCGGTCGATGGCGCCGATCAGCGTGACCACGGCGCGCTTGGCGGTGTAGTTGTCGCGCCAGAACTTCAGCAGGTCATCACGCGAGATGGCGGCCACCGATTCCGGCGTGGCCGACACTCCGTACGGATGGTTCGGATACACGGCCTTCGACAGCGTCTTGTCGGCGATCACGCCGGGACGCGAGTCGCCCTCGCGGATCGCGGTAATCAGGCGCTGCTTCTCGCGCTCGACCACGGCCGCCGGATAGGTCGGCGCCTTGATCAGCTGCCCGGCCAGCCGTAGTGACTGCTCACGTTCGGGCGAGGCGGTCAGCGTGCGCAGGCCGATGCCGCCACGGTCGCCGCCAGCCGCGCCGCCAAAATCGGCACCCGTGTCGGCGAAGGCATCGGCCACCTGGGCTTCATTGCGCGCGGGCTGGCCGTCCTGGGCGGCCGCGCCCTTGTCGAGCAGCGCGGCGGTCAGCGTGGCCAATCCGGCCTTGCCGGGCGGGTCGTAGCGGCCGCCGGCGTCGAAATCGATATTGACATCGAGCATCGGAATCGACGGACTCGGCACGAAGAACACCTTCGCGCCGGTGGAGGCCGTCCAGTTCTCGATGGGCAGCGCGGCCTGGGCCACGGAGCCGGCCAGGAGGGCAATCGCCCCGCAGGCCACCCCGGCCAGCCGGCGCACCATCCGTGGCGAGGCAATCGTCATGACGGACAAGGACATCGTGGCTCCTCAGTGACGCAGCCCTTCCGGGGCGGCAGTCTTGGGCTTGTTGGGGTCGATCGGCTGCGGCACCAGCGTGGCCACGGTCAGGTTGTCATCGTTGAAATACTTTGCCGCCACGGCTTGCACCTGGGCTGGCGTGACTTCCTTGATCTTGTCGAGCATGCGGTCGATCTGGCGCCACGAGATGCCGGAGATCTCAGCCGTGCCGATCTCCATGCCCTGGCCGAATACCGAGTCGCGCTTGTAGATCTGGCCCGCCACCACCTGCGCCTTGACGCGCTTCAGCTCTTCCTCGGACACGCCGTTCTTCGCGATGCGCTGGATTTCCTCGCGCAGGGCTTTTTCGATCTCGTCCGTGGTGTGGCCGTTGGCCGGGGTGCCGTCGAGCACGAACAGCGATTCGCCGCGATTGATGCTGTCGTAGCCCACGTTCACGTCGTCGGCCAGGCGCTGCTCGCGCACCAGTTCGCGGGTCAGGCGGGCGTTGTCGTAGCCGTTCAGCACGGCGGACAGCACCTCCAGCGCGTACGGATCGACATCCTTCTCCACGTCATGCAGGCGCGGCACCTTGTAGGCCATGACCATGTACGGGTTCTCGGCCGGCGCCTTGACCCAGATGCGCTTGATGCCCTTCTGGGTAGCCTCGAGCTGGGTCTTGCGCAGCGGCAGCGCGCGCGGCTTGAGCTTGCCGTAGTAGCGTTCGGCCAGCGCGCGCACCTCGTCCGGCTTGACGTCGCCGGTCACCACCAGCAGCGCGTTGTTCGGCACGTACCAGGCCTTGTACCAGGCCTGCACGTCCTCCACGCGCATGTTGACGAGGTCATCCATCCAGCCGATCACCGGATGCCGGTAGGCGGCGGCGGTGTAGACCGTGGCCAGTAGCTGCTCGTAGACGGTGCCGCGCGGGGAGTCGTCGGTGCGCAGGCGGCGCTCCTCCATCACGACTTTCATCTCGCGGTCGAATTCGTCCTTCTTGATGATGAGGTTGGCCATGCGGTCGGCCTCCAGCTCCATCATCCTCGGCAGGTACTGCTTGGCGATCTGCTGGTAGTAGAGCGTGAAATCGCGGTTGGTCATGGCGTTCTCGCGACCGCCGAGCATGGCGATCTGGCGCGAGAACTCGCCCACCGGCACCTTCGGCGTGCCCTTGAACATCATGTGTTCGAGCATGTGGGCCACGCCCGTGGTGCCGCTCACCTCGTCGATGCCGCCCGTGCGGTACCAGATCTGGTGCGCCACGGTGGGCGCGCGATGGTCTTCCTTGACGATCACGCGCATGCCGTTGGAGAGCTGGAATTCGGTGGTGCCCGCCTGGGGCTGGCCCACCGCGGAAGCGGTCCGCGCTCCGGAAGGCGGGCCCTGCGGCGTGGGCGCGGTGGTCTGGGCCATCGCCGCGCCACTAAATCCGGCGAATCCGCCAAATCCGGGCAATCCTGACAGGCCGGAGAAGGCGAAAGCAGCAACCAGTGTGGGAAGGACGCGCCGCGAGAGGCGGGCGGTGGGCATTGATCGGATTCGGGCGGCGCCCGCTCCGGACAAGACAGCGCAATGGTTCATGCGACCCCGTCTGCTAGAATTTTGGCGATTGATTCTACCGGGGTATTGACCCCTTTCCCTAATGTTTAGTTTCTGGAAGAAGCGCAAGGCCGAGCCGGCCCCTGCGCCCGCCGAGCCGCCGGCTGCCGAGCCGACGCCGGCCATCACGCCGGCACCGGTGGCCTCGCCCACCGCTGCCCCCCAACCCCAGCCGTCGCCCAGCCCGGCGCCGGCGCCCTTGCCTGTCCCCGCTCCAGCTCCAACGCCTGCCCCGGTTCCGGTCCCCGTGCCGGTGCCTGTTCCTGTTCCGGTGCCTGTCCCCGTCCCGGTTCCGGCCCCCGCACCTGCCCCGGCTCCCGCTCCGGCTCCCGCTCCGGTGCCTGCCCCGGTGCCCGTGCCGGTCCCGGTTCCCGCCCAAGTGCCGCCTCCGCCGCCGGCGCCGGTCGCCTATGAGCCGCCGGTTGTCGAGGAACTCGAACTAACGCCGCCGCCAACCCAGACCGCCGAGGCCAAGCGTGGCTGGATGACGCGCCTGCGTGCCGGGCTGTCGAAGACGAGCCGAAACCTCGGCACGCTGTTCGTCGGCGTGAAGGTGGACGAGGCCCTGTTCGAGGAACTCGAAACCGCGCTGCTGATGGCCGACGCCGGCGTCGAAGCCACCGAGTTCCTGCTCGGCGAACTGCGCCGCCGCGTGAAGAACGAGCGCCTCGAGACCGCCGAAGCCGTGAAGATCGCCCTGCGCGAGCTGCTGACCGACCTGCTGCGCCCGCTCGAGAAGACCATGGAACTGGGCCGCGAGCAGCCGCTGGTGATGATGATCGCGGGCGTGAACGGCGCCGGCAAGACCACCAGCATCGGCAAGCTCTGCAAGCACTTCCAGGCCTACCACCAGTCGGTGCTGCTGGCGGCCGGCGACACCTTCCGCGCCGCCGCGCGCGAGCAACTGACGATCTGGGGCGAGCGCAACAACGTCACCGTGGTCGCCCAGGAAGGCGGCGACCCGGCGGCAGTGATCTTCGATGCCGTGAACGCGGCGCGCGCGCGCAAGATCGACATCGTGATGGCGGACACCGCGGGGCGCCTGCCCACGCAGCTGCATCTGATGGAAGAACTGAAGAAGGTGAAGCGCGTGATCGGCAAGTCGATGCCGACGGCCCCGCACGAGGTGCTGCTGGTGATCGACGCCAACACCGGGCAGAACGCCCTGTCCCAAACCCGCGCCTTCGACGACGCGCTGGGCCTGACCGGCCTGATCGTGACCAAGCTGGATGGCACGGCCAAGGGCGGCATCCTCGCCGCCATCGCCCGGCAGCGCCCGGTGCCGGTGTACTTCATCGGCGTGGGCGAGAAGGTGGAAGATCTTCAGCCATTCAAGGCTGACGAATTCGCTGAAGCACTACTCGGTTGAGCACGGCTGGCTTTGGCCAGCTTCCCCTGCAAAACCAGCATGGCGAGCCCCCGGGCTCGCCATTTTCGTTTTATCGCTAGCGCCTCGCTGCGACTTGCCCCTCCGGCAGGCCCGTTTGGCTGCCGGAAGGGGCCGGACTAGCTGCGTGGCCAACGTTGACTGACATCAACCGTCGTCCCAGGGATGGCTGCTGCAATGGCTCGCCCCCCGGCATTCTTCACCTGAGGACGAGAACCATGAATGGAACGTTGAAGCCACGCAGGATGCGCGCCTGGCTCGGATCGCTTTGCGTCGCCACGCTGATGGCGGCGTGCGGCGGCGATGACAATGGCGGCGGAGGCGGAGGCACCGGCAAGGTCGATCCGCCGCCCGTGCCGCGCCAGACCATCGCCCTGTCGGGCCAGGTCTACCAGGCCGCCGGCGGGGGCAATCCCCACGGCCATGCCGCCGATGTCACCGTCAAGGTGTCCGGCGCCGATGGCAAGGCCGTGGTCGCGCAGGGCGCCACTTCGGCCAGCGGCGACTTTGCCGCGCTCGCGGTGCCAGCCGGCAATGCCGTGGTGCGGCTGTCGAAGACCGGCTACGTCGAGCAGGTGGTGCCGGTGACCGCCACGCGCGACGCACGCATCGAGGCCACGCTGCTGCCCGTCGGCACGACCCTCTCCGCGCCGGGCTTCCAGTCCGGCGGCACCTTTGCCGGCGGCGATGGCGCCAGCGTCACGGTGGCCCCCGGGTCGTTCGTGACCCCTGACGGCAAGCCGGTCAGTGGCACCGTGCAGATTGACATCACGCCCTACAGCGCGGCCGGCAATCCGGAAGGCTTCCCGGGCACGCCGTACCTGCGCCAGGACGGCGTGGACGGCATCATGGTCAGCATGGGCATGGCCGATTTCTCGTTCTCGCAGAACGGCCAGCCGCTGAAACTGGCGCCCGGCAAGACCGCGCGGATCTCCATCCCGCTCTATGCCGCCACCACGCCGGACGGCAGACTGCTCAAGCCGGGCGATACCGTGCCGGTCTGGAGCATGGACGACAGCACCGGCCAGTGGCGGCAGGCCACCGACATCTCGGGCGTTGTCGTGGCATCGCCCGACAGTCCCACCGGGCTGGCGATGCAGGCCGATGTCGATCACTTCAGCTGGTGGAATTGCGACTACTTCCGGACCACCCGCGCCATGCGCATCAAGGTGCTCGATCCAGCCGGCGTGCCCTACTCTGGCCAGGCGTACCTGACCGCCACGTTCACCGAGGCGCCCGGGGGCTATGCCACCAGCGGCCACGCCGCGATCACGCTGGACGCCGGTATCACGTCCGTGTCCGTGCCGGACGATGCGGTCGACGGCAGGTTCTCGGTGCGCATCGGCAACCTCGGCGGCGGCGCAACCGTGAACAAGCTGCAATGGCGCGCGACCGACGAAGTGGTAGTGCGCCTGTCCGGGCTGCCCCAGATTGACTTGACACCCGGTACCGGATCGCTGGTGTTCTTCGATGCCGACAAGGCCGGCGGCAAGACCATCCAGTTCGCGCTCGCCACGCGCAACCTTGGTACGACGCCCCTGGAATGGCTGGTCGATGGTGTGCCCGGAGGCAACCCGGCAGTCGGCACGATTTCGGCCAGCGGGCGCTACCGCTCTCCGCGCGGCGCCGATCTGGACGCTGTACTGAACACCGGCGGCCGGCAGGTCTCGATCACCGTGCGCAGCACGGCCGACCATCTGGTCATGCGCCAGGCATCGGTGACGCTGGAGGCGCCGACGATCGTCATCGTCGGGCGACGCTATGGCGCAGGCGGCCGCACCACCGACGACATGACCACCTACACCGATGACAGCGGCTTGCACAGCCTGCCGACCTACCCGGTCCACAACCTGCACGACGACACCTTCCAGGCCTACTTCGGCAATGCAGGCCATCCGTTGCGGTCGGTGCAGTGGGAGCTCTCGTGCGGCATGGACATCAACTACGGCGTGAGCGACTGCGCCCCGTGGGCGCCGGGCGCTGCCATGGCCGCCGATGGCACGCTGACCATGCCCGATGTGTCGCCCATCATCCCGCCCGATCACACGATGGACCTCGTCGTCGGGGCGAGCTACGGCGTGCCGTCGCTCTGGCTGCGCGCCACCTCGGCCGACAAACCCGGTCTGCGCGGCGTCATGCAGCTCAAGGTGGTGCCGGTGGAAGACCCGGTGGGCGACAAGGTGGAGATCGTCTTGCCACTGGGCCTATCCACGCCCGGCGCGGCGGCGTCCGGGGCCGATGTGCCTAACGGCCAATACGTGGTCACCGACGGCCAGCTTGCGGTCCGCAGCACCGCCCCCGCGCTCGATGTCACGGCCCCCGTCACCTGGAGCCTCGTGTGCCTGACGAGAAGTGGCGCATCCTGCGCCTCTACCGCCTGGCGGCCGACGCTCACGCCGGACGGACGCCTGTCCGGCATGGCGGGTCAGCCGGGTCCGTGGAGCGGTGCCTATCTCTACGTGATGGCCGAATGGACGGCTGGCGGCGTCAGCAATCGCCTGACGCGCTGCATCGTCGGGCACGGTGATACGGCCTGCAAGCCGTTGGCCCCATAACCGCCAAATCGGCCAATCGGCCAATCGGCAACAAAAAAGCCCGGCATCGCTGCCGGGCTTCCTGCAAACGTCGGAACCATCCGATAAAAGCGGACTACTCGCTATCCGGCTGCGCCGCCGGCGCGGCCTTCTGGAAGGCTTCCAGCTCCATGCAGGCCGCGTGAATGCGCGCGATCTGTGGGAATCGGTCCAGATCGACGTTGAACCGGTGCGCGTTGAATACCTGCGGCACCAGGCACAGGTCGATCAGCGTCGGCGTGTCGCCAAACGCGTACCGACCCACGCGGCCGATCTGCTGGAGGTTGCCTTCGAGCGAGGCAAAGCCCTGCTCGATCCAGTGCCGGTACCACGCGTCCTTCGCCTCCTCCGCCACGCCCAGCGTGTGCTTGAGGTACTTCAGCACGCGCAGGTTGTTCAGCGGATGGATCTCGCAGGCGATTTCCTGCGCCAGTCCGCGCACGATGGCGCGGTCCAGCGGGTTGGCCGGCAGCAGCGGCGGCTCGGGGTGCGTTTCATCCAGGTATTCGATGATCGCCATCGACTGGATCAGCGGCTTGCCGTCGGCCACGAGCGTCGGCACCACGCCATCGGCGTTGAGCGCGCGATACTCGGGCTTGAGCTGCATGCCGCCTTCCTTGAGCAGGTGCACTCCCGCGTACTCGTACGGCAGGCCCTTCAGTTCCAGCGCGATACGCACGCGGAACGAAGCCGAGCTGCGGAAGTAGCTGTAGAGCTTCAGCATCGGCTCAGGCCACCTTGACGGTCAACTCGCCCACACCCTCGATGCGGCACAGCATGACGTCGCCCTTCACCACCGGGCCCACGCCTTCGGGCGTGCCGCTGTAGATCAGGTCGCCGGGCTGCAATTCGAACAATTTCGAGAGGTACGACACCATCTCGGGCACCGACCAGATCAGGTCCGACAGATCGCCGCGCTGCTTCTCCACGCCGTTCACCGCCAGCGTGACCGCGCCCTTCTGCGGATGGCCGATCTCGGACACCGGCAGGATCGGGCCGATCGGCGCCGATTTGTCGAATGCCTTGCCGGTCTCCCAGGGGCGGCCGGTCTTCTTCGATTCGTTCTGGAGGTCGCGGCGCGTCATGTCCAGGCCGAGGGCGTAGCCGTAGACGTGGCTGGCGGCCTGCTCGACCGGGATATCCTTGCCACCCTTGCCGATGGCCACCACCAGCTCCACTTCATAGTGGCAATTGCTGGTGCCCGGCGGGTACGGGAAGGTGCCTTCGGTGCCGTCGGCCACGTAGCTCACCGCGTCGGACGGCTTGCAGAAGAAGAACGGCGGTTCACGATCCGGGTCCGAGCCCATTTCGCGCGCATGGGCGGCATAGTTGCGGCCCACGCAATAAACCCGGCGCACGGGAAAGCTTGCGCGGCTACCGCGCACGGGGACGCCAACGGGGGCTTGCGGCTCGAAAACGAACTCGGTCATCCAAACTCTCCAGACTGTTTTTCTGATGGAATCCGCGCCGGCGCGGCGCGGTAGGCCAAAAGCATACACCCATGCGTACGGCCGCATACAGTGGCGAATGAGCACCCTCCCCGCCCGCACGCGGCTGGTGCATTGCACAACTGTGGCGCTGCGGGCCGGCCCGGCCCGCACTAGTTCGCGCAGTCCCTTACCCGCCCATCCATCCGCCGTGCCCCGCCACGGCCCACCGTCCGCACCGACCCCGGGCGGACCCGCCCCGCGCTGCCTCCAGATCGGGATTTCCGGCAGGTTTTCCGCGCGCTTGTGCGCCGCAACGACGCTGGCACGTGGCTTGCGTTATCGCCTGCACGGCCAACGACGGCCGCGTGGTACCGAAGCACGAAGCTCGAAGCACCCGAACTCACAACCTGAACAACGCGTCCGCGCTGTCCACCATGGCACGCGCGGCGGGACAACGGCGTCCTGAACTGCAAGCTGGCGAAGGCGGGCTGCGGGTCGGGACGCCTTTTTCTTTTTTCGGAGCCATCGCCATGCCCTCTCGCCTCAAAGACGCCAAGCCCCTGCCCGCAGCCGTGGTCCCGGCCATCCCCGACGCAGCCCCAGCCAGCCAGAGCCGGCGCCGCGTGCTGGCCACCATCGCCGGGGCCGGCGTGATGACGCTGGTGGATCCGCTGGTGCGCAGCGGCGCCTGGGCGGCCGGCTCCGACGCCCCGGAAAAATCCGAAGTCCGCATCGGCTTCATCCCGCTGACGGACTGCGCCTCGGTGGTCATGGCGTCCACGCTCGGCCTGGACAAGAAGTACGGCATCAAGATCACGCCGAGCAAGGAAGCCAACTGGGCCAGCGTGCGCGACAAGCTCGTCAACGGCGAACTCGACGCCGCCCACGTGCTCTATGGCCTGATCTACGGCGTGCAGCTCGGCATCGGCGGCCCGAAGAAGGACATGGCCGTGCTGATGAACCTGAACCACAACGGCCAGGCCATCACGCTGTCATCGAAACTCGCCGAAAAAGGCGCGAAGGACGGCGCCAGCCTGAAGGCACTGATGATGAAGGAGCGGCGCGACTACGTGTTCGCCCAGACCTTCCCCACCGGCACCCACGCGATGTGGCTCTACTACTGGCTGGCCGCCAACGGCATCAATCCGATGCAGGATGCCAAGGCCATCACCGTCCCGCCGCCGCAGATGGTGGCCAACATGCGCGTGGGCAATATGGACGGCTTCTGCGTGGGCGAGCCGTGGGGCGCGCGCGCCATCGCCGACAAGATCGGATTTACCGTGGAAACCACCCAGGCGATCTGGAAGGACCACCCCGAGAAGACGCTCGGCACCACGGCGGAATTCGTCCAGAAGAACCCCAACACCGCACGGGCGATGGTCGCCGCCATCCTCGAAGCCTCGAAGTTTATCGACGCCTCGACCTCGAACCGCCGCAAGACCGCCGAGACCATCGCCGCCAAGTCCTATGTGAATACCGACATGGACATCATCCTGGACCGCATGTTGGGCCGCTACAGCAACGGCCTGGGCAAGACCTGGGACGACCCCGATTCGATGAAGTTCTACCAGGACGGCGCGGCCAACTACCCGTTCCTGTCCGACGGCATGTGGTTCCTCACGCAGCACAAGCGCTGGGGCCTGCTCAAGGAGCACCCGGACTACCTGGCCGTGGCCAAGCAGGTGAACCGGATCGATATTTTCAAGCAGGCCGCCGCCGCCGCGCAGGTGGCCGTGCCCAAGAGCGATTTCCGCACCGCCAAGCTGATCGACGGCGTGACCTGGGATGCCACCAAGGACCCCAAGGCCTATGCCGATGGATTCAAGATCAAAGCCTGACCTCGTCGTTTCCTTGATGTCCCGCTGCCCTCACTTCAGGAGCCAGACGTGAATGCCATTGCCCACCCCGCGCCGGAAGGCACACCCGCCATGACTTCGGACCTTGTCGACACCGACACCAAGGAGCAAACCCGCCGCCGGGCGGCGCAACTGGCCGCGCAGGAGCGGATGGCCGCCCGCCGCGAGGCGCTTGGCGCCGTCGTACGCAAGACGGTGCCGCCGCTGGTCGGCTTCGTCCTGTTCCTGCTGGTCTGGCACGGCATTGCCACGATGATTCCGGCGATTCCCACGCCGGGCGCCACCTGGAACGCCGCCGTGCCGCTCTTCTCCGATCCGTTCTATCGCAACGGGCCGAACGACCAGGGCATCGGCTGGAACATCCTCGCCTCGCTGGCGCGCGTGGCGGCGGGCTTCGGGCTGGCGGCGGTGGTCGGCATTCCGGCCGGCTTCCTGCTGGGCCGCTTCGCCTTCCTGAATGCAATGGCGGCGCCGGTGATCAGCCTGCTGCGCCCGGTTTCGCCGCTGGCGTGGCTGCCGATCGGGCTGCTGCTGTTCAAGGCGGCCAACCCGGCCGCCATCTGGGCCATCTTCATCTGCTCGATCTGGCCGATGATCATCAACACGGCCGTCGGCGTGACGCGCGTGCCGCAGGACTACCTGAACGTGGCGCGCGTGCTCGATCTATCCGAATGGAAGGTGTTCCGCAAGGTGCTGTTCCCGGCCGTGCTGCCCTACATGCTGACCGGCGTGCGGCTCTCGATCGGCACCGCGTGGCTGGTGATCGTGGCGGCCGAGATGCTCACGGGCGGCACCGGCATCGGCTTCTGGCTCTGGGACGAGTGGAACAACCTCAAGGTGGAGCACATCGTCATCGCCATCTTCATCATCGGCGTGGTGGGCCTGATCCTCGAGCACCTGCTGCTCGCGCTGGCCCGCCGCTTCAGCTACGGCAACAACTGACCGCCCCCCCGAAGGAGCCATCGCCATGGAAAAGTTTGTCAGCATCGAGAACGTGGGCCAGACCTTCAAGACGCGCAAGGGGCCGTTCGTGGCCCTGCGCGACATCAACCTGGGCATTGCCGAGGGCGAGTTCATCACGCTGATCGGGCATTCGGGCTGCGGCAAGTCCACGCTGCTGAACCTGATTGCGGGCCTGACCACGCCCACCACGGGCGCGCTGATCTGCGCCGGGCGCGAGATTGCCGGACCGGGGCCGGAGCGCGCCGTGGTGTTCCAGAATCACTCGCTGCTGCCGTGGATGACGTGCTTCGAGAACGTCTACCTGGGCGTGGAGCGCGTGTTCGCCGCCACGGAGAGCCGCGCCCAGCTCAAGGCGCGCACCCAGGACACCCTGGCGCTGGTCGGCCTCACGCACGCCGAGAACAAGTATCCGCACGAGATTTCGGGCGGGATGAAGCAGCGCGTGGGCATCGCCCGGGCGCTGGCCATGTCGCCGAAGGTGCTGCTGATGGATGAGCCGTTCGGCGCGCTGGACGCGCTGACCCGCGCCCACCTGCAGGACGAACTCATCAAGATCGTCGCCCGCACCCAAAGCACCGTGGTCATGGTCACGCACGATGTGGACGAAGCGGTGCTGCTGGCGGACCGCATCGTCATGATGACGAACGGTCCGGCGGCCACGGTGGGCGAGATCCTGAAGGTGGACCTCCCCCGCCCGCGCGACCGCGTGGCGCTGGCCGACGACAAGGGCTACCACGCCTGCCGCACCGCCGTGCTGGACTTCCTCTACCGCAAGCAGCGCAACCCGGCGCTGCGCGAGGCAGCCTGACCCCGGCGGGGATGCGTGGGATGGCGGGCGTGGGCGAAGCCGCCCTGCTCCGCTATCATGAACGGCAGAACGATCCACATATCCCCTCCCGCCATGACATCTGCCGCCCCGACCCTTCCGCCGTTTTCGGCCAGCAAGTACATCAAGGAGATTGGCCGCGGGGTCAATGGCGCCCGGGCGCTGCCCCGCGAGGACGCCCAGGTGCTGTTCGATGCGATGCTGGCCGGCCGCGTCTCCGACATCGAACTGGGCGCCGTGCTGATGGCCTACCGGATCAAGGGCGAGGCGCCGCACGAGCTGGCCGGCATGCTCGAGGCCGCCCACGGACACTGCGCCGCGCTGGCGCCGCCGCCGGACAAGCCCGTGGTCGTCATCCCCAGCTACAACGGCGCGCGCAAGCAGCCGAATCTGGTGCCGCTGCTGGCGCTGCTGCTGGCGCGCGAAGGCGTGCCGACGCTGGTGCACGGCTCGCGCGAGTTCAACGGCCGGGTGACGAGCATGCAGCTGTTCGAGGCGCTCGGCGTGCCGCTCTGCGCCACCACGCAGGCCGCGCAGGACCAGTTGCGCGACGCCGCCAATCCGCTGGCCGTACTGCCGATCGATGTGCTGTCTCCAGCGCTTTCGCGCCTGCTCGACAAGCGTCCGATCATCGGCCTGCGCAATTCCTCGCACACCATCGTCAAGATGCTGCAACCGGTGGGCAGCCACACGCCGGCCGAGGCGCTGCGGCTCTATAGCTACACCCATCCGGAATACCGCGAGACGCTGACCGATTACTTCTCCCACGAGCCCGCCAACGTGCTGCTGGCGCGTGGTACCGAAGGGGAAGTGGTGGCGGATGCCCGCCGCAGCGGCCGCATCGACTGGCTGCACGACGGCCATCAGCGGACGCTGGTCGATCCGGTAGGCGGGTCGATTGGCGACGTGCCCGAACTGCCGCCGGGCACCGACGTCGGCCTGACCGCCGCCTGGATTCGCAAGGTGCTCGATGGCGACGCGCCGGTGCCGGCGCCCATCGCCACGCAGGTAGCGACCATCCAGGACTGCCTGAAGCAGGCCACGCGCGTGGCCTGGACGAGCCCGGTCTGACGATTACGGACGATTACGGACGATTAGAGCCGATTAAGGCCGGCGCGGAGGCAGCGGAATCCGCTCGGTCTCGCCCGGCACGTGCGGGAACTCGTCGTTCTCCCAGCGGCGCGCGGCGTCGTCGATGTCTTCCTTGGTGCTCGCCACGAAGTTCCAGTAGATGAAGCGATGGCCGTCGGTCGGATCGCCGCCCAGCAGCATCACGCGCGCGGCGGTGGTCGCGGTCAGCGTGGCCGGCTCGCCCGGCACCAGCACGGCGAGGTGTTCCCCCGCCAGCGCCTCGCCATCGATCGTCACATCGCCTTCCACCGGATAGAGCCCGCGCTGCACGTGCTCGGGCGGAATCACCAGCGTCGCGCCGGCTTCCATGTCGATGGCCACGTAAAGCGTGCGGCTGTACACGCGGACCGGGGATTCCGCGCCGAAGGCGTCGCCGGCAATCACGATCATCCGCACGCCGGGCAGCTCCAGCTTGGGCAACGTGGCGCCCGGGTGGTGGTGGAACGACGGCGGATCCTTCTCATGCGCCTTCGGCAGCGCCACCCAGGTCTGGATGCCATGCAGCAGCGGACCGGCCTGGCGCGCGGCGTCTGGCGAACGCTCCGAGTGCGTGATGCCGGTGCCGGCGGTCATCCAGTTCACGTCGCCAGGGCGAATCACCTGCTCGCTGCCGAGGCTGTCACGGTGCATGATCTCGCCTTCGAACAGATACGTCACGGTCGCGAGGCCGATATGTGGATGGGGCCGCACATCCATGCCATTACCCGGCGGCATCGACACAGGACCGAGGTGATCGAAGAAGATGAAGGGGCCCACGGTCTGCGTGGCGGCGGCGGGCAGCAGGCGGCGGACCGTGAACTCGCCGATGTCCCGCACATGGGGCTTGAGCAAGTGTTCGATGGCAGACATGACAGGACTCCTGGCAATGGGATAACAACGGGAAAACAGCGGAAAGCTGGCCGCCAGTGTAGCGAAATGTGCAATACAGCATCCCGAAATCACGATGAAACCGATCGGGGCGAGTTCCCTCTAATCATGGTACGCGACGCTGGCGGCCCGCCAGCCCTTGCCAGACAAGGCGCGGACGCCGCACCGAGGCCCATTAGACTATCCCAACAACGACATTCATTGTCCGGAACTATCAACCCTATAGAAGCTCTAACTTAGCACTCGCCGAACCTGAGTGCTAATATGCGTTGCAGTGCAGTGACTCTTCCGATTCTGGAATCGAGGCACGCCGGCAACCTACCGCCGGATGCGAAAGGAGCAATAAGCGTGACCGCAGTTCTGTCTGCCGACCCAACCAAGATTTCTGGCCGTCTGCCGATGGCCCCCAAGAATGCCGCCGCTGGCAGCCTCGCGCTCGCCTTCCCGGCCGCAGTGGGCAATCTGGATAGCTACATCCAGGCTATCCACCGGATTCCGCTGCTGACCGCCGAGGAAGAGCAGCGCCTCGCGCGCGACCTGCGCGACCATGAATCCGTCGATGCCGCCCGCCGGCTGGTGATGTCCCACCTGCGTCTGGTGGTGTCCATCGCCCGCCAGTACCTGGGCTACGGCCTGCCGCATGCGGATCTGATCCAGGAAGGCAACATCGGCCTGATGAAGGCCGTGAAGCGCTTCGACCCGGATCAGGGCGTGCGTCTGGTGTCGTACGCGATGCACTGGATCAAGGCCGAAATCCACGAATACGTGCTGAAGAACTGGCGCATGGTCAAGGTGGCGACCACCAAGGCCCAGCGCAAGCTGTTCTTCAACCTGCGCAGCCACAAGACCGGCGCACACACGTTCACGCCCGAGCAGGTGGAAGCCGTGGCGCGCGAACTGAACGTGAAGCCCGAAGAAGTGATGGAGATGGAGACCCGCCTGTCGGGCGGCGACCTGGCGCTGGAAGGCCAGATCGACGACGGCGAGGAGGAATTCGCCCCCATCGCGTATCTGGCGGACAACCACAACGAGCCGACCCGCGTGCTCGAGGCCAAGCGCCAGGACCGCATGCAGGTCGAAGGGCTGGTCGAGGCGCTGGAGCGTCTGGATGCCCGCAGCCGCCGCATTATCGAGGCACGCTGGCTGGACGTGAACGACGACGGCTCGGGCGGCGCCACGCTGCATGAGCTGGCCGACGAGTTTGGCGTCTCCGCCGAGCGCATCCGCCAGATCGAGGCGGCCGCGATGAAGAAGATGAAGGGTGCGCTGGCGGCTTTCGCCTGATCCTGCGCTCCCCGCAATGCAGAAGGGCCGGTCTTGCGACCGGCCCTTTTTTTGTCTTGCCTTCGCCTTACGACAGCAGTTGCTTCAAATCATGCGCGATCGGGTCCGGCCCCTGGCCGTGGCGCAGGAACAGGCGCAGCTGGCCGTTGGTATCGAACACATAGCTGCCGGCCGAGTGATCCACGGTGTAGTTGTTCGGCGAGGTGCCCGGCACCTTGGCGTAGAAGACCTTGAAGTCCTTGGTCACCTTCTTCAGCGCCGCCTCGTCGGCCGGGCGCAGGCCCAGGAAGCGGGCGTCGAAGGCGGGCACGTACTGGCCCAGCAGCGCACCCGTGTCGCGTTCCGGGTCCACGGTCACGAACAGCACCTGGACCTTGTCGGCGTCCGGGCCGAGCTTGTCCATCACCGCCTTCAGCTCGGCCATCGTGGTCGGGCAGACGTCCGGGCAGTGCGTGTAGCCGAAGAACATCACCACGGCCTTGCCCTTGAAGTCAGCCAGCGTGCGGGTCTTGCCGCTCGGGTCCAGCAGCGAGAAGTCCTTGCCGAACTCGGTGGCGCCCGAGATATCCACGTTCTTGAACGAGGGCTTGGGCTGCCCGCAGGCGGCCAGCAGAGCCGTGCAGAGTGCCAGCAGGCAGAGGCGGCGGAACTGGGCAAGGAGGGACGGAGAGCCGGGGAGAGTCATCGGGATACGCGGTGGTCGGGAGAGGTGCCCGGAAGTATCGCCGATCACATCGGCGCTGGCCTCCGGGCGCGGCAAGATGCCGCAGGCGGGCCATCAGACCTGCGGCACGAACTTGAAGTAGTGATCCACCAGCAACGCCGCGAACAGCAGCGAGAGGTACAGGATCGAATAGCGGAAGGTGCGTTGCGCTAGCGCGTCCGAGTAGTTGCGGAACAGCTTCCAGGCGTAGCCGAGGAACACCAGCCCCAGGCCCAGCGCGGCGGCGAGGTAGATATAGCCGCTCATGCCGTAGACGAACGGCAGCAGCGTGGCGGCGATCATCACCAGGGTGTACAGCAAAATGTGGAGCAGCGTGTACTGTTCGCCATGGGTGATCGGCAGCATCGGCAGGCCGGACTTGGCGTAGTCGGCGCGGCGATACAGGGCCAGCGCCCAGAAGTGCGGCGGGGTCCAGGTGAAGATGATCAGCACCAGGAACCACGCCTCGGCCGGCACCGTGCCGGCCACGGCGGCCCAGCCCAGCGCAGGCGGCATGGCGCCCGACAGCCCGCCGATGACGATGTTCTGCGGCGTGGCCGGCTTGAGCAGGATCGTGTAGACCACGGCGTAGCCGAGGAAGGTGGCGAAGGTCAGCCACATCGTCAGGTCATTGGCGAACACGTGCAGCAGCCACATGCCGGCGCCGCCGAGGATGGCCGAGAACACCAGCGTCTGCGCGCTGGAGATCTCACCGGTGGCGGAAGGCCGCCACGCGGTGCGGCGCATCAGCGCATCGACTTTCTGCTCGACCAGGCAGTTGATGGCGAACGCGGCACCGGCCAGCAGCCAGATGCCAGCGGCACCGCCGAGCAGCACCGACCAGGGCACCATGCCGGGCGTCGACAGGAACATGCCGATGACGGCACAGAACACGGCCAGTTGCGTGACGCGCGGCTTGGTCAGCGCGGCATATTGGCGAGCCAGGTGCCGAATTCGGCCCACGGAGGAATGAGGTTGGGTAGCGGAGACCACGGGGGGCATCTTGTCCTTCATGTGGCGCGCGCGGCTGAGGCGGATTGAGCAGCGGCGCCGGCATAACGTGTCGCGAGGGTCGCGAGGCCGATATTGTAGTGGAGACGGAGCAACAGCATCAGCAACAGGGCCGCGCCGCCGTTGTGCGCCACCGCCGCGCCGAGCGGCCAGTCGAACACGATATTGGACATGCCGGTGGCCAGTTGCAGCGCCAGCACGGCCAGCAGCCATGTGGCGTGGCGCGTCAGGCCCTCCATCCGGCGCGCGCGCAGGCCGAACCAGGCCAGGAAGCCGAGCACCACGAAGGCAAAGCCGCGATGCACCCAGTGGATGGCCACCAGCGCCGCGTGCGGGATGTAATCGCCATCGGCCGTCATGCCGAGCTGGCGCCAGAGCGTGAAGCCGTGGCGGAAGTCCATCTCGGGCACCAGCTGGCCGTTGCAGAGCGGGAAATCGGTGCAGGCCAGCACCGCGTAGTTGGTGCTGACCCAGCCGCCGAGGAAGATCTGGATCACCAGCAAGCCCAGCGCCACCCACGCCGCCCAGCGCAGCGAGGCCGCCTGCGGCGCCACCGGGTGCGGCGGGTCATTGCGGGAGCCGAGCACGATCAGCGACGACAGCAGCGCCATCGCCAGCAGCAGGTGGGTCACCACGATGATCGGCTGGAGCTTCATCGTCACGGTGAGCGCGCCGAACAAGCCCTGCACGCAGACCAGCACGAACACCCCCGTGGCGAACCACGGCGACTGCTTCAGCTCGCGCCGCTTGACCCACGCCAGCACCATCAACGAGATGATCAGCACACCCACCGCCATGGCGAAATAGCGATGGATCATCTCGATCCACGCCTTGGCCAGCGTGACCGGGCCGCTCGGCAGCGCGGTCTCGGCGGCGCGGATCGGCTCCATGGCCGCGTGCGGGTTCGAGTGGCCGTAGCAGCCGGGCCAGTCCGGGCAGCCGAGGCCGGAATCGGTCAGTCGGGTGAAGCTGCCGAACATGATCAGGTCCAGCGTGAGGAAGGCGGTGACCCAGACCAGCTTGCGATACTTGTCGCGGCTGCCCCGCACCAGCACGTACGAGAGCGGCAGCAGGGCAATCAGGATGCCAATGATGGCGAGTTGGAGCAGCATCGCAAATCAGCCAATTCGGGAAAATTTGAGCAGCTTCTTCAGGTCGCTGCTGATCTGTTTCGGGTCGGGTTCCTTCGGCCAGCGCAGCATCAGGTTGCCGAGCGGGTCGATCAGGTACACGGTGTCTTCAGCCCTGGCGCCCGGTTCGGCCGGCAGCCACTGGCGCAGCGCGGCACCGTCCATGCGCAGGAAGCGCACGCCCGCATAGGGTTCGTTGTAGGCGCTGGACAGCCGTTCGTCCACGGTGCCCGTATCGGAAATCAGCCAGACCGGGGTAATGCGCTCGCGGTCCTGGCCCTGCCCCGCGCGGATCTGGCGCATCGTGAACAGCCGCTTGGCACACGCTTCGTCGCAGGCGGACGCGGCGGTCATCACCATCAGCCACTTGCCCCGGAAGGACGACAGCGGCACGGCCTCGCCGCGCTCGTCGGTCACGTTGAGCGGCGGCATCGGGCGCAGCGGGTCGACCAGCGTGCCGTAGTTGGTGCTGGCGCCGCTCGGCTTGACCACGTAATAGGTGAAATACGAGAAGATGACCGGCGACGCGCAGACCAGCAGCAGCATCAGCATCTGCAGGCGGCCACGGCGCGTGCGCGCATCGATGCGGGAGTCCGGCGTGGCCGTGGGGTCTTGCGATGGCATGGAGTTCGTCTGTACGTTCATCGTTCGGTTATCGGTTCGGCAGGGCGGTGTCCCGGCGCGCACGGCGCCAGCCCAGCACGGCCACCAGCACCACGGTCAGCGCGGCCAGGCCGAACCACTGGGCGGCGTAGCCATAGTGGCGGTCCGCGCCGAGGTCGGCGGCCGCCCAGTCGCGCGCGAGGCCATCGCCGGTATCGGTGGCCTGCTGCATCACCAACGGCAGTAGCGGCGCCCCGGTTTCCCGGGCGAACGCCGCCAAGTCTACATTCTGGCGGATCTTCTGCCCTGCTTCGGCCGACGCGTCTTGCCCGAGGCCGTAGACGCGCGGCGCCGTGGCCACCGCCGTGCCGTCCAGCGTGACGTCGCCATCGGGCGTGGGGAACGGGGCGATCCGCGTGCGGTCCTGGGCGTCGCGCGGCAGCCATCCGCGCAGCACCAGCACGCTGGCGCCGCCATCGGCCAGCTTCAGCGGCGTCAGCACCAGGAAGCCGGCGCGGCCGTCCGAGCCGTTGCCGTGCGGGCGGTTGTCCAGCAACACGGTGCGGGCGGCGTCGAAGCGGCCCCGGGCGCGTACGCGGCGGTCGACCACCTGCGTGGCGTCGATGCGGGCCGTGTTCAGGTCCACCGGCGCCTGCGCCGCCAGCGCGGCCAGCCGCGCGGCGCGGTCCACCTTCTCGTGGGCCCGGCGCAATTGCCAGTTGCCGAGCGCGCAGGTCACGACGACCACGGTCAGTGCCGCCACCAGCGGCACCGCCCCCGGCGAGCGCCACAGGCTCCCCCGATTGCGGGTCGTCACGAATGGCCTCGCGAGGCCACGGTGCCATAATGGCCACTTTCGTGACCCGCGGCCTCCCTTCGCTCCAGCATGCGCTTCGTCATCATCGTCGCCTTCATTCTGATCATCGGCAGCCTGGCCTCCGCGCTGTTCTTCATGATGCGCGACCGTGGCCGCACCCCCAACATGATGCGCTCGTTGATGCTGCGCGTCGGCTTCTCGGTGGCGCTGTTCCTGTTCATCCTGTTCGCCAACTGGATGGGATGGATCCACAGCACCGGCATCCATATGTCGCCCTGAGCGGATGCCAGTCCCCAAAACAAAAAGCGCCGCGCGAGGATCGTCCTCCGCGGCGCTTCGTCTTGTACCGCAGGACCGCCGCAGCGGCCCGTTCCTGCCCTTACAGCCAGTACACCACCACGTAGAGGCCGAGCCAGACCACGTCAACGAAGTGCCAATACCAGGCGGCGCCTTCGAACGCGAAGTGGTGCTGCGGCGTAAAGTGTCCGCGCAGCACGCGGCCCAGCACCACCGCCAGCATGATCGCGCCCATGGTCACGTGGAAGCCGTGGAAGCCGGTCAGCAGGAAGAACGTCGAACCATAGACCCCGGAGGTCAGCTTCAGGTTCAGTTCCGAGTAGGCGTGCATGTACTCGTAGACCTGCAGGCACATGAAGAGCGCGCCGAGCAGAATGGTCAGCACCAGGCCCTGGATCAGCTGGCTGCGCTTGCCGGCCAGCAGCGCGTGGTGCGCCCAGGTCAGCGTGACGCCGGAGGTCAGCAGCAGCGCCGTGTTGATCGTGGGGATCGGCCACGGACCCATGGTCTGGAAGCTCTCCACCGTGCCCGCCGGGCCGAGGTTGGGCCACACGGCCGCGAAGTCCGGCCAGATGATCTTGTTGTTCAGGTCGCCCAGCCACGGCATGGCGATGGTGCGGGCGTAGAACAACGCGCCGAAGAAGGCCGCGAAGAACATCACCTCGGAGAAGATGAACCAGCCCATCGACCAGCGGAACGAGACGTCGATGTTCTTGCCGTACAGGCCGCCTTCCGACTCGCGGATGGCGTCGCCGAACCAGCTCTTGAGCACGAACAGGAACCACAGCAGGCCGAAGCCGCACAGGAACGGGGCCCACGACTGGCCGTTGACCCAACCCGCGGCGCCGGCGCCGGTCATCAGCAGGCCGAAGGCCGCCGTGATGGGGTGGCGCGACGGGCCCGGTACGAAGTAGTACGGAGCATTTGCGCGATTCGCACTCATTCTTCTATCTCCAGCTCAGTGTCTCTGATTCGTTGTAGTTCCGCACCGCCGGCCGACCTCCCTGCCGGTGGTGTGCTCGTACTTCTCTTATTTTTTCGGGGACAGCTTCATCCCACCACGGTCTTCACGATGCCGATCAAAATCGCCACGAACAGCGCCGCGGCAATCAGGCCGGCGATGATCACGTGCACCGGGTTCAGCCGCGCCATGTCGGTCTCGTGCTCCGACCCCTTGCGCAGGCCGATGAACGACCACAGCACCGCGCGCACCGTCTGCGCGAACGACGCCTTGCGCTGAAGCGGATCCTGCGGCTCTGGCGTCACACCCATCTCAGCTTCCCTGCCCCGCCGGCGCCGCCGTCTGCGCCACCGGCGTGCCGATCTCGAAGAAGGTGTACGACAGCGTGATCGTCTTCACATCCTTGGGCAGGTTCGGATCGATCACGAACACCACCGGCATCTCGCGCGCCTCGCTGGCCTTGAGCGTCTGCTGCTTGAAGCAGAAGCACTCCACCTTCTTGAAGTACTCGGTGGCCTGCTTGGGCGCGTAGCTCGGGATGGCCTGCGCGGAAATATCGCGCGACTGCCCGTTGGCCACTTCGTAGACGATGGTCGTCAGCTCGCCCGGATGCACTTCCATCGAGGACTTCACCGGGCGGAACGCGAACGGCCCGCGCGCGTTGGAGTCGAACTCCACCGTGATCGTGCGGCTCTTGTCCACCTGGGTGTTCTTCTTCAGCGATCCGCCGTACAGATCGCGCGTGGTCACCACGTTGATGCCGGTGACCTCGCAGATCTTCTTGTACAGCGGCACCAGCGCATAGCCGAAGCTGAACATCAGGCCCACCACCACCAGCAGCCGCAGCAGCATGCCGCGGTTGAAGCGTCGCTCGATTGCCCGGTCTTCCGCCTTCTGCTGCGCGTCCACGTCTATCTCCGCTCAACCGCCAAGGAACACCATCTTGGCGAAGAATCCCAGGAAGAACACCACCACGATGGACAGCAGGATCAGGCCCAGCCGCCGGTTGGCGGCTCGTTGGGTGGCCTGGCGGCCCTGGCTGTCCGTGCGCGACGGGGTTTCCGGCTTCATGGCGTCAATCACTCAGCGCACCTGTGGCGGCTCTTCGAAGGTGTGGAACGGCGCCGGCGACGGCACGGTCCATTCCAGGCCCTCGGCGCCATCCCACGGCTTGTCGCCGGCAGCCTGGCCGCCCCGGTAGGACGGCAGCACCACGAAGAAGAAGAAATACACCTGCATCAGGCCGAAGCCCAGCGCGCCGATCGACGCAACCGCGTTGAAGTCCGTGAACTGGACCGCGTAGTCCGCGTAGCGACGCGGCATGCCGGCCAGGCCCAGGAAGTGCATCGGGAAGAAGGTCACGTTGAAGAAGATCAGCGAGCCCCAGAAGTGGATCTGGCCGCGCGTCTCGTTGTACATGAACCCGCTCCACTTCGGCCCCCAGTAGTAGAAGCCGGCGAACAGCGCGAACAGCGAACCGGCCACCAGCACATAGTGGAAGTGCGCCACGATGAAGTAGGTGTCCTGAATCTGGATGTCGATCGGGGCCACGGCCGGGATCAGGCCGGTGAAGCCGCCGATCGTGAACACGAAGATGAAGCCGATGGCGAACAGCATCGGCGTCTCGAAGGTCATCGAGCCGCGCCACATCGTGGCGATCCAGTTGAAGATCTTCACGGCCGTCGGCACCGCGATCAGCATCGTCGCGTACATGAAGAACAGCTGGCCGGTCACCGGCATGCCGGTGGTGAACATGTGGTGCGCCCAGACGATGAACGACAGGATGGCGATGGACGCCGTGGCGTACACCATCGAGCTGTAGCCGAACAGGCGCTTGCGCGCGAACGCCGGCACCACGTGCGAGATGATCCCGAACGCGGGCAGGATCATGATGTACACCTCGGGGTGGCCGAAGAACCAGAAGATGTGCTGGTACATCACTGGGTCACCACCGCCGGCGGCCGAGAAGAAGCTCGTGCCGAAGTGGCGGTCGGTCAGCACCATGGTGATGGCGCCAGCCAGCACCGGCATCACGGCGATCAGCAAGTAGGCGGTGATCAGCCAGGTCCAGCAGAACATCGGCATCTTCATCAGCGTCATGCCGGGCGCGCGCATGTTGAGGATGGTGACGATGATGTTGATCGAGCCCATGATCGACGAGGCGCCCATGATGTGCATGGCGAAGATGGCCATGTCCATGCCGGGGCCCATCTGCACCGAGAGCGGCGCGTAGAGCGTCCAGCCGGCGGCGGTGGCGCCGCCCGGGGCGAAGAACGAGCCGGCCAGCAGCAGCGCCGCCGGGGGCATCAGCCAGAAGCTGAAGTTGTTCATCCGCGCGAAGGCCATGTCCGAGGCGCCGATCTGGAGCGGAATCATCCAGTTCGCGAAGCCGACGAACGCCGGCATGATCGCGCCGAACACCATGATCAGGCCGTGCATCGTGGTGAACTGGTTGAACAGCTCGGGGCGGAAGAACTGCAGGCCCGGCTCGAACAGCTCCAGGCGGATCAGCAGTGCCAGCACGCCGCCGGACAGCAGCATCGTGAACGAGAACAGCAGGTACAGCGTACCGATGTCCTTGTGGTTGGTGGCGAACAGCCAGCGGCGCCAGCCATGGGGGTGATCGTGCGCATGATCGTCATGGCCGTGGCCATGTCCATGATCATGGGCGTGGTCGTGCGGATGACCCAGCGTCTCCGGGGTAGCGGTACTCATCGCGTTGACTCCTGAATTCCTGTATGCGGTGCGGCTGCGGGTCAGCCTGCGACGCGGTTGCCCGCGAGGCTGGCCTGCTTGTCGGGGGAGGTGGCCGGGGCCGGATCGGCCTTGGCCTTCGGCGCCGCCTCGGCGGTACCCGCCGTCGGTGCGCCACCGCCTTCGGGGAACTTGCCCGCGCGGGCGTTCACGAAGTCGGCCGGCTGGATTACCTCGCCAGTCCGGTTGCCCCACGCATTCCGGGTGTAGGTCATGGCCGCGGCCAGTTCCGTGTCGGACAGCTGCTTCCAGGACGGCATGCCGCCGCGTCCTTCCAGCAGGATGTGCATCTGGCCGGCCTTCGGACCGTTCACTACCTTGGAGCCGTCCAGCGCCGGGAACGCGCCGGCGCCCTTGCCGTTCGGCTGGTGGCAGACCGCGCAGTTCGACGCGTAGACCTTCTCCCCACGCACCTTCATCTCATCGAGCGTCCAGGTCTTGTTGGGATCGTCCGCCGCTGCGGCCAGCGCCTTCTTCTTCTCGTCGACCCACTTGGTGTAGTCGGCGTCCGAGACCACGCGCACGACGATCGGCATGAACGCGTGTTCCTTGCCGCACAGCTCGGCGCACTGGCCACGGTAGACGCCGATCTTCTCGGCGCGGAACCAGGTGTCGCGCACGAAGCCGGGAATCGCATCCTGCTTCACGCCGAAGGCCGGGATCATCCACGCGTGGATCACGTCGTTGGCCGTCGTGACGATGCGGATCTTCTTGTTGACCGGCACCACCAGCTCGTTGTCCACCTCCATCAGGTAGGTGTTCGACTTCGGCTGCTCGTTGTTGATCTGCTCGCGCGGCGTGGTCAGGGTGGAGACGAACGAGATGCCTTCGCCCTGGCCCTTCAGGTAGTCGTAACCCCACTTCCACTGGTAGCCGGTGGCCTTGATGGTGATGTCGGAGTTGGTGGTGTCCTTCATCGCGACCACGGTCTTGGTGGCGGGAAGCGCCATTGCGATCACGATCAGGAACGGGACGATGGTCCACACCACTTCCACGGTAATGCTTTCGTGGAACGCGGCCGACTTGGCACCACGGCTCTTGCGGTGCGTGAAGATGGAATAGAACATCACGCCGAACACGGCGATGAAAATCACCGTGCAGATGATGAGCATCATCCAGTTCAGCCAGTGAATCTGTTCGGCGATCTTTGTAACGGGTTCGGTCAGGTTCAGCTGTCGGACGGCCGGGCCGCCTGGCATATCACTGACCGCGGAGGCCGCCTGGCTGGCAAGCAGGGACGCACCTGCCAGACATGCTGCGGATGCCTTCTTCCACATTTTCATTGTTTATCTACCCAATTTACAGATTCAAATCTGTCCCCGCCGTGCCCTGCCTCCCTTCCTCTCAGAAGCAATGCAGGACTGCCGCGAGTTCCTGCGCGAACTTGCGCCGCCGTATCGGGTCCAGATGACACCCCACCCGCACGACGCGCTTGTCCGACCGCAGAACCACGAGCGCCCGGAACGATTCACCCAGTTCCACCCGCACCCATCGCGGGTTGAATACCTCACGCGTGACCCGACTGGCGCTGGCTGTCTCCACGACCAGCATACCGTCGGTCACACTCACGCGTTCATAATCCGTCGCATGGCGTGCGTACGCCAGCAGGGCAATCCCCAGCCCGAGCAGCTCGAGCCCCGCGAAAGGCAGCACGAGCCAGGCCCCATGCCACGCGGCAAGGAACACCGCGATGGCAGTGGAAATACATACGATGGAGAAGTAGAACCAGCCGACCTGGCGTGGGGAGAGCGAGCAATTCCGCTTCATCAGCCAGTCGTTGCTCGGCAAGGGGGGACGTCCGTCGTGATTACCGCCGGAGTCAACTCCTGCCGTCTGGAATGCGATACCCAAGTCTTGCATCGCCCAACCACTTTGCATCGGATGCACACCCGGGACGAATGGCGCGCCCGGGCACGTGCGGAGTGCATTCCGGGGGCGTTCTTGTGCCAGGGGACCACTGCGACAAACTGGCGCATTATATGGCGCTTCGCATACTCGAACAAGGGAGGATTTGACCGGAGGGCTTGCCTAGTTCAAGTTTTTGTGCATGGCTGCAACAGCCCCGATAGTCAACACAATCGGTGTGTGCGCAATGTTGCGCGACGGTCCGGGCGACCGTCCGCACGGTGTGTCAGCGGCGTGGCGAAGCCCGTCCGATCTTGTCGA
Source organism: Cupriavidus sp. 10L45 (assembly GCF_056395225.1). NCBI lineage: Bacteria > Pseudomonadati > Pseudomonadota > Betaproteobacteria > Burkholderiales > Burkholderiaceae > Cupriavidus > Cupriavidus sp. 10L45. Next base: position 60,407 of record NZ_JBFTJC010000003.1, read on the forward strand.
TCGGCACCACCGCGCGGCCCTGATCGTCGGTGGCCTGCCGGCCACGCGGCGCCAGCTTCCACGCATGGCCGTAGACAATCTCGAAGGTCAGCGGGATCACCCCATCGCTGTTGCGCTGGCGCTCCAGCGCGTCCAGCACGGCGCGATGCCAGCGGCGCCCGCGCAGCCCGGCCGGGCCGGGGCGCCGGAAGCCGCCGAAGGACTGCACCTCGCGCAGCAGCGTCTCGGGGGACTCGTAGGTGATGGTCAGCGTCTCCATGTCCATCACGGGCGTGGACCAGCCGCTGTGGACCAGCATGTCGCCAATGTCATGCATGTCGACGAAACGGAGCGTGTGCGCATCGAGGTCGACCTCGCCGAACGCCGTGCGCAGCTCGCGCAGCGTGTCCGGGCCGAACAGCGAGAACAGCACCAGCCCCTCGTCGGCCGTCACACGATGCCACTCGGGGAACACGCGGTGCGGCTCGGGATGCCAGTGGAGCGCGAGGTTGGACCAGAGCAGATCGAAGCTGGCGCCATCAAACGGCAGTGTGGCAAGATCGCCCTGCACCAGGTCGAACATCGGACGCTTGCCGAGCATGCGGCCGATCCACCCCGGGCGGCGCTGCGGATCGCGCTGGCCGGCTTCGTGCAGCATCGCGCCGGAAATATCGAGGCCGGCGATCTGCGCATCGGGAAACCGCGCGCGCAAACCCGCCAGGCCCTGGCCATGGCCGCAGCCGATATCGAGCGCGCGCCGTGGCGCGAGCCGGATCACCTCCATGCGCTCCTGCATGCGCCGGCCGATCTCGCCGAGCAGGAAATCCAGCTTGCCGAAGGCGGCGCTGCGGCGGTCGAAGGCAAGCCGGGTCAGCCGCGCGGGCGGCAACCAGGCATCGGGAGAATCAGCGGCATGCAAGGACACGGACAATCGGAACCAGTGGGGAGCGGTCGGACGGGACCGCGAGGATCGCAAGTATACGCGCGCGCCGCCGGGGCTGCCGGGCGCTGCCTCGCTGGGCTGCTGCCGTCCCTGCTCCCGTCCTTGCTCCCCTCCGCCTGTGCGATTTGCGGCGATGTGCAGCGCGATGTGGTCTGCGCCGCCTGCGCCGGATCCCTGTTGGCGGCGCGGCCCCGCTGCCCGCGCTGTGCCAGTCCGGGCGGGAGCCATTGCCCGGCCTGCGTGCCCGACGACCCAATCGACGCCACCGTGACGCTGGCCGACTACGCCGAGCCACTCGATCGCCTGATCCTGCGGCTCAAGTTCGGCGCCGCGCTGCCCGTCGCCGGCTGGATCGCCGCGCAGCTTGCCGAAAGCCTGCGCGCCCTGCCCGATCTTCCCAATCTTCCCGATCTCATCGTCCCCGTGCCGCTTGCGCCGCAACGGCTGGCCGCGCGCGGTTTCAACCAGGCGTGGGAGATTGCCCGCCCGCTGGCCCGGCGGCTCGGCGTGCGCGCCGATGCGACCCTGCTCACCCGCCGGCGCGACACCGCCACCCAGCTCATGCTGGACCTGCCCGCCCGCCAGGCCAATCTGCGCGATGCCTTCGCACTGGCCCGCCCCATGTGCCTCGACGGCCGCCACATCGCCGTGGTCGATGATGTGATGACCACCGGCGCCACGCTGCGCGCCGCTGCCGCCGTCCTCAAGGCCCATGGCGCCCGGCGCGTCACCGCCCTGCCCGCGCTGCGCACCCCGTAAAAATGCGACGGGATGACAGCCACCCCCTGCCGCGGTAAGCTCGGGGCCGATTTTCCAGCCATCGCGCCATGTTCAACGTCGTCCTCGTCGAGCCCGAAATTCCGCCGAATACCGGCAATGTGATCCGCCTGTGCGCCAACACGGGGGCGCAGCTGCACCTCGTCAAGCCGCTCGGATTTCCGCTCGAGGACGCCCGCATGCGCCGCGCGGGCCTGGACTATCACGAATTCGCGACGATGCGCGTGCACGAGAGCTGGAACGCCCTGATGGCGGCCGAGCAGCCTGATCCGGACCGTATGTTCGCCCTGACCACGCACGGCTCCACGCCGTTCGGGCAAGTCAGTTTCCGTCCCGGGGACTGGTTCGTGTTCGGATCGGAGACCCGCGGCCTGGCGCCCGAGCGGCGCGAGTGGTTCCCGGCCACGCAGCGCATCCGGCTGCCGATGCGGCCGGACAACCGCAGCCTGAATCTCTCCAATACCGTGGCCGTGGTGGTGTTCGAGGCCTGGCGCCAGAACGGCTTCGCCGGCGGCGCCTGACAGGAGAGGAGCGCCTGACGGCCTGGGCGACGCCTAGCCCTCGGGCTGCACGCCCGCCGCGCGGATCACCTTGGCCCAGCGGGCCGTCTCGGTGGCCATGGTCTGGCGCAGCGAGGCCGGCGCGGTACCAGCCGGCACGAAATACTGGGCGCGCATCTTCTCGCGCACGTCGGCACTGCCGATGATCGTCACGAGTTCCCGGTACAGGCGGTCGATCACCGGCGCCGGCGTCCCGGCTGGCGCCAGCACGGCCTGCCACGAGATGGCCTCGAAGCCCGGATAGCCCGATTCCGCCACGGTCGGCACCTGCGGCAGCAGCCCGGTACGCCCCGTGGAGGTCACGGCGAGCAGGCGCAGCTTGCCGGCCGTCACCATCGGCATGGCAATCGCGGGCACCATGAAACCGGCCTGCACCTGCCCACCGACGATGGCGGTGGTGATCTGCGGAAACCCCTGATACGGCACGTGCTGGAGGTCGATGCCAGCCATGGCCTTGAGCTGCTCCATGGCCAGGTGCGCCGCACTCCCGTTGCCCACCGACCCATAGTTCAGCGCGCCCGGCCGGGCCTTGGCCAGCGCGACGAAGTCGGCCAGCGTGTGCACCGGCAGCCGCGCATCGACCACCAGCACATTCGGCGAGGTGGCCACCAGCGTCACCGGCGCCAGTTGGCGCACCGGGTCATAACCAAGATGGCGGTAGAGCGCCGGCGCCGTGACAAGCGGGCCGTTGATCGTAAACAGCAGCGTATTGCCGTCCGGCACGGCCTTGGCGACCATGCCGGTGCCGATATTGCCGCCTGCACCGGGCCGGTTCTCCACCACCACCGGCTGGCCCAGCGCCACGGCCAGCTTCTCGGTGACGATCCGGGCGATCAGGTCTGGCGAGGAGCCCGCCGGGAACGGCACGATCATACGGATGGGGCGCGACGGCCACGTCTCCGCCAGCGCCGGCGCGGCGCCCAGGCACAGCGTGGAAAGCGTGGCGATCATCGCCCCGAGGGCTTGGCGGCGGCTAGGCATCTAATCTTGGGGGATTTGCGGTTATTCGTCCCGCGCGTCGCGCTGGAGCAGTTGCGCCACGGCGTCGGCAGCGGACAGGCCCTCGAACAGCACCGCGCAGACCGCGCGCGTGATCGGCATCTCCACGCCATGCCGGGCGGCCAGCGCCGCCACCGCCTGGGCGCATCGCACCCCCTCGGCCACGTGGCCGAGGTCGGCGAGCACCTGTTCGAGCGTCTTGCCGCCCGCCAATTGCTGTCCGACCTTGCGGTTGCGCGAGAGGTCGCCGGTGGCGGTCAGGATCAGGTCGCCCATCCCGGCGAGGCCCATGAAGGTCTCCACGCGGCCGCCGAGCGCCAGCCCGAACCGGGTCATCTCGGCCAGCCCGCGCGTGACCAGCGCCGCGCGCGCGTTGAGGCCCAGGCCCAGACCATCGCTGGCGCCGGTGGCAATCGCCAGCACGTTCTTGACCGCGCCGCCCACCTCCACGCCGATCAGGTCATCGCTGCCATAGATCCGCATGGCATGGTGATGGAACGCCACCTGCGCGCGGTCCGCCAGCGCATGGGACGTGCCCGCCACGGTCAGCGCGCACGGCAGCCCCTGAGCCACTTCCTTGGCGAAGCTGGGCCCGGTCAGCACGCCATATTCGATCTGGCCCGGCGTCACGCCGAGCGCATCGAGTTCCTCGCGCACCATCTGGTGCGGCATGGCGTGGGTGTCGGCCTCGAAGCCCTTGCAGAGCCAGAGCATGGCCAGCGGCGCAGGCCGTCCGGCATGGCGCGCGGCCAGCCGGCGCGTCATCTCGCGCAGGCCGGAAACCGGCGTGGCCACCACCAGGAGCCCGTCCGGGTCAGCCAGCGCATGATCCACGGCGGCATCGAAATCGGCTTCGCAGGCCAGTCGGGGGGATAACGCCACCCCGGGCAGGTAGGCCGCGTTCATGCCGGTTTGCGCGATATCGGCCAGTTGCGCGGCATCGCGGCCCCAGAGCACCACATCGTGCACGGTGGCCGCGTGGCTGGCCAGGGCAGTGCCCCAGGCCCCGGCGCCGAGGAAGGTCAGTTTCATGGCGATTCTGGCGGAATGGCGGATAACGTCAGTATGGCGGGGGAAATCAAAACGGGGCCGAAGCCCCGTTTTAAGTCGCCCGTTCTGCCTGGCACCCTGAGGCGCCGGCAAAACGAAGCGAAGCGGTTCTGGCTAGGCGCGCGGCCGCAGACAGTACAAGTGGTACGGCAAGGCCGCGCAACGACGCCAGAATCGTTTTGCCGGTGCCTCAGTGGCGCGCCTGGCTGCCGTCGGGCATCACGATGCCCGACTCGCCGCCCTGCTGGCCAGCTTCTTCCATGGCCTGCTGCAGGCGTTGCTCGTAGAGTGCCTGGAAGTTGATTTCCGACAGGTGAATCGCCTGGAAGCCGGCGCGCGTGATCACGTCGGCCACGTTGCCGCGCAGGTACGGGTACAGGATGGTCGGGCAGGCGATGCCCAGCAGCGGGTCCAGCTGCTCCACCGGCACGTTGCGGATGTCGAAGATGCCGGCCTGATGGGCTTCCACCAGGAACGCTACCTTGTCCTGCACCTTGGTGGTCACCGTGCCGGTCACCACGACTTCGAAAATGCCTTCCTGCAGTTGCGCGGCGGCCACGTTGACCTGCACTTCCACGGCCGGCGCTTCCGACTCGAGGAAGATGGCCGGCGAGTTCGGCTGCTCCAGCGACATGTCCTTCAGGTACACGCGCTGGATGTTGAAGAAGGGCTGATCGTCCTGCTGGGTGGCTTGTTGCTCGTCGCTCATGAAAGGCTTCCCGGTTGAATCGGATTGGAATCGATTTTTGGTCTCTGCCGGGCGCGGGGCCCGGCTGGAAAGCGCATATGGTACATGACGCCGATGGCGATTTCACCCGCTCGCCGCCGAATCAGAATCGTCTCAGATATCCGATGGGCGGCGGGCTACCGGAGACCCGGCAGGTCAGGCGGCCAGCAGCGGCACCAGGCCGCCCTGGCGGTCCAGCGCGGAGAGGTCGTCGAAGCCACCCACATGGGTCTCGTCGATATAGATCTGTGGCACGGTGCGGCGGCCGGTGCGCGACATCATTTCCTCGCGCTTTCCCGGTTCGCGGTCGATCAGGATCTTTTCGACCGCTTCGACGCCCCGTTGCTTCAGCAGCCGTTCGGCCATCTGGCAATAGGGGCACACCACCGTGCTGTACATGACGACGCGGGCCATGCGGAATCTCCTTGTCTTCAAAATGCGGCGGCGCGGTCCGCCCCGGGCGGAACCGCGCCGCTTCGCTGCTGTAAATGGGGCTGTCGCGCTTACTTGACGACCGGCAGGCCGGCCTGTTGCCAGGCTGTCATGCCGCCTTCGAGCGCGTAGACCTCACTGTACCCGGCTTCCTTCAACGCTGCTTGGGCCTTGCCCGAGCGCTGGCCGGTCTGGCAGATCACGATGATGGGGACGGATTTGTCGCGGGCCAGGCCGCTGGCGCGCGACGGCAGGTCGGCAAGTGGCGCACTCTTCGCTTGCGGCATGTGGCCCTTGGCGAATTCGGCGGCGTCGCGGATGTCCACGACCACCGCGTTGCGCCGGTTGATCATCTGCGTGGCGGCCGCCGTATTGAGGCGCTTGCCGCCCGTACCGCTCTTGATCTGGGGCCACGCCAGCAGGCCGCCGGAGACCACGGCGATGGCGATCAGGGCCAGGTTGTTGTAATCGGCGAAGAAATTCACAATGGCATTCCGTTGGGTTGGGTCGGCGGCATTATAAAATACGCGGTTTCGCGCCCCCGTCATTATTTGCGGGCGAGCGCCGCAGGTCACTTACTACCCTGGAAGCAGCATGTACAAGCTCGTTCTCATCCGCCACGGCGAATCCACGTGGAATCTCGAAAACCGCTTCACCGGCTGGGTCGATGTCGACCTCACCGACACCGGCGCCGCCCAGGCCAAGCAGGCCGGCAAGCTGCTCAAGGAAGCGGGCTATGGCTTCGACATCGCCTACACCTCGGTCCTCAAGCGCGCCATCCGCACGCTCTGGTACGTGCAGGACGAAATGGACGAAATGTGGATTCCGGTGCGCAACGAATGGCGCCTGAACGAACGCCACTACGGCGCGCTGTCGGGCCTGAACAAGGCCGAGACTGCCGCCAAGTACGGCGACGATCAGGTGCTGGTCTGGCGCCGCAGCTACGACACCCCGCCGCCCGCGCTGCAGCCGGACGATGAACGCGCCGCGTTCAACGACCCGCGTTACGCCAACGTGCCGCGCGACCAGGTGCCGCTGACCGAGTGCCTCAAGGACACGGTGGCCCGCGTGATGCCGCTGTGGAACGAATCGATCGCTCCGGACATCCAATCGGGCAAGCGCGTGGTGATTGCCGCCCATGGCAACAGCATCCGCGCGCTGGTGAAGTACCTCGATCAGATTTCGGATGACGACATCGTCGGCCTCAACATTCCCAATGGCATCCCGCTCGTCTATGAACTGGACGCCAACCTGCGCCCGCTGCGCCATTACTACCTGGGCGACCAGGAAGCCCTGGCTGCCTCGCTGGCGGCCGTGGCCAACCAGGGCAAGGCCCGCTGACGACAGGCCGCAACCCGCGCCCGCCCCGGTCTGGACCGGGTAGGCGCGGGCAGCTTGCCCGCGGCCATGTGTGACCGCGCCCACCCGGCGCGCAAGCCCCCGCAGGCCTTTTTCTGCGCACCCTCTTATACTGTCGGACAAATCCGGCGCCGCCGGCCTTAAGGCCGGGCACCCGGATCGCCCCCTAGCCAATCCTCATACTGTTCAGGCTGCCCCACATGCGTAAGACGCTCAAGAACATTAGCCTAGTCTCGGTCGGCGTCGTTGCCGGCGTGCTCGCGACGCTGCAGATCTCGGCGACGGCCCAGAACTCGTCCGGGCCCCTGCCGCTCGACCAGCTCCGGCTGATGTCCGACATCTTCGGCCAGATCAAGCGTGAGTACGTGGAGCCGGTGGATGACAAGAAGCTGCTGACCGAAGCCATCAAGGGCATGGTCGCCAGCCTCGACCCACACTCGGCCTACCTGGACGAGAAGGACTTCAAGGAACTGCAGGAAGGCACGCGCGGCCGCTTCGCCGGCCTGGGCATCGAGATCTCGCAGGAAGAAGGCCTGGTCAAGGTCATCAACCCGATCGAGGACACCCCCGCCTTCCGCGCCGGCATCCAGCCGGGCGACCTGATCACCCGCATCGACGACAAGCCCGTGCGCGGCCTCCCGCTGGAGCAGGCGGTCAAGCGCATGCGCGGCGAGCCCGGCACCAAGGTCACGCTGACGATCTACCGCAAGAGCGAGGAACGCACGTTCCCGGTCTCGATCACGCGCGCGGAGATCCGCGTGCAGTCGGTCAAGACCAAGATGCTGGACAACAACACCATCGGCTGGATCCGCCTGACGAGCTTCCAGGAGCGCACGGTGTCCGACCTGGGCCGCCGCCTGCGCGAGATGGCCGAGAAGAACCCGGGCCTCAAGGGCGTGATCCTGGACCTGCGCAACAACGGCGGCGGCGTGCTGCAGGGCGCGGTCGGCGTGGCCGCGGCGTTCCTGCCCGACGATGCCACCGTGGTCTCCACCAACGGCCAGGTGCCGGACGCCAAGCGCGTCTACAAGGCTACCTTCAACAACTACCGCCTCTCGTCGCTCGAGGACGATCCACTCAAGGACCTGCCGCCGCTGTTCAAGAAGATTCCGATGATCGTGCTGACGAACGCCTACTCGGCCTCGGCATCGGAAATCGTGGCCGGCGCGCTCCAGGATCACCATCGCGCCACGCTGATGGGCAAGACCACGTTCGGCAAGGGTTCGGTGCAGACCGTGCGGCCGCTGACCAATGACACCGGCATCAAGCTGACCATCGCGTACTACTACACGCCGACGGGCAAGTCGATCCAGGCCAAGGGCATCCGCCCGGACATCCCGGTCGACCAGAACCCCGAGGGCGATCCGGACGACGCGCTGATCACGCGCGAAATCGACACCGAACGCCACCTGCACAACAAGCAGGAGTCGGAAGAGCCGGAAATGAATGCGCGCGAGCAGCGCCGGGTGGACGAACTGCGCCGCCTCGAGGAAGAAAACGCCAAGAAGACGCCGGAAGAGCGCGAGAAGGATCGCCGCAAGAAGCCGGTGGAATTCGGCACGGCCGACGACTTCATGCTCCAGCAGGCTATCGCGCAGCTCAACGGCAAGCCGGTGCAGCGTTCGAAGTCGCGGCTCGAGGCCTCGCAGGCCGCTGGCAAGCCGGACACCGATGCGGACAAGGGCAAGGCCAAGCCGGCCGCCGACAAGGCCCCGGCGAAGCCCGCCTCCAAGCCGGCAGCGAAGCCAGCCAGCCAGCCGCCCGCCAGCGCGCCGATGGGCGACCCGCTGGGCACGCCGACCGGCAAGAATCGCTGACGGCGCGCGCTCGGGCTTGGCTCCGGGCGCATCCTGAGGATTGCGACGGCCCGCGGTGTTCACCGGCGGGCCGTTCTTGTTTCTAGCGGATGCTTTCGCACATGAACGACGACCAACTGCTGCGCTACTCGCGCCATATCCTGCTGGACGAACTCGGCATCGAGGGCCAGGAACGGCTGCTGGCGGGCCATGCGCTGGTGATCGGCGCGGGCGGGCTCGGGGCGGCCGCGCTGCCCTACCTGGCCTCGGCCGGCGTGGGGCGCATCACCATCGTCGACGATGACGACGTGGACCTGACCAACCTCCAGCGCCAGATCCTTCACACCACGGCCAACGTGGGCCGGCCCAAGGTGGAGTCGGCGCGGGAAGGGCTGCTGCGGATCAATCCTGATGTCGATGTGCGGCTCGTGGCCCAGCGCGTGGGCGATGCCGAGCTGGATGCGCTGGTGGCTGCTGCCGATGTCGTGCTCGATTGTTGTGACAATTTCGCCACACGGCACGCGGTGAACCGCGCCTGCCTCGCCCATCGCAAGCCGCTGGTGTCGGGTGCCGCGCTGCGCTTCGACGGCCAGGTCAGCGTGTTCGACCTGCGCGATGCCGATGCCCCGTGCTACGGCTGCCTGTTCCCGCCCTCGGAACCCGCCCCCGAAGCCGCCTGCGCGACGATGGGCGTGTTCGCCCCGCTGGTCGGCATGGTCGGCACGGTGCAGGCGGCGGAGGCGCTCAAGCTGCTGACGGGCGTCGGCCAGACGCTGGCCGGCCGGCTGCTGATGGTCAATGCAATGTCGATGGAGTGGACCACGATGCGGCTGGCGCGCACGCCGGCCTGCGAGGTCTGCGGCGGTCACCACTAACGAAAGCGCTAGCGGGCCATCGACCCGGCGATCCCGGCGGTGGAGCCCCCTCCCCGCCGGTTCGCCTGATTGGCGCGATGTGCTGCCGGAAATGCTGGATGAAGAAAAGAATCCGAATGAGAACGGTTAATAACCCGTCCCGCACGGATGCGCGATGCCGCCAGGCACCGCGCGGTGGGCCGGCGGCTTACTGCTCGCCCGGCTCCATCTGCGACTGCAGATAGTTCTGCAGGCCAACCTTGTCGATCAGGTCGAGCTGCGTCTCCAGGTATTCGATGTGTTCCTCGGTGTCCGTGAGGATGTCCACGAGGATCTCGCGGCTCACGTAATCGCCCACCGACTCGCAGTACGCAACGCCTTCCTTGACGGTGGCGTGCGCGGTCTGCTCGAGCTTCAGGTCGCACTTGAGCATTTCGGGCGTGTCTTCGCCGAGCAGCAGCTTGTGCAGGTCCTGGAGGTTCGGCAGGCCGTCAAGCATCAGGATGCGGTCGATCAGGCGGTCGGCGTGCTTCATTTCGCCGATCGATTCCTTGTACTCGACATCACCGAGCTTCTTCAGGCCCCAGTGCCGATACATGCGGGCGTGGAGGAAATACTGGTTGATCGCGGTCAGCTCGTTCTTGAGCTGGGCGTTCAAATGCTGGATGACCTTCTTGTCACCTTTCATAGGGGGGCTCCTGTCATGACAACCGGACCCGCGCAAAAGCACGAAGGGGCGCCAAGTGGCGCCCCATTGCAGTCGGAACCGCGGTAAAGCCTGAATCGATCAGGCCACCAGCGCGGTACGCTGATCGTTCGCGACTGCCGGGTCACGAGCGTCCATTATCGCACGTGACGTAGTCGTGGAACAGGAAGAAATCTCGACGACCTGAATGGTCGATAGCGAGGAGGCACGCATCGTCTGCACGGCGGCCACGCCTTCGCACAGCACTTGCTTCGCGCAGTCGCGGCAACGGCCGCAGCAGGTGCCCACGCCGAGGGTCTCGGCGAGTTCGTCCATGGTCGAGACGCCAAGGTGAACGGCGCCATGAATCTCGTGGTCGGTAACCTGGTTGCAGATGCAAACGTACACAAATACCTCCTGGGGGCGGTGTCGGCACCGGCATGCCGAACAGCGATGGAGGCCAGAATATCAGAGAAGCAGAATGATAACAATTCCCATTAATCGCTTTGGGGGTATGGCGTCACACAGGCGATAAGCATGGACTTTCGGGGTCACTTTTCCGACAGGAAAGTGACCCCGGCTTCGCCAACATTGCAGACAGAAACCCTAAGAATCAGAGGGTTGTATGAGACTTGGGAGGATGTGCCTCAGGGCGCGATCTGCTTCAGCGCCGCCGCCAGTTCCTCGGGCTCGTAGCAGTTGAGCACGCGGTCCACCAGCGGCCCCAGGCTCTCGCAGTCAGCATGGATCACTTCCTGCTTCACGCGCAGCAACTGCGCCGGGTGCATGGAGAACTCGCGCAGGCCCATGCCCAGCAGGAGCCGCGTCATGGCCGGGTCCCCCGCCATCTCGCCGCACACGGCCACGGGCACGCCGGCCCGGTTGGCTTCCTGGATGGTGCGGGCAATCAGTTGCAGCACGGCCGGGTGGAGCGGGTCATAGAGGTGGGCCACGGCGTTGTCGGCGCGGTCGATGGCCAGCGTGTACTGGATCAGGTCGTTCGTGCCGATCGACAGGAAGTCCATCCGCTTGAGGAACAGCGGCAACAGCAGGACGGCAGCCGGGATCTCGATCATCGCCCCGACCTTCATGCTCGGGTCGTATGGCTGGCCGCGCTCGTCGAGTTGGCGCCGCGCCTGGGCGATCAGGTCCAGCGTCTGGTCGATCTCGCTCGCGTGGGCCAGCATCGGAATCAGCAGCCGCACCGGGCCGAACGCCGAGGCGCGCAGCAGCGCGCGGAGCTGGGTCAGGAACATCCCCGGCTCGGACAGCGACCAGCGAATCGCGCGCAGCCCGAGCGCCGGGTTCAGTGCGGTCTCGAAGTCGTCGCCACGCAGGTCCAGCGGCTTGTCGGCGCCGACGTCGATGGTGCGGATGGTCACGGGGAGGCCGTGCATCGCCTCCACCGCGCGACGGTAGGCGGCAAACTGCTCCTCCTCGTCGGGCATGGCGTCGCGCCGGTTCATGAACAGGAATTCGGAGCGGAACAGCCCCACGCCGACTGCGCCGGCGGCCAGCGCGGCGGTGGCGTCCTCGGCCAGTTCGATATTGGCCAGCAACTCGATCTCGAGCCCGTCCAGCGTCACGGACGGCGTGTGGCGCAGCCGTTGCAGGCGCTTCTTCTCCAGCGCGCGCTCGCTCTGGCGGTGGCGGTATTCCTCGAGGATGATTGCCGACGGATCGACGATGACCAGCCCCGCATCGCCATCAATGATGATCCAGTCGTCCTGGCGGATCAGCTCGCTGGCGCTTTTCACGCCCACGGCGGCCGGGATGTCCAGGCTGCGCGCGACGATGGCCGTGTGCGAGGTGCGCCCGCCCAGGTCGGTCACGAAGCCATGGAACACGGTCTGGCGGAACTGGAGCATGTCCGCCGGGCCGATGTCATGCGCCACGACGATCACGCCCGGCGCGGGCTCGCCGTCCGGGGCCAGGGCCGGCACGGGCGCCGGCGCCAGCACCGGCGCGCCGGCCAGCACCTTCAGGATCCGCTCCACCACCTGCTGGATGTCGGCCTTGCGCTCACGCAGGTACTCGTCCTCGATCTCGTCAAACTGACGCATCAGTTCCTCGAGGCGGGTGGTGAGCGCCCACTCGGCGTTGTAGCGCCGCTGGCGGATCAGGGCCTCGGGCTCGCGCGAGAGCGCCTCGTCGTCGAGGATCATCGCGTGCACGTCCAGGAACGCGCCCATTTCCTCGGGCGCGTCGCGCGGCAGGTCACGCTTGAGCGTCACCAGTTCCGCGCGCACGGCGGCGCGCGCCGAACGTAATCGCTCCACCTCCGCATCGAGCCGGTCTTCATCGACCAGATAGTGCGAAACGTCGAGCGCAGCCGGTGCGAGGATGTGGGCCCGCCCGATGGCGACCCCACGCGAAACCGGAATGCCGTGCAAGGCAAAAGGCATGAACCGCTCCGTCAGGAACGTTTAGGAATTCGGTATTGTGCGTCGATACTCACTCGCCCTCGCCGAACCGGTTGGCGATCAGCGCCAGCAGCGCGTCCATCGCCTCGTTCTCGTCGGGGCCATCGGTCTCGATCGTGACCGTCGAACCAATGCCCGCCGCAAGCATCATGACGCCCATGATGCTTTTGGCATCGACCTGGCGACCGTTGCGGGACATTTTGACCTGGCTGGCGAAACTCCCCGCCAGTTGCGTCAGTTTGGCGGAGGCGCGGGCGTGGAGCCCGAGCTTATTGATGATGGTTGTGTCCCTCAGCAGCATATTTGTCGGGATGATTGGCGGTTTGGTTCTGGACAGTGGTGTTGCCGACCTGCAGCACGCCCTGCGCGCCGCCGGCCAGCGCCTTGGTGGCAAGCTGGTCGAGCACCTCGGTGCGGTAGCAGATCGCGCGCACGAGCATGGGAAGATTGACGCCGGCAAGCACCTTGACCTTGCCGGGATCGGCCAGGCGCGCGGCGATATTGGCCGGCGTGGCCCCGAAAATATCGGTGAGCACCAGGGCGCCGTTGACCTCGGAGACCGCGGCCAGGCGGCGCCGGGCTTCGGCGAGCACCACGGCAGGGTCGGCGTCGGGAAGGACGTCGATGGCCTCCACGCGCGGCGGTTGGCCGCAATAGACGTGGGCAGCGCAATCCCGCAGCGCCGAAGCCAGCGGCGCGTGCGCGATGATCAGAATTCCGGCCATGATGTGAATCCGTTGGACTGCCCGAATTGTAGCAGGCGGCCTCGCGGCCAAATCCCGCGATACCGCCCGGCGTCCCCGGAGTGTGGTGCCTTAGCGTCGCCCGGTTGTCTTATTTGTTGTTGACGGCAGCTTCCAGCGCATCGACAAACATCGCGGCCACGTTGAAGCCGGTCTGCTGCGTGATTTCCTGGAAACAGGTCGGGCTCGTCACATTGACTTCAGTCAGGCAGTCGCCGATCACGTCGAGGCCCACCAGCAGCAGGCCCTGCTTGAACAGGCCCGGCGCCAGCGTCTCGGCGATCTCGCGGTCGCGCGCGCTCAGTTCCTGGGCGCGCCCCAGCCCGCCGGCCGCCAGGTTGCCCCGGATCTCGGTGCCCTGCGGAATCCGCGCCAGCGAGTACGGCACCGCCTTGCCGCCGATCAGCAGGATGCGCTTGTCGCCTTCCTTGATGGCCGGGATGTAGCGCTGGATCATCAGCGTGCGGGCGCCGTTGTCGCCCAGCGTCTCGACGATCGCGCCAAGATTCATCGCATCGGGCCCCACGCGGAAGATGCCCATGCCACCCATGCCGTCCAGCGGCTTGACGATGATGTCCTGGTGCTCGGCATGGAAGGCGCGGATGCGGTCCGCATCGCGCGTGACCAGCGTCGGCGTGACGAACTGCGGGTAGCGGGCGATGGCCAGCTTCTCCGAGTGGTCGCGAATCGCCTGCGGCTTGTTGAAGATGCGGGCACCCTGCGCCTCGGCCAGCTCCAAAAGCCACGTACTAGTCACATACTCCATGTCGAACGGCGGATCCTTGCGCATCAGCACCGCGTCGAACGTGGCCAGCGGGGTCAGCACCGGCTCGCCGAGGCGGAACCAGTCGGTGGCATCGTCCGTGACGCGCAGCGGCTGCGTCACCGCCTCCACCACGTTATTGGCCAGCGACAGCCGCGACTGGAGGCAGAACGACAGCTCGTGCCCCCGCGCCGCCGCTTCCTTCATCATGGCGTAGGTGGAGTCCTTGTACGTCTTGAAGGTCTCCAGCGGGTCGGTAATGAACAGGATGCGCATGGTGGGATCTGGGTTCCTGGCTCAGATGATCGGGTTCGGATCGGTCTTCTCGAGTTCCAGCGAGGCCGCCAGCAGCGCCAGCCGCGCCACCACGCCATACATATAGAAGCGGTTCGGCACGGCCGCGCCCGGCTTGGCGTGGCTGTCCGGAATGCCGTTCGGGGCAAACGCCAGCGGCACGAAGTGCATGCCCGGCGCGTTCAGGTTCTCGTCGTTGCCGCGGCCCGTGTGGACGCGGTAGAAGCCGCCCACCACGTAGCGGTCGATCATATAGACCACCGGCTCGGCCACCGCCTCGTTCACCTTCTCGAAGGTGTGCACGCCTTCCTGGATGATGACGTCGGAGACTTCCAGCCCCTCCTTCACCACGCTCATCTTGTTGCGTTCCTTGCGGTTCAGGCCCTTGACCTCGGACGGGTCCCGCACGGTCATGATACCCATGCCATAGGTACCGGCATCGGCCTTCACCACCACGTAAGGCGTTTCCTTGATGCCGTACTCGCGGTATTTCTTGGCGATCTTCTTCAGCACGCCTTCCACGGCATCGGCCAGCTCCTCCTCGCCCACGCGCTCGTGGAAGTCCACGCCGGTGGTCCGGGCGAAGTAGGGATTGACCATCCACGGGTCGATATCGATCAGCTTGGCGAACTTCTTGGCCACCTCGTCGTAGGCGGCGAAGTGGCTGCTCTTGCGGCGCGTGGACCAGCCCGCGTGCAGCGGCGGCAGCAGATATTGTTCGTTGATGTTCTCGAGCACGGGCGGAATGCCGGCCGAGAGGTCATTGTTGAGCAGGATCGAACAGGGGTCGAAGTCCTTCAGCCCCAGCCGGCGGCCCTTGGTGCCCAGCCGCGCGAGCGGCTCCACCACCAGCGTCTGGCCGTCGGGCAGCTCGATCGGGGTGGGTTCGGTGATGTCCTCGGACAGCGACCCCAGGCGCACATTCAGGCCCGCCTGGCGCATGATCAGCGACAGCCGCGCCACGTTCTGCAGATAGAACATGTTGCGGGTGTGCCGCTCGGGGATCAGCAGCAGGTTCTTGGCGTCCGGGCAGATCTTCTCGATCGCGGCCATGGCGGCCTGGACGGCCAGCGGCAGCATTTCCGGGGCGAGGTTGTTGAACCCGCCCGGGAACAGGTTGGTATCCACCGGCGCCAGCTTGAACCCGGCATTGCGCAGGTCCACGGAACAGTAGAACGGCGGCGTATGCTCCTGCCATTCCAGCCTGAACCAGCGCTCGATGGACGGCGTCGCGTCCAGGATCTTCTTTTCGAGTTCGAGCAGCGGACCGTTCAGCGCGGTGATGAGATGCGGGACCATATCCATCCTAATTGATCGTCTTTATTGTCCGCCCCGATTGTAGAGGAACGGCCAATAGGCTGCTGACGCCCGCCGTATAACCATATGCGGCGGTCAGCATAATAATCCGGGATGTGGGGGCGGTCGGGCAAAAAAAAAGCGCGGCGTGTGCCGCGCTTTCAAATGGCCTGACAGATACGGGGAGCGTTCTGCAGGTGGAGGAAACTGCCTCACTCGCACTGTATGTGCGGCTCCCCTTAAAGACAATTGAGACTTTTTAAGATCCGATTTAAGCACTCTGCGAATACCCCGCGAGGCCTTGTCGGGGCTGGCCCTGCGCCCGTTCGGGCGGCATTCGGGCAGAAAAAAGCCCGGCACGAGGCCGGGCGAAACTCCTGAGAGAAGATTCCCAATCAGCTCTCCAGCACAACTCTGTCGTGGATATCAGACCTCGTAGGCGGTTTCGCCGTGGGAGGTGATGTCCAGGCCTTCGCGCTCTTCCTCTTCCGGAACGCGCAGACCAATCAGCATGTCGACCAGCTTGTAGGCCACCAGGGCCACCACGCCCGACCACACGATGGTGGTCAGCACGCCTTCGAACTGGATCCAAACCTGGCCGGCGATCGAGTAATCGTCCGCCACCTTGTTGGCCACGTAGTCGTAGATGCCCGTGCCGCCCAGGCTGGGCGCGGCGAACACGCCGGTCAGCAGCGCACCCAGGATGCCGCCCACGCCGTGCACGCCGAAGACGTCCAGCGAGTCGTCCATGCCGAGCAGGCGCTTCAGGCCGGTCACACCCCACAGGCACAGCAGGCCAGCCAGCAGGCCGATCACGATGGCGCCCATCGGGCCGACGAAGCCGGCTGCCGGGGTGATCGCCACGAGGCCGGCGACGGCGCCCGAGGCACCACCCAGCATCGACGGCTTGCCCTTGCCGATCCACTCGCCGAAGGTCCACGACAGCACGGCGGCGGCGGTAGCCAGCAGCGTGTTGACGAAGGCCAGGGCGGCGCCGCCGTTGGCTTCCAGGCCCGAGCCGGCGTTGAAGCCGAACCAGCCGAACCACAGCAGCGAGGCACCGACCATGGTGAAGGTCAGGCTGTGCGGACGGATCGCTTCGCGGCCGAAGCCGATGCGCTTGCCGTACATGAAGGCACCCACCAGGCCCGCGACAGCGGCGTTGATGTGCACCACGGTACCGCCGGCGTAGTCCAGCGCGCCCTTCTGGAACAGCCAGCCCGACTTGGCCGTGGCGGCCGTGCCGGCAGCGGCGTCGGTGTAGGCGTCCGGACCCGGCCAGAACCAGACCATGTGGGCCATCGGGATGTAGGCGAAGGTGAACCAGAGCACCACGAACACCAGCACGGCCGAGAACTTGGCGCGCTCGGCGAAGGCGCCGATGATCAGGCTGCAGGTGATGGCGGCGAAGGCGCACTGGAAGGCGAAGAACACCAGTTCCGGCACGACCACGCCCTTGCTGAACGTGGCGGCCACGGCGTCCACCGTCAGGCCCTTCATGAACAGCCGGTCCGTGCCGCCGAAGAACGCGTTGCCTTCGGTGAAGGCGAAGCTGTAGCCGTAGACGGCCCACAGGATCGACACCACCGAGAAGATCACCAGGCACTGCATCAGCACCGAGAGCATGTTCTTGGAGCGGACCAGGCCGCCGTAGAACAGGGCCAGGCCGGGCAGCGTCATCAGGATGACGAAGGCCGTGCAGACCAGCAGCCAGGCGGTATCGCCCTTGTTCGGCACGGGCGCGGCGGCGGGGGCAGCCTCGGCCGGCGCAGCAGCGGCGGCGGCAGGGGCCGCGGCAGCCGGGGCGGCGGCAGCGGGGGCAGCGGCGGTGGCCGCTGCCGGGGCCGAAGCCTCGGCGGCGGGCTTGTCCTGCGCCACGGCATGGGTGGACAGGCCGAGGCCGGCCGTGCCGAGCGCCAGCGACATCGCGCCGGCCGTCAGGATTCGCTTGAACCAGGTTGTCATGAGCTTAACCTCTTGTCTCGTGTCTTTTATCTCGTGTCAGAGCGCGTCGCCGCCGGTCTCGCCGGTGCGGATGCGAATGACTTGTTCGATCGGCGCGATAAAGATCTTGCCGTCGCCAATCTTGCCGGTGCGGGCCGACTTCTCGATGGCCTCGATGGCGCGTTCCACCACGTCGTCCGGCACCGCCACCTCGATCTTCACCTTGGGCAGGAAGTCCACGATGTACTCGGCGCCCCGGTACAGCTCGGTATGGCCCTTCTGGCGGCCAAACCCCTTGACTTCGGTCACGGTGATACCGGACACGCCGACGTCCGAGAGCGCCTCGCGCACCTCGTCCAGCTTGAACGGCTTGATGACTGCAATGATGAGTTTCATCCCATTTCTCCTCGGGGCGACCCGGTCTGGCAGGCCGCCCGCCTCGATGCACTAATTAGAAAGTCTTGGTGAGCGACGCCCAGAACGTCGACTTGCCCAGGTAGCGACCGCGCGTGTTGGTGTACACGGCCTTGTCGGCGTTGGTGTCCACGTACGCAATCGCCACCGCGAAACCCTTGCCCAGGTCCTTGGTCAGACCGACCTTCCAGTCGGTGTACGACGCATCGCTGAAATTCTTCACGCCCTGGTAGCCCACGTGGGCGTTGAAGGTCAGGTCCCAGAAATTCAGCGGCACGTTGGCCGTCAGGTCGATGTAGTAGCTGTTCTTCGAGTCGTTGAACCCGAACAGGTTGGTCAGCGAGTGCGAATACTTCAGGAAGACCGGGCCCCAGCCAATGCCGGCGTACAGCTCGGTGGTGTAGGGGCGCGGGGTGTTGTAGCCGCCCGGGTAGTAGTACTCGAGCACGCCCACGTCATAGTTGAAATCGGCGCCGCCGGCGCTGAAGGTGTTCTTGAAGCCGCCGTAGAAGTCCATTTCCACGGGCGCCGAGACCGTCGAGTCGGCGTCTTCGAGCCAGCTGATGCTCGAGTTCCAGTTGCCGACATAGAAGCCGCTCGAATGCGCGTAATCGAACCCACCCTGAATGGCCGGACGGCGGTTGGTCTGGCTGATACCGCGATAGCGGTAGTCACTGACCAGCGAGACGTTCGCCGTGAAGGTATGCGGCGATGCTTCCTCGGCGGGGGCTGCAGCCGGGGCGGCGGCCGGGGCCGGCTCGGCCGGGGCGGTCTGCGCCATGACCGGGGCGGCTGCCAGCAGAAGTGCGGCGGCGCTGGCGCTGACTGCGAGGCTGAACGTCTTCATCGGGGTTTCTCCTTTTCCTTGTGGTCTTCGCGGGCTCGATTTGAGGTGTTTGCTACCTTTGTTTGTGCCCGGGCGGCTTTTTCCGCTGCCTCGGGCATTGACGCTCCTGAGCCGATTACTGCAACAGCCGTGCCAGCCCGATTCCCCGCCTGCGGTGCATCGTCCTGGGGGGCTTCCGGATCGTTCGCGGGCGCCCGACACACCACTTTGTCGACGATCGAAACAGACATTTCGCCCCCGCCAAATCCGTTAAAAGATGTGTCCGGGCCTTGCCGGCGCTTTCATGGCGGGCGCCGAGGGGTCATAATCCGCCCATACAGGTCAAGTGCTGCGCGCTTGGCGCGATCCCCCAGGCGCGAAGGCGGCCGGCGGACGCATGACGGACACAAGATGGGTGCCAGGACGCACCGCGCCCCAGTCGGGTGCACCGGCATGCGTCGATCCCGGCGCTCGCCGGGTCCGTCAGCACCATTCCGGTGCGGGAGTGCGGATAGCAGCGCAGCGGACCCCGAATCCATTGCATTGGTCACCACGAGGAGTTCCACCATGAAACCGACCGATCTGTTCAACGACCTGCAGCAGAAGGTCAGTGAGGCGCTGCGCAACTCGCCGGCCAAGGACATCGAGAAAAACGTGCGCAGCATGATGACGCAGGGCTTTGCGCGCCTGGACCTGGTCACGCGCGAGGAATTCGACGTGCAGTCGCAGGTGCTGGCCCGCACGCGCGCCCGGCTCGAGGAGCTGGAAGCCCGCGTGACCGAGCTTGAGCGCCGCGCCACGCCGGGGGCAGCGCCCCAGGGCGGCGCGCCGACGGCAGGGGTATGACGCCCCGGCGCCGATCCAGCGCCACCCCAGAAGGCCAGAAAGGCCGCCGGACTCCGGCGGCCTTTTTCGTTAACACTTTCGCAAATCGGGAGCGGCCCGCACCATGAGTCTCGCCGTGCTGCGCAGCCGGGCGCTGACGGGGGTGGAGGCGCCGCCGGTGGCCGTGGAGATCCACATCGCCAACGGGCTGCCCGCGTTCAATATCGTCGGACTAGCCGACACCGAGGTGCGCGAGAGCCGCGAGCGCGTGCGTGCCGCCTTGCTCAACAGCGCCTACGAGTTTCCAGCCCGGCGCATCACCGTCAACCTCGCCCCGGCCGACCTGCCCAAGGAGTCCGGTCGCTTCGATCTGGCCATCGCGCTGGGCATCCTCGTGGCGAGCGGCCAGCTGCCGGGGGACGGGCTCGATGCCTGCGAATTTGCGGGCGAGCTGTCGCTGGCCGGCGACCTGCGCCCGGTGCGCGGCGCGCTGGTCATGGCGATGGGGCTCGCCCGCGACAACGCCCGCCGCACCGCCCAGGGCCAGCCGGCGCGCGCCTTTATCGTCGCCGACGGCAACGGCCCCGAAGCCGCGCTGGTCGATGGCCTGACCGTCCACGCGGGCGCCACCCTGCGCGATGTCTGCGACCACCTCGGCCCCCTGCCCGACCGGCGCCTGCCGCGCGCCGAGCCGCCGGGGCTGGCCGCATGGCCCGATGGCGTCAATATCGGTCCGGACATGCGCGACGTGCGCGGCCAGCTACAGGCGCGGCGGGCGATGGAGATCGCGGCGGCGGGCCAGCATTCCGCCCTGCTGGTGGGGCCGCCCGGCACCGGCAAGTCGATGCTCGCGCAACGATTCGCCGGATTGCTACCGCCGATGACGGCTGCCGAGGCGCTCGAAGCCGCCGCCGTGCTGAGCCTGACGCCGGGCGGCTTCCAGCCGGCGCAATGGGGCCGGCGCCCGTTCCGCAGCCCGCACCACACGGCCAGCGCGCCGGCACTGGTCGGCGGCGGCGGCAATCCGCGTCCCGGGGAGATCTCGCTGGCCCATCACGGCGTGCTGTTTCTCGACGAATTGCCAGAGTTCGAGCGCCGCGTGCTCGAAGTCCTGCGCGAGCCGCTGGAGACCGGCCACATCACCATTTCGCGCGCGGCGGGCCAGTCGGACTTCCCCGCGCGCTTCCAGTTCGTGGCGGCGATGAACCCGTGCCCGTGCGGCTACCTCGGCCACCCGTCGCGGCCCTGCCGTTGCACGCCGGACCAGATCCAGCGTTACCAGTCGAAGGTGTCCGGGCCCCTGCTGGACCGCGTGGACCTGCAGATCGAGGTGCCGGCGCAAAGCCAGCAGGAGATTTTCGATGGCCCGCCCGGCGAGGGCAGCGCGGCGGTACGCGCACGGGCCGTGGCAGCGCGGGCGCGGCAGCTGGGGCGGCAAGGCATGCCGAATGGGGAGTTGTCCGGGCGCGCCATCGACGATCACTGCCCGCTGGCGGCCGACGCGCAGGCGTTGCTGCGCGGGGCGATGCAGAAGCTGGGCTGGTCGGCGCGGGCGTATTTCCGGGTGCTGAAGGTGGCCCGGACGATCGCGGACCTGGAAGACGCGGCGGTACTGACCGCCGCGCATGTGGCGGAAGCCATCCAGTACCGGCGCGCGTTGCGGGCGGGTTAGACCGGGGGTTCCACCGGCGGGGGCGGCGGCTCCTCGATTGGGGGCAGGTCAGGCGGGTGGCCGGGCGGCGGGGGCTCGGGAGGGGGCTCCCGGTGCGCGCCAGTCAGGGCGCTCAGGGCGCTCAGGGCGCTCTGGGCGATCAGGGCAGAACGCAGTACAGCAGGCATCGGGGATCTCCGGCAACGGTCTCTCCCCATTGAAGCAAACCCGGCCGGCAGGCGCCAGCCGGATCGCGACCATCTTGCTGCGACTTCAGGCCGGATGCCGGCGCACGAAGAACAGCGCCGTGCCCACGGCCACCAGCACGCCGCCGAAGAAGCGGTTCTGCCAGCGCACCGCGCGGGCGTTGCGGAACAGGCCCTGCATGCGCGAGGCCAACAGCGCGTAGCCGTGCATGACGACCAGATCCACGCCGCACATCGTCGCGGCCAGGATGGCGAGCTGCGGGCCGAGCGGATGGGTCGGGTCGATGAACTGCGGCAGCACGGCCACCATGAAGATGATCCCCTTTGGGTTCGTCACGTTGGTCAGCAGACCCGTGGCGAACCGGCGGCGGCGGCTCATCACGGCGACGCGCGCGCGGCCCGGGGCGCCCTCGCCATCAACATTGCCTTCCCCCTGCGACTCGACCTTGGCCCGCCATTGCTGGATGCCGAGGTAGATCAGGTAGGCCGCGCCGATGGTCTTGACCACCACGAACGCCTCTTCGGAGGCCAGCAGCAGCGCGCCCAGCCCGCCGCCCGCGATCAGCAGGATGATCACCAGGCCCGTTTGCAGGCCCATGATCGTCGTCGTTGTCTTCTTCAGCCCGTACGAGAGCCCGTGGCTCATCGACAGCACGGCGCCCGACCCCGGCGAAATCGCGATCACCCAGCACGCGGCGAAATACGCCAGCCACACTTCCCAACGCATCTTGTTCTCCTTGGAACGTCAGTCAACTCACAGAAATCGGTCAGAACGGATGGAATCCGGTCAGGAACTGCTCCACCTGCTCGGCCTGCCGCGCGTCACGGGCGGCGTCGCCCGACTCGAGCACGACGGCCTGATACGCGCGCGTGCCGGACGCCACCAGCCGCGCGGTAAGCCGGCGCGGCGATTTGTCCTGCGGCGAGACGCCGGTTACGGTCAGCTCCACGCCCTCCAGCGCCACGGGCGGCTTGGCGGCCGACGTCACCGTGATCGCGCGCGTGCGCGCCGGGGCCTCGGGATGGGCGCCGAGGTTGGCCACGAGGCCGGCCTGCATCGACGCCAGCGCCTCGCGGCGCAGCGCGGCGTCATCGGCGGGCAGCGTGACCACGCCCACGGCGAACAGCGTGTCGTCGATGCGGGACGCTTCCATCGTCATCGGCAGCTTGCGCCCGGCAATCGCCACGTCACGCGCGGCGCTGGTCGGCTTGCCGGGATAGAGCGCGGCGTACCGGCCATCGTCGGACAGGATGGTGCGCCAGTCATAGCGCGGCGAGCAGCCGGCCAGCGCCGCCAGCAGCACGAGGACAAGGGACGGCAGGATGGCGTGGGGAAGCGAACGGAGCGGTCGGCGGGGTTGGCGGAGCATGGAGAACATTCTTATCAGGCGACGGGGCTGACGGGTGCGTCTTTGACCACTCGCACGCCCGCTGGCGCAAGCCGGTATTATCCGGGAAGCCGCGCGCGACCGCTCGTCGCCGCATCGATTTTCTGCGAGTTCCCCCCCTATGCGTCCACGCCTGTCCACCCTTCGTGCCCTGCCCTGGCTCGCGGCCCTGCTGCTGGCCAGCGGCGCCGCCAACGCGGCGGGCCACCTGCCTGCCGTGACCGACGTGGCCGCCCAGACCGCCGCCGCCGCCAAGTCCGGCGAGCCGCTGGTGGTGCTGGTCAGCCTGCCCGGCTGCAGCTACTGCGAGACGGTGCGCCGCAACTACCTCGCGCCGCAGGCCGCCGCCGGCGAGATCGCCGCGCGGGAAGTGGACATGACCGCCGACACGCCGATGCGCGACATCGACGGCACCATGACCACCGCCAAGAAGTGGGCGCGTGCTCACAATGTGTCCGTGGCACCGACCGTGCTGTTCCTCGACGCCAACGGCCAGCCCGTGGCCAACGCGCTGCTGGGCTTGCAGGGCGATTTCTACGGCGCCTACCTGGAGCAGGCGCTGGACACCGCGCGCGCCAAGATCGCCCGGAAGTAGAATAGCGACGTTCTTCGACGATTTTCCGCCGATCCATCTCACGGGACTGCCTCCCATGTCTGACTCCACCGTCTCCACCGCACCGAAGCGCCGCCCGATCGTGCCGATCGCCGTCGCCGTGGTCATCCTCGCCGTGCTCGGCTTTTTCGGCTTCCGCGCGCTGGCGCCGGCCAGCACCGTACCCGCCGCCACCTTCACGCTGCTCTCGGGCGAAAAGGTCAGCACGGCCGACCTCAAGGGCAAGGTCTACCTGATCAACTTCTGGGCCACGAGCTGCACCACGTGCGTCAAGGAAATGCCCGACATGATCAAGACCTACCAGCAGTTCAAGGACAAGGGCCTGGACTTCGTGGCCGTGGCGATGAACTACGACCCGCCGATGTACGTCGCCAACTTCGCCAAGACCCGCGACCTGCCGTTCAAGGTGGCAATGGACTCCGACGGCACGGCCGCCAAGGCCTTCGGTGACGTGCAACTCACCCCGACGACCTTCGTGGTCGACAAGAACGGGAAGATTCTCAAGCGCTACGTCGGCGAGCCCGAATGGGAGTCGCTCCACAAGCTTCTCGACGGCGCGCTGGCCAGCGCGGCCTGAAGCGCCCAAACGTCCGCCGTCGGCGGACATCGCTGACTGACAAAAGGCACCCCATGTGGGTGCCTTTCTTTTTTTGCGATCGGCATGGCAGAGGACGACTTCACGGCAGCCGAAGCGGCGGAATATCTTGAGATCTCGATGGCCACCTTCCGCCGCTTCGTGCGCGATGGGAAGCTGACTTCGCATGCAACGGTCGGCCGTAGCCAGTTATTTTCCGTAGCGGATCTGAAGGCATTCAAGCGGCAACGCAAGGCGATCAAGGGCTGATTCCCCAGGGCGCCGGCGAATTGCGCCCAGCACCGCACTCTTGTGTTGTGGGCCCCTCACGACCCGCTTGCCTCCCCAGGCTGTATGGATATACAGTGAGCGCCAGAATTTTCTCAGCCGCCCCTGCCCCTGCCCGTGTCCCCGGATCCTGTTCTCGAAGCCGACGCCCCCGACGTCCCTGCTGACGTCCCTGCCTACCTGACCCGCCTGAACCCGGAGCAGCGTGCGGCGGCGTCGCATGCCGGGGATGCGCCGCTGCTGATCATTGCCGGCGCCGGCTCGGGCAAGACCAATACGCTGGCGCATCGCGTGGCCCACCTCGTGCTGGGCGGGGCCGATCCGCGGCGCATCCTGCTGCTCACGTTCTCGCGCCGGGCTGCCGCCGAGATGGGTCGCCGTGTGGAGCGCATCGTCGATCAGGCGCTGGGCACCAGTACCGGGGCGGGCCGGGCCGCGCTGCAATGGTCGGGCACCTTCCACGCCATCGGCGCGCGGCTGCTGCGCGAGTACGCCGAAACGCTGGGGCTGGCGCCCACCTTCACCATCAGCGACCGGAGCGACTCGGCCGACCTGATGCACGTGGTGCGGCACGACCTCGGCCTCTCGGAGCAGACCTCGCGCTTCCCGCGCAAGGAAACCTGCCTCGCGATCTATTCGCGCGTGGTCAACACCCAGCTCCCGCTGGAAGTGATCCTCAAGACGCAATTTCCCCGCTATGCGATGTGGGCGGACGCGCTCAAGGCCCTGTTCGCCGGCTACGTGGCCGCCAAGCAGAAGCAGCAGGTGCTCGACTACGACGACCTGCTGCTCTACTGGGCGCAGGCGCTGATCGAGCCGTCGCTGGCGCAGGACATGGGCGCGCGCTTCGACCACGTGCTGGTGGATGAATACCAGGACACCAATGCCTTGCAGGCGTCGATCCTGCTCGCGCTGAAGCCGGACGGGCGCGGCCTGACCGTGGTCGGCGACGACGCCCAGTCGATCTACGCGTTCCGGGGCGCCACCGTCCGCAACATCCTCGATTTTCCGCAGCATTTCTCGCCGCCCGCGCATCAGGTGACGCTGGCGCAGAACTATCGCTCCACCCAGCCGATCCTGGCCGCCGCCAATGCTGTGATCGGGCTGGCCGCAGAGCGGTTCACCAAGGATTTGTGGTCGCTGCGCGAGTCGGCCGAGAAGCCGGGCGTGGTGGTGGTCAACGATGAAGCCGATCAGGCGCGCTACGTGGTGGAGCAGGTGCTGGCGCGGCGCGAGGCCGGGCTGACGCTGATGGCGCAGGCCGTGCTGTTCCGCGCGGCCGACCACAGCGCGCAGGTCGAGATCGAACTGGCCCGCCGCAACATCCCGTTCGTGAAGTTCGGCGGCCTGAAATTCCTGGAATCGACCCACGTCAAGGACGTGATGGCCGTGGTGCGATGGCTGGAGAATCCGCGCGACCGCATGGCCGGCTTCCGCACCCTGCAGTTGCTGCCCGGCGTGGGCCCGAAAACCGCCGCGCGCGTGCTGGAGGGGCTGGAAGCGGCCACCGAGCCACTGCTGGCGCTGGAGGCCTTCGAGCCGCCGCCCGCCGCCGCGCCGGCCTGGGCCGAGCTGATCGCGCTGGCGCGCGGGCTGATGGCGCCCACCTCGCCGTGGCCGTCGGAGTTCGAGCAGGTGGTGGCGTGGTACCTGCCCCATCTGGAGCGGATTCACGACGATGCCGCCGCGCGGCAGGCCGATCTCCAGCAGATCGAGCGGATTGCGGCCACCTATGCTTCGCGCGAGCGCTTCCTGACCGAGCTGACGCTCGATCCGCCGAGCGCGTCCAGCGATGAATCCGGCGTGCCGTCGCGCGACGAGGACTACCTGATCCTGTCCACGATCCATTCGGCCAAGGGCCAGGAGTGGAAGGCGGTCTACGTGCTCAATGCGGTGGATGGCTGCATGCCGTCCGACCTCGCCACGGGCACCACGGAAGAAATCGAGGAAGAACGCCGGCTGCTCTACGTGGCGATGACGCGCGCCAAGGACCACCTCGACATCGTGGTGCCGCAGCGCTTCTACGTTCATCAGCAGGTGGGATTTGGCGACCGCCACGTCTACGCGTCGCGCACGCGCTTCTTGCCGAACCGGGTGATGCCGAACTTCTACAGCCGGTCCTGGCCGCCCCCGCCGATGCCCGGCGACGCGCCGACCAAGGCCCCCCTGCCCCAGGTAGACCTGGCCAGCCGCATGCGCGATATGTGGAAGTAGCCGGCCGGGATCAGACGAGTTCGATGCCGGCCTGCCGCACCACATCCAGCAAGGCGCCGTCGCGCAGCAGCGCGGCCACGGCCTCGATGTCATCGGTCATATAGCGATCCATCGCCAGGAACGGCACGCGTGTCCGCACGAAGTGGAACACGGCGCGGCCCGCCGGCGCCAGTTGCTCCACAGCGCCGGCCAGTTCGGCGGCCTGGCACGCGGCCAGCAACTCGATGGCGAGGATGTACTGGTTGTTATCGAGGATGCGGCGCGCGTTGCGGGCCGCGATCAGCCCCATGCTCACCACGTCCTGGTTGTCGCCATTGGACGGCACGCTCTGGATGCTGGCCGGGCTGCAGATCGTCCGGTTCTCGGCGATCAGCGCCGTCGCCGGGTACTGCGCGCCGGCAAACCCGCACGACAGCCCCTCGTTGGCGGCCGCCAGGAAGGCCGGCAGGCGGTTGTTCAGGTGCGGGCTCAGCAGCCGGTTCAGGCGGCGCTCGGACACCACGCCCAGCTGCGTCGCGGCGATGGCGAGGAAGTCCATCGCGAACGCCACCTGCTGGCCGTGGAAGTTGCCGCCGTGGAACAGCGCGCCATCATCGAAAAACAGCGGGTTGTCGTTCGACGAATTGAGTTCACGCTCGACCACCGTGGCGCAATGGTCCAACGTGTCACGCACGGCGCCGAGCACCTGCGGGATGCAGCGCAGCGTGTAGGCCTTCTGGATAAAGACGCCGGTGCCGGTGTTCTTCTCGTCGCCGGCGCGCGTCTTCATCTCGGCGGACAGCTCAACATGACCGGCCAGCCGGTCGGAATCGGCCAGCAGCGCGCGCATATTGGCGGCGGAGCGGATCTGGCCCGGGTGCGGCTTGGCGATGTCGTGGCCGTGGGCCATGAAGGCATCGGCGGAAGCGGACAAGCCCTCCAGCGCCAGCGCGGCGATGATCTCGGCCTGCGTGATCTGGGCGCGCAGCGTCTCCAGCAGCAGGCAGGACACGCCGGTCATGGCCGAGGTGCCGTTGATCAGCGCCAGCCCTTCCTTGTAGGCCAGCGCGATCGGGGCGATGCCATGCTCGCGCAGCACCTCGGCAGTGGGCGCGGTGCCGCCATCGGCGGTCAGGACCTTGCCTTCGCCGATCAGCGTGATCGCCACGTGCGAGAGCGGCGCGAGGTCGCCGCTGGCGCCGAGCGAGCCCACCTGCGGCACGGCCGGCGTGATGCCGGCGTCCAGATACTTCAGCAGTTGTTCGATGACCAGCGGGCGCACGGCCGAGTAGCCGCGCGAGAGCGCGTTGGCGCGCGCCACCATCATCGCCCGCACTTCGTCGCGCGAGAACAGCGGACCGACGCCGGCGCAGTGGCTGCGCAGCAGGTTTTCCTGCAGCGCGCGGCCGTGCTCGATATCGACCCAGTTATGGACCAGCTCGCCGAAGCCGGTGGAGACGCCGTAGATCGGCACATTGGCCGACGCTACCTGCTCGAAGCGCGCGCGGGCTTCGCCCACCTTGTCGAGCACGGCGCCCGGCACTCGACCGGGGCGGCGGCCACGCGCCACGTCGACAACGGCGGGCGCGGTAAGGTGATGGCCGTCGATGTCGGCGGCAGGCAAGGCGGAGCGGGTGACTTCGGACATGGGGCGGATCAGCAATCACAGGGGCGCACGAGGCGAAGGGCCCCGAGTGTACCAAGCCCGTTACAGTCCGTAGCGCTTGATCTTGTCGTACAACGTGGCCTTGCCGACCTGCAGCAGATCCGCCGCCTGGCTCACCGCGCCGCCGGTGCGCGCGAGCGTATCGGCGATCACGGCGCGCTCGTAGTGCTCCATGCGCTCGCGCAGCGGTGCGGAGTCGTCCGCGACGTCCGGCTTGCCGCTCACGCCTTCGGGCACGCCCAGCACCAGCCGGTCCGCCGCGTTGCGCAACTCGCGCACATTGCCGGGCCACGGGCGCTGCATCAGTGACTGGCGCTGCATCTCCGAGAGGATCGGCGCGGGGCGCTGGTAGCGCACGGCCGCCACCAGCATGAAGTGCTCGAACAGCGGCACGATGTCCTCGCGGCGGTCGCGCAGCGGCGGCAGCGGAATCGTCACCACGTTGAGCCGGTAGAGCAGATCCTGGCGGAAGGCGCCCTGCGCTACCAGCCCCTCCATGTCGCCCTTGGCCGCCGCCACGATGCGCACGTCGATCGGCACCGAGGTGTTCGAACCCAGCCGCTCCAGCGTGCCCTCCTGCAACACCCGCAGCAGCTTCACCTGGAGCGCCAGCGGCATGCTCTCGATCTCGTCCAGGAACAGCGTGCCGCCCGACGCAT
Organism: Cupriavidus sp. 10L45; assembly: GCF_056395225.1. Taxonomy (NCBI): domain Bacteria; kingdom Pseudomonadati; phylum Pseudomonadota; class Betaproteobacteria; order Burkholderiales; family Burkholderiaceae; genus Cupriavidus; species Cupriavidus sp. 10L45. The sequence goes on from NZ_JBFTJC010000003.1 coordinate 89,334, forward strand.
GCTCCAGCTTGCCCACGCGGCGCTTGCCCGCGCCGGTGAAGGCGCCGGCCTCGTGGCCGAACATCTCGCTCTCGAAGATCGCCTCGGGCACCGCGCCGCAATTCAGGGCGATGAAGGGCGCGTCGCGCCGGGTGGACAGCGCGTGGAGGCTGCGCGCCACCAGTTCCTTGCCGGTGCCGGTTTCGCCGTTGATCATCACCGGCACATCGGTGGGCGCCACGTTGGCGATCAGGTCGCGCACGCGCGCCATCGCCGCCGAGCGGCCGATGATGCGCGTGCCCGCCGCCGGGCCCGCCAGCTGGCGGCGCAGCGCCACGTTCTCCAGTTCCAGCGCGCGGCGCTCGAGGGCGCGGCGCACGGTGTCGGTCAGGCGGTCGGCCCCGAACGGCTTCTCGATGAAGTCGTAGGCGCCCTCGCGCATGGCCTGCACGGCCATCGTGATGTCGCCGTGGCCGGTGACGAGGATCACCGGCACGCCGGGCGCGGCGTTGCGGCAGTGGTGCAGCAGGTCGAGCCCGCTCGCGCCGCCCAGCCGCACATCGGTCACCAGCACGCCGGGAAAGTCGGCGCTGAGGTGCGGCATGGCCGCCTCCGCCGAGGGCAGCGCCAGTACCGCGAACCCGGCCAGTTCCAGGCTCTGCGCCGTGGCCTGCCGCACCAGCGGCTCATCCTCCACAAACAGCACGCGCAATCCGTCTTGCATCGCCATCCCTTATTCCTGCTCGCCTTCTCAGGCAGTGGTGGCGGGCTGGTACGCCCGCCGCAAAGTCACCACGAATTCAGCGCCGCCGCCATCCGCGTTCTGCGCCGCCAGCTGGCCGCCGAACTCGCGCACGATCGACGAGGAAATCGCCAGCCCCAGCCCGAGCCCCTGGCCGATCTCCTTGGTAGTGAAGAACGGCTCGAACAGGCGCGGCAGCACATCGGGCGCAATGCCGGGGCCATTGTCGCGCACGGACACGCTCACCGCCTCGGGGGCGACGTACACCGTAATGTCGATGTGGCCGGCCTGCCGCGCTTCCGGTCCCTCGCCGGCAATCGCGTCCAGCGCATTGCCGACGAGGTTCAGCAGCACCTGCTCCAGCTTCAGTTCGTCCGCCCAGACCGCGATCTCGGCGCCGTCGGCCCCTTCGGTCTCATCGCCCTCCAGCCCGCGCACGGTCAGCCCCACGCCCGCCAGGCGCGGCGCCATCAGTTGCAGCACGTGGTCGATGGCCGCGCGCACGCGCACGGCGTGGCGCCGGGGCCGCGCCTTGCCGGCAAACAGCTTGAGCTGGCCGGTGATCTTGCCCATGCGGGTGGTGAGATCGGCGATGGCGCCGAGGTTGCCGGTGGCGGCGTCCAGCTGGCCGCGCTCCAGCAGCACGCGGGTGTTGTCCGAGAACGTGCGCAGCGCGGCCAGCGGCTGGTTCAGCTCGTGCGTGATGCCGGCGGCCATCTGCCCCAGCGCGGCGAGCTTGCTGGCCTGCACGAGTTCGTCCTGCGTGGCGCGCAGCTCGCCTTCGGCGCGGGTACGCTCGGCCACCTCGGCTTCGAGCTGTTCGTTGATCGCCATCAGGTCGGCCGTGCGGGCCTCCACGCGGCGTTCGAGTTCGTCATAGGCCGCTTCGAGCATGCGGCGGCTGTATTGCATGTCGCGCGCGCGCTGGCGGCGCTGGCGCAGGTTCACCAGCAGCAGGCCGACGCAGGCGTAGGCCAGCGCCGCGCCCACGGTGGCGCCGCGCGCGCTGGCCAGCACCGGGTCCAGCGGCGCCATGACCTGCATGGTCCAGCCGGCCGGACCGACATCGCGGCTGATCTCCAGATAGCGGTCGCCCCGGTCGGCGGTGAGCCCGATGCCGCCGGCCGGGCTGCCGGCCTCGCCATCGGCGCCCAGCCGCACCAGCCGCGCGTTCTCGCCCAGCACGGTGTCGCCGAGCCAGCGCGTGACCGGCGAATCCAGCGCCAGCAGCGGCAGCGGCGTGACCGCCTGATCGTGGTACTGGCGGGTGTTGTGCAACTCGGCCTGGAGTTCGGGCGGCAGCGTGCGCAGCGTGCGGTACTGCCAGGCCGGCACGGATGAGAGGAAGATCACGCCATGGTCGTCGGCCACCATCAGCGGCTCCGCCCGGCCCGCGCCGGCGCGCTGGAACCACTCCAGGTTCAGCTTGACCACGGTCACGCCGATGACCTTGCCGCCCGACTCGATCGGCTGGGCGATGTAGTAGCCCGGTTCGTCGCTGGTGATGCCGATGGCGTAGAAGCGGCCCACCTCGCCCCGCGCCGCGCGCTGGAAGTACGGCCGGAAGCGGTAGTCGGTGCCGACGAAGCTGCCCGGCTCGCCGTGGTTGCTGGCAGCCAGCGCCATGCCATTGGCGGCAATCACATAGGTGGCGGAGGCGCGCGCGCGCCGGTTCACATCGACAAGATAGTCATTGACCGCGGCAATCCGTGCGGGGTCCTGGGGGGCGGCCAGCAGCCCGCGCACCGAGGGATGCAGGGAAACCAGCGCGGGGAGGAATTCGTAGCGGTCGAGCGTGGACTCGAGCGTGGCGGCGTAGCGCTCGGCGCGCATGGCCGTGGATTGCTGCAGCGCGGAGATCCCGCGCTGCACCGACAGCAGCCAGGTCAGCCCGCAGAGCAGCAGCAGGCCGGCCAGCAGGGCGCCGGCAAAGCCATACCAGCGCGGGCCGGGTCCGGGCGCATGCACGGAACCCGGCGCCGCAGGGTCATGTACGGCTAGAAAATCGTCGGAATGAGGCATCGGCGCGCACGAAGGGTCTCGCGCCGATGATACCCGTTGCCGGGACAGGTCAGCGGGCCGCGTCGGCCAGTCCGACGGTGTCATCTTCGCCACGCAGCACGCGGTTCAGGCGGGCACGATCCAGTTCCTTTTCCCAGGCGGACACCACCACGGTGGCCACGCCGTTGCCGATGATGTTGGTCAGCGCGCGGCATTCGCTCATGAAGCGGTCGATGCCGAGGATCAGCACCATGCCGGCCACCGGGATGGTCGGCACCACGGCCAGCGTCGCCGCCAGCGTGATGAAGCCCGAGCCGGTCACGCCGCTGGCGCCCTTGGACGTCACCATGGCCACGGCCAGGATCGTCAGCTGCTGGAGCAGCGTCAGCTCGATGCCCGTCGCCTGGGCGATGAAGACCACCGCCATCGTCATATAGATATTGGTGCCATCCAGGTTGAACGAGTAGCCCGTGGGCACCACCAGCCCCACCACCGACTTCGAGCAGCCCAGGCGCTCCATCTTCTCCATCAGGTGCGGCAGCGCGGCCTCGGAGGAGCTGGTGCCCAGTACGATCAGCAGTTCTTCCTTGATATAGGCGACGAAGCGGATGATCGAGAAACCCGTGAACTTGGCCACGGTACCCAGCACCACCAGCACGAACACGATGGCCGTGAAGTAGAACGTGCCGATCAGCTTCAGCAGCGGCACCAGCGAGCCCAGGCCGTACTTGCCGATGGTGAACGCCATGGCGCCGAACGCGCCGATCGGGGCCACCTTGGTGATCACGTGGACGATGTGGAAGAACACCTTCGAGACCTGGTCCACCATCTCATGCACGATCTTGGCGCGGTCGCCCAGCACCGCCAGGGCCGAGCCGAAGAACAGCGAGACCAGCAGGATCTGCAGGATGTCGCCATTGGCGAACGCGCTGAAGACCGTGTCCGGGATGATGTGCATGAAGAACTCGGTCGTGCTCTGGCCGTGGGCCTTGGACACGTATTGCGAGATCGACTTGGTGTCCAGCGTGGCCGGATCGATGTTGAAGCCCACGCCCGGCTTGAGCGCGTGCGAGGCCAGCAGGCCGATCAGCAGCGCGAAGGTCGAGACGATCTCGAAATACAGCAGCGCCTTGCCGCCCACGCGGCCTACCTTCTTCATGTCGCGCATGCCGGCGATGCCGGACACCACGGTACAGAAGATGATCGGGCCGATGATCATCTTGATCAGCTTGATGAAGGCGTCGCCCAGGGGCTTCATCTCCACGCCTGTGTCGGGCCAGAAATGGCCCAGCAGGATGCCCACGGCAATCGCGAACAGCACCTGCACGTACAGGATCTTGTAGAAGGGTTTCCTCATGATGTCGTCCTCGGTGTTTTTTGACCGGTGCCGGGCGCTCGGGGCGCCCGCTATGCACGCCTGGCGGATTGCGGCGCGTCTGAAGGTAACTATTTGCAACAGACGTGCCACCGAGGCACTTGTCCGCAAGCCATTGATTTGGAATGACTTTCGATTTTCCGGACGGCCGACGGGTCCGGCTTTCCGGAATTCCGGACTGGGCCGCTCCGGGTTTCCGGAAGCCAATGCGGCGCGGGGATCGCCTTGCAAGGGCATATCGCATCACATTTAGCCAAATCGGCCAATGCAGCAGCGCCCGATCACCCGCCCCATTCCGGAAATCCGGGCAGCCCCGCATGGCGGAACGCGGAGTCTGACGACGTATAATTCCGTGCTTCCCTAACGCCATCGACGCATCCGCCCCCGCGAGCGCGCCCGAGCATGAGCAGCTACTACCAACACCACGTCTTCTTTTGCCTGAACGAGCGCGACGACGGCAAAGCCTGCTGCACCGACCACAATGCCAAGGCGATGCAGGAATACGCGAAGAAGCGTTGCAAGCAGCTTGGCATTTCCGGCGCCGAAGGCCGCGTGCGGATCAACAAGGCCGGCTGCCTGAACCGGTGTGAACTCGGGCCCGTGCTGGTGGTCTACCCCGAGGCCGTCTGGTACACCTTCGTCGACGAGCAGGACATCGACGAGATCATCGACAGCCATCTGGTGAACGGCAAGCCGGTCGAACGCCTGATGCTCGACCGCTGATCCGCCTCCGCCGTGCCCGCCGGGTCCGCCCGGTTTTTTTGTTGCCCGGTTTTTTTTGTTGCCCGTCTTCGTCCCGCTTTCACTCCTGCTCCTGCCACCATGAACGCGCATACCCAGGTCACCACGATTCCCGGCCCCGTCGGCGCCATCGATATCTCGATCGACCTGCCGCAGGGCATGCCCGTGCGCGGCCTGGCGCTGGTGGCGCACCCGCACCCGCTGTTCGCCGGCACCAAGGACAACAAGGTGGCGCAGACGCTGGCGCGCACCTTCGTCGCCCTCGGCTACGCCACGGTGCGGCCGAACTTCCGCGGCGTGGGCAACTCGGCGGGCGAGCATGACCAGGGCATCGGCGAGCAGGACGACCTGCTGGCCGTGGTGGACTGGATGCGCACCCAGACCGCGTGGTCCCCGGACGCCGCCACGCTGCCGCTGGCGCTGGGCGGGTTCTCGTTCGGCAGCTTCGTGCAGACGCACGTGGCGCGGCGGCTGGCCGAGGCCGGCACGCCGGCGCAGCGCCTGGTGCTGGTGGGAACCGCCACCAGCCGCTGGGACGTGGCGCCGGTGCCGGCCGACACCATCGTCATCCATGGCGAGCAGGACGAGACCGTGCCGCTGGCCAGCGTGCTGGACTGGGTCCGGCCGCAGGAACTCCCGATCATCGTCATTCCTGGCGCCGACCATTTTTTTCATCGCAAGCTGCATCTGATCAAGCAGCTTGTCGTCAACGCGTGGGACCGGTGATCCGTCCCGTCCGCGCAACCCTCATCCGTTGGAATTCGCACCTATGAACAGAGCCACGCCGCGCTTCGCGTCCGCCCTTGCCCCCGTCGCTATTGCCGTTACTGTCGCGCTCGCCGCCCCTGCCGCCGTGCTGGCGCAGGGCGTGCCGACCCCGCAGGTCGCCGCCAAGTCCTGGATGCTGTACGACGTGACGAGCGGCCAGGCGCTGGCCTCGCAGAACGCGGACCTGCGCATCGAGCCGGCCTCGCTGACCAAGATCATGACCGCCTACCTGGCCTTCCAGGCGGTCAAGGAAAAGCGCCTGACGATGGACCAGACCGTGGTGCCGACCAACGTCGTGCTGAAGGTGAAAAGCGACGAATCGCGCATGTTCATCGAGCCGAACAAGCCGGTCAGCGTGCAGGACCTGCTGATGGGCCTGATCGTCCAGTCCGGCAACGACGCCGCGCTGGCGCTGGCCGAGGCCGTGGGCGGTTCCGAGGAAGGCTTCGTGGCGATGATGAACCGCGAGGCCCAGCGCATGGGCCTCAAGGGCACGCACTTCACGAACACGGACGGCATTCCCGACCCGGAGCACTACACCACGGCGGTGGACCTGGCCACGATGACCACGCGCCTGATCAAGGACTTCCCCGAGTACTACGGCATGTACTCGCAAAAGGAGTTCACCTATAACAAGATCAAGCAGCCGAACCGCAACCGCCTGCTGTACATCGACCCCACCGTGGACGGCGTGAAGACGGGCCACACCAAGTCGGCCGGTTACTGCCTGATCTCGTCGGCGCAGCGCCCGCTCGCCAACGTGCCGAACGGCAACCGCCGCCTGGTGTCGATCGTGATCGGCACCACCAGCGAGCAGGTGCGCACGCAGGAAAGCCTGAAGATCCTGAACTACGGCTTCCAGTTCTTCGACACCCTGCGCCTGTACGACAAGGGCCAGGTCCTGGCCACGCCCGAGATCTACAAGGGCGCCGCCGGCACGGTCAAGATCGGCGTGTCCAACGAGACCTTCGTCACGGTGCCCAAGGGCACGGGCAGCCGCCTGAAGCCGGTGCTGGAGCGCCAGGAACTGCTGCTGGCCCCGATCGCGGTCGGCCAGCAGGTCGGCACGGTCAAGCTGATGGACGGCACCACGAAGGTGGGCGAGTTCCCGGTGGTGGCGCTCGAGGACGTGCCCGAGGCCGGCTTCTTCGGCCGCCTGTGGGACACCATCCGCCTCTGGTTCAAGCGCAAGTAATCCGCACACACGCGAGAGCACGAACATGACGACCGATTCGAACGATGGTCAGCAGCCCGGCAGCATTCCGCCGCAGGCCTCGCTGATCGAGTACCCGAGCGACTTCCCCATCAAGGTCATGGGCGCGATGCAGGACGGCTTTGCCGAGGCGATCGTGACCCTGGTGCAGGACTTCGACCCGAACTTCCACGCCGGCAAGATGGAGATGCGTCCGTCGCGGAACGGCAATTATCTGGGCCTGACCGTGACGGTCTGGGTGACCAGCCGCGAGCAGCTGGACGATTTGTACCGCGCGCTGACGTCGCATCCGATGGTGAAGGTGGTGCTGTAAGCGCATGAACGCCATCACGCTCAAACCGGGCAAGGAAAAATCCCTGCTCCGCCGCCACCCCTGGGTGTACGCCACCGGCATCGCCTCCACCGAAGGCCGCTGCGAGACCGGCACCACGGTGGTCATCCGCGCCGCGGACGGCCGTTTCCTGGCACGCGGCGCCTACAGCCCCGAGTCGCAGATCCGCGCACGGGTGTGGACGTTCGACGAGAACGAGCCGGTCGACCACGCGCTGTTCAAGCGCCGCGTGGCCGCCGCGGTGGCCCATCGGCGCCAGTGGGTGCGCGATACCGACGCGGTACGGCTGATCTTCGGCGAGGCGGACCGCCTGCCCGGGCTGGTTGTCGACTATTACGGCAGCGGCGACAAGGGCCAGCTGGTCTGCCAGTTCAATTCGGCCGGCGTGGAGCAGTGGAAGGAGGCGCTGGTGCAGGCGCTGGTCAAGGAGACCGGCTGCCCGAATGTCTACGAGCGCTCCGACGCCGCCGTGCGCCAGCGCGAGGGCCTGCCGCTGGTGACCGGCGTGCTGGCTGGCGCCGAGCCGGACCCGGAGCTGTCCGTGACCGAACACGGCGTGCGCTACTACGTGGACGTGCGCAACGGCCACAAGACGGGCTTCTACGTCGACCAGCGCGACAACCGCAAGCTCGTCGGCGATCTGGCCGAAGGGCGCGAGGTGCTGAACTGCTTCTGCTACACGGGCGGCTTCTCGCTGGCCGCGCTGCGGGGCGGCGCCACGGCGGTGACGTCGATCGACTCGTCGGGCGAGGCGCTCAAGATCGCCGCGAACAACGTCACGCTGAACGGCTTCGACGCCGAACGGGCGACCTGGCTCGACGCCGACGTGTTCAAGACGCTGCGCGAGTTCCGCGCCGAGGGCCGCCAGTTCGACCTGATCGTGCTGGACCCGCCCAAGTTCGCCCCGTCGGCGCAGCACATCGACCGCGCCGCGCGCGCCTACAAGGAAATCAACCTTGTCGGCATGCAACTGCTGCGGCCGGGCGGCCTGCTGTTCACGTACTCGTGCTCAGGCGCCATCAGCATGGAGCTGTTCCAGAAGATCGTGGCTGGCGCGGCCACCGATGCCCGCTGCGACGCGCGCATCCTGCGCCGGCTCTCGGCGGGCACCGACCATCCGATGTCGGCGGCCTTCCCGGAAGGGGAATACCTGAAGGGCCTGCTGCTCGAGAAGGTGTGAGAGGGGCCGAGGGCGCCCGGGCACCCCGGTATAAACCCTCGGTTTTGACTTCTGACGGTCATATTCACCGTCTATGCTTCGTCTCGCGGTGAGGCATTGGCAGGTGTCTCACTGCCTCTTCTTATCAGTCTTCGTGGTAATTGCCCCGCCTACCCGGCGGGGCATTTTTTTGTCCGTCTCTCCTGGCGGAATGGAAGCGGGCCTCTAGGCCGGGCGACGGTCCGGGCGGCGCCATCCGGAGCGAAAGTCCCTATAATCGAACGATCGTTCAATTTGCGACCCGATCAGAGGAGACCCCATGCCCGCCGCCACGACCTTGCCGCCGATCCTGCAGAACCTGGCCCTGCCCGTCATCGCCTCGCCGATGTTTATCGTCAGCTATCCGGAACTGGTGCTGGCGCAGTGCAAGGCCGGCATCGTCGGCTCCTTCCCCGCGCTCAACGCACGCCCGGCGGAGCTGCTCGACGAATGGCTGACGCAGATGCAGGAGGACCTGGCCGCGTTCCAGGCCGCAAACCCGGGCAAGCGCGTCGGCCCGATCGCCGTGAACCAGATCGTCCATGCGTCCAACGCGCGGCTGGAGCACGACGTGAAGGTCTGCGTCGACCACAAGGTACCCATCTTCATCACCTCGCTGCGCGCGCCGGTCAAGGAAATGATCGATGCCGTGCACAGCTATGGCGGCATCGTGCTGCACGACGTGATCAGCCTGCGCCACGCCGAGAAGGCCATCGAGGCGGGCGTGGACGGCCTGATCCTGGTGGCGGCTGGCGCCGGCGGCCATGCCGGCATGCTCTCGCCGTTCGCGCTGGTGGGCGAGGTGCGCAAGATCTTCGACGGTCCCATCGCGCTGTCTGGCTCCATCGCCACCGGCGACGCCGTGCTGGCCGCCCAGGCCATGGGCGCCGATTTCGCCTACGTGGGCACGCGCTTCATCGCCTCGCAGGAAGCCCACGCGAGCGCGGAGTACAAGCAGTCGATCACCAGCGCGGCGGCCTCGGACATCGTCTACACGAACCTGTTCACGGGCGTGCACGGCAACTACATCCGCGAGAGCATCAGCAATTCGGGGCTCGACCCGGACAACCTGCCCGTGGCGGACAAGACCAAGATGGACTTCTCGAGCGGCAGCTCCAAGACCAAGGCGTGGAAGGACATCTGGGGCGCTGGCCAGGGCGTGGGCCAGATCGAGGACATTGCCACGGCCGGCGAGATCATCGCGCGCATGAAGGAAGAGTACGACGCCGCGCGCGCTCGGCTCGGACTGGTACGATAGGGGCGTTTTTTCGCCCTCGCTCCTTTTCGCCCCTTCCTTTGCACCCGACCGACTCCGAACGCCCCGCCGGCGACACCCGCCGGCCCCGCTCCCCAGGCAACGCCAGCGACGCGCTCACGCACCGCGAGCGCGTGATCCGGGCATTCTGGGTCACCTGCGGCGTCGTGTCGCTGGTGCTCGGCTTCATCGGCATTTTCCTGCCGCTGCTGCCCACCACCCCGTTTGTCCTGCTGGCGGCCGCCTGCTTCGCGCGCGGCTCGGAGCGCTTCCACGACTGGCTGATCTCGCACCCGCGCTTCGGCCCGCTGGTGCGGGACTGGCAGGCGCATCGCAGCATTCCGCTGCGCGCCAAGTGCCTGGCGCTGTCGATGATGTGGATTTCGATGGGGACCACCGCCTGGCTGCTGCGCGGGCGGCCGGTGTCCTCGCTGACGCTGCTGGCGGTGGGCGCCGCCGTGACCATCTGGATGGTGCGGCTGCCGACCCGGCCCCGGGGTGGGTATGGTGAGGCGGCGGAGCCGCCCCAATCCCCTCAGTCGTAACTGCGCGCGTCCTCGATCACCTTGCCATCCTGCGGCAGCGACCCTGCCGCCACGAAGCGCACCTCGCCACGCAAGCGCATGACGTCGCGGATCGAATCGGCAATGGCGTGCGCCAGTCCGTCGTCCTCGCGCGTGGCGTCGCAGTGCAGCGTCATGGTGTCCGCGCCGACCATGCCGGTCACCACCAGCCTTGCGGCGCGGATCTCGGGATGGCGGCGCACCACATCCGCCACCTGCCCGGGATGGACGAACATCCCCTTGACCTTGGTGGTCTGGTCCGCGCGCCCCAGCCAGCCCTTGAGCCGGATATTGGTGCGCCCGCATGGGCTGGCGCGGTGCGAGGAGTCGCTGACGATGGCCGACAGGTCGCCCGTGCCGAAACGGATCAGCGGATAGTCGCCGTTGCCGAGCACCGTCACCACGACCTCGCCGGTCTCGCCCTCGGGCATCGGCTGCGTGCCGCCCGGCTCGACGATCTCCACCAGCACGCCTTCATCGACCACCCAGCCGTCGCCGCCCTCGGTTTCGTAGGCGATCAGCCCCACGTCGGCGGTGCCGTACATCTGGCGCACGGTCACGCCATGGTCCTGCAGCCATGCGCGCAGCGGCGGCGGGCAGGCTTCGCCGGTGACCAGCGCCTTCGACAGGCTCGCGCACGGCATTCCCAGCTCGGCGCCCCGCTCGATCAGCAGCTTCAGGAACGATGGCGTGCCGGCATAGGCGGACGGCTGCAGCGCCGCCATGGCCTGCACCTGCGATTCGGTCTGGCCGACGCCCGCCGGGAACACGCAGCAGCCCAACCGGTGTGCGCCCGATTCCATCATCATGCCGGCCGGCGTGAAGTGGTACGAGAAGGTGTTGTAGACCAGCTCGCCGGCGCGGAAACCGGCCGCGAACATGGCGCGCGCGATGCGCCACCAGTCATCGGCATGGCCGTCCGGCTCATGGATCGGTCCCGGCGACTGGAACACATGCCGCAGCCCGCCGATGGGCGTAGCGTTGAGGCCACCCAGCGGCGGCGCGGTGCGCTGGCGGGCGGTCAACTCCGACTTGCGCGTCACCGGCAGCGCCGCCAGCGCGGCGCGGGAGGTAAGGTCGCGCGGGTCCACATCGCACAGCACCTCGGCGAAGTAAGGCGCGTGGGCCTGCGCGTGCGCCACCTGGCGCGCGAGGGCGGCCAGCAGCGCGGCCTCGCGCTCGGCCGGCGTGCGCGTTTCCAGCGAATCGAAATAGTCAACCATGGTGCGGGAGGGGTAGGAATTCAGGCCAGCCAGCGCTTGCGGCGCCGATAGCTCTTCACATCGCGGAATGATTTGCGCGCGGCGCCATCGGCATCGTTGGCGGCCACGCCCAGGTAGAACTCCTTGACGTCCTCGTTGGTGCGCAGCGATTCGGCCTCGCCGTCCATGACCACGCGGCCGTTCTCGAGGATGTAGCCGTAGTCGGCGTAGCGCAGCGCCACCATCGTGTTCTGCTCGGCCAGCAGGAAGCTGACCTTCTCGCGTGTGTTCAGGTCGCGCACGATCTCGAAGATCTCCTCGACGATCTGCGGGGCCAGGCCCATGGACGGCTCGTCGAGCAGGATCATCGCCGGCTTGGCCATCATCGCCCGCCCGATCGCGCACATCTGCTGCTCGCCGCCCGAGGTATAGCCAGCCTGGGACTTGCGCCGCGTCTGCAGGCGCGGGAAGTAGGTGTAGATCTTCTCCAGCTCGTGGCGCGTGTCTGCGCGCGACAGCCCGCGCGTGTAGGCGCCGGTGAGCAGGTTTTCCTCGATGGTCAGGTGGGCGAAGCAATGGCGCCCCTCCATGACCTGGATCACCCCGCGCTTGACGAGGTCGTTGGGCGTGAGCTGGTCCACGCGATTACCGCGATATTCGATGGAGCCCTTGGTCACGTCGCCGCGCTCGGCGTGGAGCAGGTTCGAGATCGCCTTGAGCGTGGTGGTCTTGCCGGCCCCGTTGGCGCCGAGCAGCGCCACGATGCGGCCTTCGGGCACCTCCAGCGAGACCCCCTTGAGCACCAGGATCACGTGGTCGTAGATGACTTCGATGTTGTTGACGGATAGCAGGGACATGGATGGACACCTCAAATGCCGCTGGTTTTGCGCTCCCCTCTCCCGCTTGCGGAAGAGGGGAGACAACCGCAGGCCGCGCTTACGACTTCGCGCAGGCCGGCGTAATGCCCTTCTCCTTCGCGTACTGCGCCGCGTTGGCCTTGAACAGCGGGTGGATCAGCGCCTTGTTGCCCTCGATCCAGTCAGACACCACCACCCACTTGGCGCCATCCCACTGCTGGATCTTCACCTTGCCGGAGCCCTCGTGGTTGTCGCAGCTCGTCTTGATCTCGGGCAGCAGGCCGGTGGCGCCCAGCTGCTGCAGGCGCGCGTTGGTCACGTTCAGGTTCTCGAAGGCCCAGCGCATCTGGTCGCCGGACATCATCTTGCCCTTGCCGAACTTGTCCTGCGCCACGCGGATCGCCTCCACGGTCACCACGGCCGCCGAAACGCCGCGGTTATAGAGCACCGAGCCGACCTTGTTGCGGTCCTGCATATTGCCCTTGCCGGCGCCGTACACCACCTTGTCGATGTCGGCGATCAGCGGCACGTTGCGGCCCGCCACGTTCCACGTCGCGCTCATGTAGCCCTTGGCGGCGTCGCCGGCCGGCACGGTGTCTTCCTCGGAGCCAGCCCACCAGGAGCCGATCATCTTGTCGCGCGGGAAGCCCACCTTCTGCGCCGCCTTCAGCGCGGTCTGGTTCATCACGCCCCAGCCCCAGAAGATCACGTAGTCCGGATTCTCCTGGCGGATCTTGAGCCACTGGGCGCCCTGCTCGTTGCCGGGGTGCGCCACCGGAATCTCCACCAGGTTGAACTTGTTCAGCCGCGCCTCCGCCTGCAGGGCGACGATCGGCTCCTTGCCGTAGGCCGAGTCGTGGTACAGGTAGACGATCTTCTTGCCGTTGAGCGAGCCGCCGCTCTTGGTGGCCAGGTACTTGACGATGGCCGACACCTGCATCTGGTACGTGGTGACCAGCGGGAACGCGTACGGGAACACCGAGCCGTCCACGGCGTCCGTGCGGCCGTAGCCCATCATCACCAGCGGCACCTTGTCGGCGGCGGTCTTGTCGACCAGTGCGTAGGAGATGCCGGTGGACATCGAGTGGTACGCGGTGCCCTTGGTCGTCGCGTTCTTCGACTTGAGCCGCTCGTAGCACTCCACGCCCTTGGCGTTGTTGTACTCGGTCTCGCACTCTTCCCAGCTCAGCTTCACGCCGTTGATGCCGCCATCCTTGAGGTTGACGTAGTTCAGGTAGTCGATGAAGCCGCCGTAGAACGACTGGCCGTTGGCGCCGTAGGGCCCCACGCGGTAGCTCGGCAACGCCACGAACTGCTCGTTGGCCTGCGCCAGCGCCGGCAGCGACGGCGCCAGCAGCGCCGCCGCCACGCCAACCACCAGGGCGGCGCGCTGCACATTGCGAATCAGGGTTGTCATGACAGTCTCCTTGACCTTTCGCCTCGTAGACGGGCGTTGTTATGGGCTACGACGATGAATCAATGCGGGAACGGCCAGAGCCGCAGCTTCTCCTTGGCGATCTGCCACAGCCGCGCCAGCCCGTGCGGCTCCACGATCAGGAAGAAGATGATCAGCGCGCCGAACACCATCAGCTGGATGTGCGACACCGTGGCGTTCGTGAACGGCAGGTGCAGCAGCGCGGCCAGGCCGGGCAGCACGTTGTCGAGGAAGATCGGCAGCAGCAGGATGAACGCGGCGCCGAGGAAGGAGCCGAGGATGCTGCCTACCCCGCCGATGATGATCATGAACAGGATGCGGAACGAGAGGTCGAGCGAGAAGCCGTCCGGCTCCACCGAGCCGAGGTAGCAGAACGCATAGAGCGCGCCGGCCACGCCGCAGTAGAACGAGCTGACCGCGAAGGCGAGCAGCTTGGTGCGCATCAGCGGAATGCCGATGACCTCGGCGGCCACGTCCATGTCCCGCACGGCCATCCAGGCGCGGCCGGTGGCCGAGCGCACCAGGTTCTTGGCGACGAAGGCCAGCACCGTGACGAAGGCGAGCACGAACAGGTACTTGCGCACCGGGGTGTCGATGGTGAAGCCGAACAGGTCCAGCCGCTGCGCCGTGATCACGCCCGACGAGCTGTTGTTCGACAGCCAGGGAAACTTGGTCAGCGCCCAGACCACGAAGAACTGCGCCGCCAGCGTGGCCACGGCGAGATAGAAGCCCTTGATCCGCAGCGAGGGCAGCCCGAACGCCACGCCCACCAGTGCCGCCGACAGCCCGGCCAGGAGGAAGGTGGCCAGCACCGGGATGCCTTCGATCCGCAACTGGAAGTTGTACGCCGCGTACGCGCCCACGGCCATGAAGGCCGCCGTGCCCAGCGAGAGCTGGCCGGCGTAGCCGGTCAGGATATTCAGCCCCAGCGCCGCGAGCGAGAAGATCAGGAACGGGATCAGGATCGCGTTGAACCAGTATTCCGAGGCGGTGAACGGCACCGCGACGAAGGCCACTGCCATCAGCACGGCAAAACCGATGCGGTCCTGGCGGATCGGGAAGATCTGGCTGTCGGCGATGTAGCTGGTCTTGAACTGCCCGGCTTCACGATAGAGCATGGTGTCGGTCTCCGGACGGGTTACACGCGGTCGATGTGCTTCTCGCCGAACAGCCCTTCGGGCCGCACCAGCAGGAACAGCAACGCGAATACATAGGGGAACCAGCCTTCGATGCCGCCGAAGTTGCCGCCGAACATCGCCTGGAACACGGGCGGGATGTAGATCTCGGCCAGCTTCTCTGAGGCGCCGATGATCAGCCCGCCGACGATGGCCCCCGGCACCGAGGTGAAGCCGCCCAGGATCAGCACCGGCAGCGCCTTGAGCGCGGTCAGCGTCAGCGCGAACTGCACGCCGTTGCGCGAGCCCCAGAGCATGCCCGCCACCAGCGCCACGAAGCCGGCCACGCCCCAGACGATCGCCCAGATGTGCTGGAGCGGAATGCCGAGCGAGAGCGCCGCCTGGTGGTCATCCGCCACCGCGCGCAGCGCCCGCCCCACCTTGGTGTACTGGAAGAACAGCGCCAGCGCGGCCACCAGCACGGCGGCAATCGCGGCGGCGGCCAGGTCGAACTTCGAGATAACGATGTTGAAGCGGGTGAGGATGGCCTCGATCGGCTCGTCCACGATGCCGAGGTTGATCGGCCGCACCTCGTTACCGAACAGCAGCGGCCCGAGCCCCTCCAGGAAGAACGACAGCCCGATGGTCGCCATGAACAGCGTGATCGGCGGCTGGTTGACCAGCTTTCGCAGCACCAGCCGCTCGGTGCTGATGCCCACGATGATCATGACCACGAAGGCGCCGATGAACGCCGCCCACATCGGCATGCCCTTGTCCATCAGCCCCACCACGGCCAGCGCGGCGAAGTAGACCATCGCCCCCTGCGCGAAGTTGAACACGCCGGACGCCTTGTAGATCAGCACGAAGCCCAGCGCCACGAGCGAGTACATCAGCCCGGAGAGCAGCCCGCCGATCAGGATTTCGAAGAAGAAGGTCATGATGGGGTCCGATGCTCAGTGCGAGGTGCCGAGGTAGGCGCGAATCACGTCGGGGTTGGCCTTGACCTCCTCGGGCGTGCCGTCGCCGATCTTCTTGCCGTAGTCGAGCACGACCACGCGGTCGGAGATGTCCATGACCACGCCCATGTCGTGCTCGATCAGCACGATGGTGGTGCCGAACTGCTGGTTCACGTCGAGGATGAAGCGGCACATGTCCTGCTTCTCTTCCACGTTCATGCCGGCCATGGGCTCGTCCAGCAGCAGCATCGACGGCTCCGCCGCCAGCGCGCGCGCCAGCTCCACGCGCTTCTGCAGGCCGTACGGCAGGCGCCCCACCGGGGTCTTGCGGATGGCCTGGATCTCGAGGAAGTCGATCACCTCCTCCACCTTGTGCCGGTGCCGGATCTCCTCGGCGCGCGCCGGGCCCCACCACAGCGCGTGCGCGAACAGGCCGGTGCGGAACTGGGTGTTGCGGCCGGTCATGATGTTGTCCAGCACGGTCATGCCCTTGAACAGCGCGATGTTCTGGAACGTGCGCGCGATGCCCTGCCGCGCGGCGGCGGTCGGATGCATCTGGCGCCGCTCCTCGCCCCGGAACACGATGCGGCCCTGCTGGGGGTGATAGACGCCGTTGATCACGTTCAGCATCGAACTCTTGCCGGCGCCGTTCGGGCCGATGATCGCGCGGATCTCGTGCTCGCAGACATCGAACGAGATGTCGGTCAGCGCCTTCACGCCGCCGAACGCGAGCGAGATGTTCTGGAGGTCCAGGATCACGTCGCCGCGCGTGCGGGTGTGCAGGGTGGAGTCCGGCTCCAGCGCGTCGCCGGTGCGGAGCCCCTCGTGCTGCACGCCATCGGCGTGCCCCGGCGCGGTGATCGTGCCTGCCGGCGCCATCGTGCCCGTGGCGTCCACGCGCCATGCCATCTGCGTCATGCCATTCCCCTGTTCATGCCGCGCGCGCGCCGCCCGTGGGCGGGAAACGCTTGACGTCCACCAGCTTCAGCGTGGCCGAGACACTGCCCTCGCGACCGTCCTCGAACTTCACGCGCGTCTCGATGAACTGCTCGGGCTTGCCCGCGTACAGCGCCTCGACCAGCACCGCGTATTTCTCGGCGATAAAGCCGCGCCGCACCTTGCGCGTGCGCGTCAGTTCGTCGTCGTCCGGGTCCAGCTCCTTGTGCAGGATCAGGAAGCGCGCCACCTGCGAGCCGGCCAGCATGGCGTCCGCCGCCAGGTCGGCGTTCACCTGTTCCACGCATTCGGCGATCATCGCGATCACTTCCGGCTGGGCGGCCAGGTCCACGTAGCCGGCATAGGCCAGGTGGCGGCGCTCGGCCCAGTTGCCCACCGCATCGAAATCGATGTTGATGAAGGCGCAGACCGATTCGCGGTCCGTGCCGAAGGCCACCGCCTCCTTGATGTACGGGAAGAACTTGAGCTTGTTCTCGATGTACTTCGGCGCGAACATCGACCCGTCGGCCAGCTTGCCGACGTCCTTGGCGCGGTCGATGATCTTGAGGTGGCCGTCGGCGTCGATCACGCCGGCGTCGCCGGTCATGAAATAGCCCTCGTCGTTGATGGCCTCCCGCGTGGCGTCGTCACGCTTGTAGTAGGACTTCAGCAGCCCCACGCCGCGCACCAGTACCTCGCCGTTGTCGGCGATGCGGATCTCCATGCCCGGCGCGGCCGGGCCGACCGAGTCGAACTTGACCTGCCCGTCCGGCTGCAGGCACACGTAGGCGCAGGTCTCGGTCTGGCCGTAGAACTGCTTCAGGTTCACGCCGATGGAGCGATAGAAGCGGAACAGGTCCGGGCCGATCGCCTCGCCAGCGGTGTAGCCCACGCGGATGCGGCTCATGCCGAGCACGTTGCGCAGCGGGCCGTAGATCACCCATTCGCCCAGCGCGTAGCGCAGCCGGTCCGCCAGTGGCACCGGGCGCTTGTCGAGGATGTCCGCGCCGCAGCGGCGCGCCACGCCCATCGCCCAGTCGTACAGGCGGCGCTTGACCCAGCCAGCGTCCTCCATGCGGATCATCACCTGCGTCAGCAGCCCTTCATAGATGCGCGGCGGGGCGAAGTAGTAGGTGGGGCCGATCTCGCGCAGGTCCGTCATCACGGTCTCCCGCGACTCCGGGCAGTTCACCGTGAAGCCCGCGACCAGCGCCTGCGCGTACGAGAACAGGTTGTCGCCCACCCAGGCCATCGGCAGGTAGGAGAGCACGTCGTCGGCGGGGCCGAGCTTGTCGAACTGGCAGCCGTTGCGCGCCGCGCCGATCAGGCCGCCGTGCGAATGGCAGACCCCCTTGGGCTTGCCGGTGGTGCCGGAGGTGTAGAGGATGATCGCGGTGTCGTCGGGCTGGCCGGCCTGCACCTGCTCATCGAAGAATCCGGGGTGCGCGGCATCGTACTCGCGGCCGATCTCCTGGAGGCGTTCGTAGGAGAGCAGCGAGGGATGGTCGTAGTCGCGCAGGCCGCGCGGGTCTTCGTAGATCAGATGACGCACGGCGCGGCCGCGCGCGGCGAGCTGGGCCTCCACCTCGAGCAGCTTGTCCACCTGCTCCTGGTCCTCGACCACGGCGAATTCGATCTCGGCGTCTTCCAGCACATAGACCATCTCGTTGGCGATGGCGTCCTGGTAGAGCGGCACCGGCACGCCGCCGAGCGCCTGCGCGGCGGTCATCGCCCAATAGAGACGCGGGCGGTTGTCACCCACCACGGCCAGGTTCATGCCCCGCCGGAACCCAAGCGCGGCCAGCCCGCAGGCGAGCGCGCGGACCTCGCGCGCGGCTTGCGACCAGCTATATGTCTGCCAGATGCCGAGATCCTTCTCGCGATGGGCCGGATGGTCCGGCCGCTGCGTGGCGTGCGCCAGCAGGCATCGCGGGAAGGTCGTTGCCGACGATTCCTGCATCGCTGTCTCCTCTCCCCCAGGGGGCGTAGGGGCCACGCCGGGTATCAAGCCGCCGGACCGGTCGCTATACTGGGCGCCAAGCGGCGCTTCTCGCACCGCATCATGCCGCCAGGCCTTGTGACATCAGGCCGGGCCGGTTCCGTAGTGATCGTAAGATAGCCGATGCCATCCCCCCGGGTTGTCACGCCGATGACAATTCCGGGTTAATCCCTACGGGAGCACCGAGTGGCGATTTCCCATGATTTCATCGACCGTTGCGCCTGGGCCGTGGACCTCAGCCCGGCCCAGCGCGAGCGTGTCAAACGCGTGACTACCGTGCGCGAGTACAGCCAGGGCGACTATGTCTGCCACAAGGGCGACCTGGCCGAACACTGGCTGGGGGTGGTGGAAGGCATCATCAAGATCACCACGGTGTCGCCCTCGGGCAAGTCGGTGACCTTCACCGGCGTGCCGACCGGCGGCTGGTTCGGCGAAGGCGCGGTGCTGAAGTCGGAAATCCGCAAATACGACGTGATGGCGCTGCGCCGCTCGCGCATCGCGTTCATCCCGCGCGAGACTTTTCAGTGGCTGCTGGATACCAGCCTGCCGTTCACGCGCTTCCTGCTGATGCAGTTCAACGAGCGGCTCGGGCAGTTCATTGCGGCGGTGGAGTACGAACGGCTGCTGGACATCGATTCGCGCGTGGCGCGCGCGGTGTCGTCGCTGTTCAACGAACACCTGTATCCGGGGCTGGGGAATACGCTGGAGATCTCGCAGGAGGAGATCGGCCTGCTCGCCGGCATCTCGCGGCAGCGCGCCAACCAGGCGCTGAAGGTGCTGGAACAGCAGGGGCTGGTGCGGGTGGACTACGGGGTGATCGAGGTGCTCGACCTGGAGGGATTGCGGCAGTACGGGGAGTGAGTCCCCCTCCCGCTGGGGAGAGGGGGCAAGGCTATCGACTTACTTGCTGTACACGTAAACCCCACGCCCGGTCTTGCGGCCGAGGTAGCCGGCGGCGACCATCTCGCGCATCAGCATCGCCGGACGGTACTTCGGATCGGCGAACTCGGTGTAGAGCACTTCCATCACCGCCAGCATCGTATCCAGGCCAATCATGTCCGCCAGCGCCAGCGGCCCGATCGGATGATTGCAGCCCAGCTTCATCCCCTCGTCGATTTCTTCCGGCGACGCCAGGCCCTCGCCCAGCACGCAGAACGCCTCGTTGATCATCGGGCAGAGAATGCGGTTCACCACGAAGCCCGGGCTGTTCTTCACCGTGATCGGATACTTGCCCAGCCGCTTGGCCAGCGCTTCGACGTCCGCATGCGTGGCATCGCTGGTCTGCAGGCCGCGAATCAGTTCCACCAGCGCCATCATCGGCACCGGGTTGAAGAAGTGCATGCCGATGAAGTGGTCCGGGCGCGAGATCGCCGCAGCCAGCTTGGTGATCGAGATCGACGAGGTGTTCGACGCCACGATCACGTGCGCGCCGACGATGCTGTCGATCTGCTTGAGGATCTTGAGCTTCAGCTCATGGTTCTCGGTGGCAGCCTCGATGACGATATCGGCCTTCTTGAGGTCGTCGTAGGCGGTGCTGCCGTGGATGCGCGCCAGTGCCGCCGCCTTGTCGGCCTCGGTCGCCTTCTCCTTCTTGATCAGCCGGTCCATGCTGCCGGCCACCGTGGCGATGCCCTTCTGCACGGCGGCGTCGCTGATATCGACCATCACCACGTCCAGGCCAGCTACTGCGCAGGCCTGGGCGATGCCGTTGCCCATCGTGCCGGCACCGACGATGCCTACTGTCTTGATTGCCATGTCGAACTTCCTTGTGTCGTTACGTGTATCCGGGAATGAAATCGGGACCGATCAGGCCGCCAGCTTCGCCAGCGCCGCGATTACGCGCTCGGCGTGCTCCTTGAGCACGGCCATGTCCTGCTGCTCGCGCGCATGGCCGCGAATCGGCTGGTCCGCGTAGCGCGGCACGATGTGGAAATGGATGTGCGGCACGGTCTGTCCCGCCGCCACGCCGTTGAACTGGGTGATGACCATGCCGTCCGGCTGGAAGGCCTCGCGCACGGCACGCGCCACGCGCTGCGTGGACTTGATCGCCGCCGCCGCGCCGGCCTCGGACAGGCCGAACAGGTCCACTGCCTGCTCCTTCGGCACGACCAGCGCGTGGCCGTCGGTCTGCGGCATGATGTCCATGAACGCGATGGTGTCCGCGTCCTCGTAGATCTTGAAGCACGGGAGTTCGCCACGCAGGATGCGGGCGAAGATGTTCTGGTTGTCGTACATGGGATCAGGGCCCTCCTTCTGCGTGGCTTGGACCCGCGCAAGGATGGCGCGCGGCAACCTTCGAGTGTAGCGCAGCGCGCGCCTACACAACGTCTCCATCAATGGGAATCGTAGTTCGATGAAATCAACGTCCTTGCTGATCTTCCGCAGCAAGTGAACGTTCACGCATTTTCAGTGCCCCGGTCAGCGTTTAAGGTGCAATGCCATGGCAACCGAGGGATTCATCGATGGCACACGCGATCGGCCGTACTGCAGGGTGGAAGGGAACGCTTCGTCTGGCGCTGCTGGCGGGGCTGTGCCTGCCGCTGACAGGATGCACCGAAGACCAGATGGGACTGGACATTCTTGGATACAACCATACCGACCGCAGCATCTACAGCTTCGGCGTCAATGAGTATGGCGGCGGCTACTTGGGAGCACACACCGGTGGTGGAAAATTTACGTGTTGCATGAGCATTCCGCGTGCCTACAAGCCAGGCATGACGGTAACCGTCTGGTGGAGCGATTGGGGTGGGGAAAACGCCATGGAGCGCGTCGTGGAAGTGCCACGGTATGGCCCGGATGAAGGCGGACATTTTGCCGTGCATTTCCTGCGTGGCGGCGAGGTCAAGGTGTTCGTCACCATGATGGGCCTCGGGCATCCGGACTATCCGCTCAAGGGTGAGGATGCCGAACTGTGACAAAGACTCTATCCATGCCTGCCAATACGCGTCATTGCCGCGAAACGAAATGGTTCCCCTCAGTCTGGCGTCTTTGCCTATTGGCCGGGCTGTGCTTGCCACTGACAGGATGCATCGAAGACCAGATGACGTTGAATCTGGTGGGCTACAACCATACCGACAGGAGCATCCACCGCTATGGCGTCAATGAATATGGGGGCGGTCACCTGCAAGCGCACCGGGGCGGTGGAGGGTTCACCTGCTGCATCAGCATCCCACGCGCCTACAAGCCCGGCATGACGGTAACGGTCTGGGGGAGCGATTGGGATGGAGAGAACGCCATAAAGCGCGTCGTGGAAGTGCCACGGTATGGCCCCGACGAGGGCGGCCGGTTCGCTGTCCATTTCCTGCGCGGCGGCGAGGTCAAGGTGTTCGTCACCATGATGGGCCTCGGGCATCCGGACTATCCGCTCAAGGGTGAGGATGCCGAACTGTGACAAAGACTTCGTCCATGCCTGCGAATGTCCGGTATCGCCGCGAAACGAAATGGTTCCCCTCAGTCTGGCGTCTTTGCCTATTGGCCGGGCTGTGCCTGCCACTGACCGGGTGCACCGAAGACCGGATGACGTTGAATCTGGTGGGCCACAACCATACCAACAGGAGCATCTACAGTTTTGGCGTCAACGAATATGGCGGTGGCTACCTGGGAGCACACCGCGGCGGCGGGGGACATACCTGTTGCATCAGCATTCCACGCGCCTACCGACCTGGGATGACGGTCACTGTCTGGTGGAGTGACTGGGGTGGGGAAAACGCCATGGAGCGCATTGTGGAAGTGCCACGGTATGGACCAGATGAAGGCGGTGCATTTGCCGTGCATTTCCTGCGCAGCGGGGAGGTCAAGGTGTTCGTCACCATGATGGGCTACTGGCATCCCAACTATCCGCTCAAGGGTGAGGATGCCGAACTGTGACAAAGACTTCGTCCATGCCTGCCAATACGCGTCATCGCCGCGAAACGAAATGGTTCCCGTCAGTCTGGCGTCTTTGCCTATTGGCCGGGCTGTGCCTGCCACTGACCGGATGCACCGAAGACCAGATGACGTTGAATCTGGTGGGCTACAACCACACCGACAGGAGCATCTACCGCTTTGGGGTCAACGAGTATGGCGGTGCGTACTTGGGAGCACATCGTGGCGGCGGAAAATTCACCTGTTGTACAAGCATTCCACGCGCTTACAAGCCGGGTATGACGGTAAAGGTCTGGTGGAGCGATTGGGGTGGAGAAAACGCCATGGAGCGCGACGTGGAAGTGCCACGGTATGGCCCCGACGAGGGCGGCCGGTTCGCTGTCCATTTCCTGCGCGGCGGCGAGGTCAAGGTGTTCGTCACCATGATGGGCCTCGGGCATCCGGACTATCCGCTTAAAGGCGACGAAGCCAAATTGTGAAGTACATCCGAGCCTGAGCAATATGCCATACAACCTTACGATACCTGCACCGATGCCTGCGAATGGACAGCGCGAACTTTCGCTACGAGAAACGATGCAGCGAGCGCGGGTAATGGCCTGTGTTTTCAAGCGGGACCCGGCGCAGTGCCAGGGCCAGGTGTTTGTCAGTCTGTTCTTCGATGGCACGGGCAACAACAAGGATTGGAACGAGCCTGGGCTTGGCTGCACACAAGCGGAGGCGAATAAGCACAGCAATGTCGCGCGCCTGTATGACGCGTGCATAGACAAGCCGGAAGAGGGCATCTTCGCCCATTACATTCCGGGCGTCGGCACGCCATTCAAGGAAATCGGCGACTATGGTGGCCCGCTCGGGCTGGGGGCCGGATTTCGCGGTGCCAATCGCATTCACTGGGCGATTCTCAGCGTATTGAATTCGGTGCACTTCTATCTGACACAGGTCGACATGCTCCCAGATCACGTGATGAGAGCCGTCGTATCAGGCATGAGCTATGACCCGAATGATCCCATGCGCAAGCTCGCGTTCAAGACCTGGGAGAACAAACTGGCGAAAGTGGTGGCAGACCGCGAGCGCAAGGTCACGCGGATCAATGTCGCGGTGTTCGGATTCTCTCGCGGCGCCGCCGCAGCCCGCGCATTCGCCCATTGGCTGTTCGAATTTCTTGCGCAGAAAGATGGCGTCTACCGGCTGGCTGGCATACCGATTCGCATCCACTTCATGGGCCTGTTCGATACGGTCGCTGCAGTCGGCATCCCCGACGGCATTCCGGGCGCCGACGGCCATGGTTCCTGGGGCGCCCATATGGCCATCCACCCCGCCATCGAACAATGCGTGCATTTCATCGCCCTGCACGAACAGCGCGGCAGTTTTCCGCTGGAAATGGCGCGTGGCAAGCAGGTGGCTTACCCCGGCATGCATTCAGACGTGGGGGGCGGCTACCGGCCCGGTGATCAAGGCAAGGCGATGCCGGATTGGGGATTGTCACCGCAGTTATCGCAGATACCGCTGATCGACATGCACCACGCGGCGCTCGTCGGCGGTGTGCCGCTGTTGTCATCCGATGAAATCCAGGAGGACCCCGGCCTCGCCCGGGCCTTCCATTGCTCCCCGGACCTGATCGCCACCGTCAATGACTTCTATGCGACCTGTGGCATCGCGCCAAGTGCCACCGGCAAGCCGGCAACGCAAGCCTTCCTCGAGGCGCATACCCATCAGTACCTGCAATGGCGCAGCGGCCTGCACTTGCCGGGCCAGGCGCTGGAGCGACGCCGCTTCTACCAGCGGGCGAGAAAGGACCCCGACCAGATCGACCTGCGTGAAGGGGCCGAGGACTTTGCCACCCACCACCGAAGCTTGCGCGTGGCGATGCGTCCGCCTATTCCCGCAGGAGGCCGCGTAGGCCCGAGCATCGCCAACGCGCCGCGCGTGGATGCCGCCACGGCTCGCCTGCTGGCAGCACTGGAAGCGCCGGGCGCCCTGCCACCAAGCGTGCACAAGCTCATGGACGACTACATCCACGACTCGCGGTGCGCGTTCCGACCCACCGGAAAGATGGAGTCCACGGCGCGGACAAACGGCTACTTCCGCTACCGCACCTTCTTCTAGCGTTGCGTCGGCTGCCTGCATCCACTCCTACATGTTGCGCCGATACTGCCCGCCGACCTCGAACAGCGTGTGCGTGATCTGCCCTAACGAGCACACGCGCACGGCGTCCATCAGCACTGCGAACACGTTCTGGTTGGCGATCACGGCCTGGCGCAGCCGCTCCAGCATCGCCGGGGCGTCCGCCGTGTGGCCCTGCTGGAATTCCGCCAGGCGGTTCAGCTGGCTCTGCTTCTCCTCCTCGCTCGAACGCGCCAGCTCCAGCTTCTGCGGCGTCGGGTCCCCTTCCGGATTGCGGAACGTGTTCACGCCGATGATCGGCAGCCTGCCGTCGTGCTTCAGCTGCTCGTAGTACATCGACTCCTCCTGGATCTTGCCGCGCTGGTAGCCGGTTTCCATCGCCCCGAGCACGCCGCCGCGCTCGGCGATGCGCTCGAACTCCTGCAGCACGGCCTCTTCCACGAGGTCGGTCAACTCCTCGATCAGGAAGCTGCCCTGATTCGGGTTCTCGCACTTCGCCACGCCCCATTCGCGGTTGATGATGAGCTGGATCGCCAGCGCGCGGCGCACCGATTCGCCGGTCGGCGTGGTGATCGCCTCGTCATAGGCGTTGGTATGCAGCGAGTTGCAGTTGTCGTAGATGGCGATCAGCGCCTGCAGCGTGGTGCGGATGTCGTTGAAGTCGATTTCCTGCGCGTGCAGCGAGCGTCCCGACGTCTGGATGTGGTACTTGAGCTTCTGGCTGCGGTCGTTGGCGCCGTACTTGTCGCGCATCGTCACGGCCCAGATGCGGCGCGCCACGCGGCCGAGCACGCTGTACTCGGGGTCCATGCCGTTCGAGAAGAAGAACGACAGGTTCGGCGCGAAGTCGTCGATATGCATGCCGCGCGCGAGGTAGGCCTCCACGTAGGTGAAGCCGTTCGAGAGCGTGAACGCGAGCTGGGAGATCGGGTTCGCGCCGGCCTCGGCGATGTGATAGCCCGAGATCGACACCGAGTAGAAATTGCGCACCTGATGATGGACGAAGTACTCCTGGATGTCCCCCATCACCTTCAGCGAAAACTCGGTGGAAAAGATGCACGTGTTCTGGCCCTGATCCTCCTTGAGGATGTCTGCCTGCACCGTGCCGCGCACGTTCTGGAGCACCCAGGCGCGGATCTTCGATTCCTCGTCGGCGGTCGGCTCGCGGCCGTTGTCGACGCGGAACTTGTCCAGCTTCTGGTCGATGGCGGTGTTCATGAACATCGCCAGGATGGTCGGCGCGGGTCCGTTGATGGTCATCGACACGGACGTGCTCGGACTGGTCAGGTCGAAGCCGTCGTAGAGCACCTTCATGTCGTCGAGCGTGGCGATGCTGACGCCCGAGTTGCCGACCTTGCCGTAGATGTCCGGGCGCAGGTGCGGGTCTTCGCCGTAGAGCGTGACCGAGTCGAACGCGGTGGAAAGGCGCTTGGCGTCCATCCCTTCCGACACCAGCTTGAAACGGCGATTTGTGCGGAATGCGTCACCCTCGCCAGCGAACATGCGGGTGGGGTCCTCGCCCTCGCGCTTGAACGCGAACACGCCGGCCGTGTACGGGAAGCTGCCCGGCACGTTCTCGCGCATCAGCCATTTCAGGATCTCGCCGTCGTCCTCGAAGCGCGGCAGCACCACCTTGCGGATCTTGGTGCCGGAGAGCGTGGTGGTCACCAGCCCCGTGCGGATCTCCTTGTCGCGGATCTTCACCACGTATTCGTCGCCGCTGTATGCCTGCTGCATCTGCGGCCACATCGCCAGCAGCTTGCGCTCCACGGCGCCGAGCGCGGCGTCACGGTCGGCGGCCAGCGTGTCCAGCGCGGCGGTATCGCCGCTGGCGTCGGACTGCTTTAGCATCGCCCCGGCGGCGCGCAGTTGCTGGCGCTCGCGCGCCAGCCGGCTCTGCTCGGCCACGCGGCGATGGTAGGCGCGCACGGTGTCGGCCAGCTCGGCCAGATAGCGGCTGCGCGCCGGCGGCACGATCACGTTCTGGCCAGTCGAGATCCGCCCGCTGGTGGCCGGCAGCACGCCGGGCTTCAGCGCCAGGCCACGCTCGGCCAGGGCGGCGGCCAGCCCCTGATAGAGCATCGTCACGCCATCGTCATTGAAGCGCGACGCCTGCGTGCCATAGACCGGCATCTCGTCGGGCTTGCTGTGCCACTGCTCGCGGTTGCGCTGCACCTGCTTGGCCACGTCGCGCCAGGCGTCCTGCGCGCCCTTGCGGTCGAACTTGTTGATGGCGACGAAGTCGGCGAAGTCGAGCATGTCGATCTTCTCGAGCTGGCTCGCCGCGCCGAACTCGGGCGTCATCACATAGAGCGACAGGTCCACGTGCGGCACGATGGCCGCATCGCCCTGCCCGATCCCGGACGTCTCCACGATCACCAGATCGAAGCGCGCCGCCTTGCAGGCGGCAATCACGTCCGGCAGCGCCTGGGAAATCTCCGAGCCGGCCTCGCGCGTGGCCAGCGAGCGCATGAAAACGTGCGGATGGTTGATCGCGTTCATGCGGATGCGGTCGCCCAGCAGCGCGCCGCCGGACTTGCGCCGCGACGGGTCGATCGAGATCACCGCGACCGACAGCGCGTCCTGCTGGTCCAGCCGGAAACGGCGGATCAGCTCGTCCGTCAGCGACGACTTGCCGGCACCGCCCGTCCCCGTAATGCCGAGTACCGGCGTTGTGGCGGTCTTCGCCTGGGCATGGAGGGTCTCGACCAGCACCGGGTCGGCGCGGCCGTTCTCGAGCGCGGTCATCAGCTGGGCCAGCGCGCGGCGGTCGCCGCCGGCCACGGCATCGAGCGAGGTGGGCGCGTAGCGGGTCAGGTCGATGTCGCAGCGCTGCACCATGTCGGCGATCATGCCGGCCAGGCCCATGCGCTGGCCGTCCTCGGGACTGTAGATGCGCGCCACGCCGTAGGCCTGCAGTTCGCGGATCTCGTCCGGCACGATCACGCCGCCGCCGCCGCCGAACACCTGGATGTGCTCGCCGCCGTGCTCGCGCAGCAGATCGATCATGTATTTGAAGTATTCGACGTGCCCGCCCTGATAGCTGGAGATGGCGATGCCCTGGGCGTCTTCCTGCAGCGCGGCGGTCACCACCTCGTGCACGGAGCGGTTGTGCCCCAGGTGGATCACCTCGCAGCCGTGGGACTGGAGGATGCGCCGCATGATGTTGATCGAGGCGTCGTGGCCATCGAACAATGACGCGGCGGTCACAAACCGCACCTTGTTGGTCGGCGAAGCGGGCGTGGTGGGCGAAATGGGGCCCTTGCCCGTGGCTGCGCGCGGCTTGGGCGCCGCGGTCCTGCTCACATCGGAAAGATCAGTCATTGTCTCCACCGCTCGGATATGTGGCTGGCGTGCCACGCGCCGGCGGTTCTGACGACCGCACTGACGGGGCCGGACGATTATATGACGTTTACGTTAACGTAAGGCAAGGCGGGCAGGAAGGCTGCGCGCCAAGGGTCATGGCGGCATCCTCGCATGGCGGGAGGGATTGGACCAGCGGGGTTGGCCCGGATGGATCGCGGCAGGCACTTGCCCGCCGCGCGGCGTTGCGGAGGCTCAGGCGTGGATCTGCGGGCAGTCGCCGAAGGCGTCCGTCTTGCGGGCGCGCCAGCGGCGCAGCAGTTGCCGGGCGATGGCGGCGGCACGTTGGAGCGAGAGCGGCGCGGGGGTCTCGGCCAGTTGGAAGCGGGCCAGCAGCGACTCGCCCGACAGCCAGACCTGCGCGCCCTCGGGTAGCGCGAAGATGTCGCCCGGCCGCAGCCAGATATCGGCGGCCTGCCCTTCGATGGTCAGCCACAGCCGGCCTTCGAGCACGGCAACGCTCTGGCCATGCCGGACGCGCCAGCTCACGGGCTTGCCCGGTTCATCGAGTTCAAAGGTCCTGAGTTCACGCATGGGGGTCTCCTTGTTCTGCCCGGCGGAGCGGCGTCGATGGTCTACGCGGACGCCTCCGCCACGCTTCCATTATTCATGGCGAGGATTACAATCCCATGCACAGTTCCGAACAGTTTTCGATGAACTGTTCAGTAGTTTTTGCTGACAGTTCGCCGCCACGCCCCGCCGCCCCCGCCATGAAGCTCGTCCTCGACCCCTCCACCGGTGTACCGCTGACCGAGCAGATCGTGCTCGCCGTCAAAGCCTGGATCAGCTCGCGCGAGGCACTGCCCGGCGCCCGCCTGCCATCGATCCGCCAGTTGGCCGCCGAACACAACATCAGCCGCTTCCCGGTTATCGAGGCCTATGACCGACTGGTCTCGCAGGGCCTGCTCGATTCACGGCAGGGCTCGGGCTTCTATGTGGCGGACAGCACGCTGGCCGGCCGCAGCGGCCGGGGCTGGTCCGACCCGAGCCTGGCCGAAGACCTGTCGGTCCATATCATCGACCAGTTCCACCACCCCAGCGGCGCGCTGAAGCTGGCTGGCGGCTTCGTGCCCGAGGAATGGCGCGATGTGGAGGGGCTGACGCAGGCCATCCGCCATATCACCCGGCATGACATCGACAGTGTGATCCACTACGCCACGCCGCTCGGCCACCCGGAGCTGCGCAAGCAAGTGCTCACGCGCGTGCGGCAGGTGGGCGTGCAGGCCGAGCTGTCGCAGGTGCTGATCACCACTGGGGCCAGCCAGGCGCTCGACCTCGTCGTGCGGCACCTGCTCAAGCCTGGCGACACCGTGTTCGTCGAAGACCCCGGCTACTACAACCTGTTCGGCCTGCTGCGGCTGCACGGCGTGCAGCTGGTGGGCGTGCCGCACACCCCGAACGGCCCCGACCCGGAAGCCTGCGAGCGCCTGCTGCGCGACCACAAGCCCAAGCTGTTCTTCACCAACAGCATTCTCCAGAACCCCACTGGCTCCACGCTGACGCCCCCGGTGGCGTTCCGCCTGCTCGAACTGGCGCGCAAGCACAACTTCCGCTTCGTCGAGGACGACATCTTCTCGGACTTCCAGCTCACGTTCACCGACCGGCTGGCCACGCTCGATCAGCTCGAGCACGTCATCTATATAGGCGGATTCTCAAAGACCGTGTCGGCGGCGCTGCGCGTGGGCTACCTCGTGGCCGACAAGGCGCTGGTCAAGGACCTGATCGACGTGAAGGTGTTGACCAGCGTGGCCGGCTCGCATTTCGCCGAAGCCGTGACGGCGACAATGCTGGAACGCGGCGCCTATCGCAAATATGTGGAGCGGCTGCGCGTGCGCACCCGCGAGGTCACCGCCGATGCGGTGAAGATCCTCGGCGAGAGCAACTGGGACGTGTTCTGCGAGCCGGCGGGCGGCAACTTCCTGTGGGCCCGGCCGCGCGGCATGGCCGACTCGCGCGACCTCGTCACGCTCGGCGAGCAGTACGGGATCGCGCTGGCGCCGGGGCACTTCTTCCGCCCGGCCGGCGAGACCACGCCCTGGGTGCGCATCAACTCGGCCTATGCTGGGGAAGCGCGCTCGCGCGCGTTCCTGGCCGATGCCGGATCGCGAGACAGCTAGCCCTCCGCGTCGCCACCGTGGTTGTGCAGCACGGCGTTGCGGCGCGAGTAGGCGAAGTAGACCACCAGCCCGAGCGCGAGCCAGCACAGGAAGGCGACCCACGTCAGCCATTGCAGGTGCGCCATCAGGAACAGGCAGAACCCCACCGCCAGCAGCGGCACCACGGGCACGCCGGGGCAGTGGAAGCCGCGCGGCAGGTCCGGCCGGGTGCGGCGCAGCACCAGGATGGCAATCGAGATCAGCGTGAAGGCTGCCAGCGTGCCGATATTGATCAGCTCGGCCAGCACGTTCAGCGGCACAAAGCCGGCGATGGCGGCGAAGATCAGCCCGACCGTCCAGGTGGCGACGAACGGCGTGGCGTGCACGGGATGGACGGCCGAGAGCGCCTCGGGCAGCAGCCCATCGCGCGACATCGCAAAGATGATCCGCGTCTGCCCGTAGGTCATGACGAGGATCACCGTGGTCATGCCGAGGATGGCGCCGAGATCGACAAACCCCGCCACCCAGTTCTGCCCGGCGTACTGGAGCGCCAGCGACACCGGGTGATCGACCCCCGCGAACTTCGCGTACGGCACGATGCCGGTCATGATGGCGGCCACCACCACATAGAGAATGGTGCAGACCGCCAGCGAGCCGATGATGCCGATCGGCAGGTCCCGGCGCGGGTTGCGCACCTCCTCCGCCGCCGAGGTCACCGCGTCGAAGCCGATGAACGCGAAGAACACCAGCGCGGCGGCGTTGAAGATGCCGGTCATGCCGAACGGCGCGAACGGCTCCCAGTTGACCGGCCGCACATGCCACACGCCCACGACGATAAACAGGAGCACCACGCTGACCTTGATCGCCACCATCACGTTGTTGAGCCGCGCCGACTCGCGCACGCCGTAAGACACCACCCAGGTAATCGCCAGCATGATCAGCACGGCCGGCAGGTTCAGCATGGTCTCCACACCGGGCACCGCCCCCGGCGCCGCCGTGAGCGCCACGGGTAGCCGAATCCCGAATCCGGCCACCAGCGACTGGAAGTACCCCGACCACCCCACCGACACCGCCGACGTGGCCAGCCCATATTCGAGCAGCAGATCCCACCCGATCATCCACGCCACGATCTCCCCCAGCGTGGCGTAGCTATAGGTATAGATCGACCCCGACACTGGGATGGCCGACGCAAACTCGGCATAGCAAAGCGCCGCAAACCCGCACGCCATCGCCGCGATCACGAACGACACCGTCAACGCCGGCCCCGCCGTGAGCGCCCCGGTCCCCGTCAACACGAAGATCCCGGTGCCGATGATGGCGCCAATCCCCATCATCACCAGATCCCCAGGCCCGAGCACCTTGCGCAACCCGTCGTGCGCGCTGACCTCGAGCATGGCATCGATGTTCTTGGTGCGAAACAGACTCATGGCGAGGGCTCCGACGGGGGTGGGTCAGATCATTGTTGTGCTTGGGGACGGTTTGGGGAAGGGGAATATCGGCTGGGTCTCTCGCACGCATTGACTCCCTCTGATGACATTTTCAACATTTCAGTGCGTTGCGCTATGTACTATTGGCCCATGCTGACCCTTGACACAGACGACTTCAAGCTTCAAATCAGGCCGGTTTCCGCGCGGCGTGAGGAACCGGGAGGACCCTATCTCGAATGGATCGATGTCCAGATCGACTTGACTGCCCCGGGCATTCGCGCCGAGGGGGCATGGAGTGTCATGCCTGGGGAATTGCGGCAGTTTCAACAACAGCTGGAGACCATGCAAACCCAACTCCAGGTGGGACAAACAGCCGAGTTGGCAGGTGTTGAAGCTGGCTTTTCGCTGATATTGCGAACGCTTGATCAAGGGCAGATCATTGGCGACTGGCGGTTTCAGCCAGCACCACCCGTTGGCGCATGGATTACAGGGCAATGTGGGCTGGATCAGTCCTTCCTAGGCGAACTTCTGCGAGGGATCGACGCGCTTCTGTCCTTTTCTGGTTGAGCCATCTAGGCTGCCTCAATAAGAAACTGCGGAGTCCACACACCCGCCATTCCGCACTTCTCACCATCACTTCGCCACCGGCATCATGCAGCGCGTGTAGAACCAAGCCAGCCTCAGGCCACTGCAACATTTTCGTTACGAACCCGCGCGGTTTGAGATATCTCAAATGTGTCTGGCCGTTGAACAGCTAGCGTCGATCCTCCTTTTCTGACAGGAGGTAGGTTGCAATGGCTCAGTTGGACGAGATGGAAGGCGTGCGCGTAGTCCTGAGCGCGCCGCAGTTGGCTGCGGTGCTTGCGCATCGCTCGATCAGCCCCGCTGAAACGATGAGCAACCGCCTGTGGGGCGGCCTGGACATCGTCGGCGGCGTGCTGGAGATGGTCGGTGCCGGGGTGCTATGCATCGCACCGGAGCCGACCGGGGTCACCAAGGCAGGTTGCATCGCCTTTGGCATGCATGGCGCCGACACCGCCTGGCGGGGCATGCGGCAGGCATGGCCCGGGCGCGACACGGCAACCCTGACCCAGCGGGGCGCCGCCAAGCTGGCCCACACAATGCGGGCGCCGCCCGATATGGCCAACAACATCGGGCTGTCGCTGGACATCGGCGTAGGCTTCGGGCTTGCGGGGATGTTGAAGGCCGCGCGGGTGGCGAGCATTACGCTGGGGCGCATCAATTTGATGCAGCATGAAGCGAAAACTGCGGGCGGCTTGGGCGGGCATACGATCCTGAAACACATCGGGCAAACTGAAGCCCAATTGCGCGCCCGTTTGGTACGGGAGTCGAAGCGGGGTAGGGTATCGACATTCACCAATCTGCACACTGCCGAATGGGCGATTTCCGACGTCATGCGTCGGGAGCAAAATCGAATAGCGGGATGGGCCGCCACCGGAAAAGGCCGACTGGTCCTCACATCTAGCTTGGGGAAACCTGTAGGGAAAGTGCTGTTTCGGAATTCAGGCAAGATGCATGACGCCACTAGCGTTACTGTAGTGCTGGAACCCGTCAGCTACAACGACATGCCGTTCTATATAGTGACGGCCTATACCGGACTTTGACTCCAGATGGCGACACCCAAATACCCTCAACTTTGGCACCTTATCATCGGCTACTTTAACGAGGACGCGGACATGTGGGGAGAAAATATCGAGGAAATCGTCGAGACCTACATGCGTCAATCGGATCCTGACATGCGCAAGAGCGTGATGCGCGAGATAGAAAACATAAAGGCAGACCACCCTTTCGATCTGGATGCAGCATTTGAGAATCTGTTTGGCGGTGAGCCTGACCCGGCGTTATGGGGTTACACCACGCAATCGTTCCTGAATGAGATTGCAAGGGTGCTTCGACAATAAAAAACGGCAGGGTCAAAATCCTGCCGTTTCGCACTTCTACGACCTTTCCCTACACCCTCACTTCGCCACCGGCATCGTGAATTCGGCGCCCTTGCCGATACTGTCGGGCCAGCGCTGCATGATGCTCTTGTAGCGCGTGTAGAACCGCACGCCTTCCTCGCCGTAGGCGTGGTGGTCGCCGAAAAGGGAGCGCTTCCAGCCGCCGAACGAGTGCCAGGCCATCGGCACGGGAATCGGCACGTTGATGCCCACCATGCCGACCTGGATCTGGCGCGAGAATGCCCGGGCGATGCCACCGTCGCTGGTGTAGCACGACACGCCGTTGCCGAATTCGTGGCGGTTGATCAGGTCCACGGCTTCGGCGAAGTCGTGCACGCGCACCACGGACAGCACCGGGCCGAAGATCTCTTCCTTGTAGATCGTCATGTCCGGCTTCACGTGGTCGAACAGCGTGCCGCCGACGAAGAAGCCGCCGTCGTGGCCGTCCACCTTGTGGCCGCGCCCGTCCGTGACCAGCGTGGCGCCTTCGGCCTCGCCCTTGGCGATGTAGCCCTCGACCTTGGCCTTGTGCACGCCAGTCACCAGCGGGCCCATTTCGGCGTCGGCGTCCATGCCGTTGCGGATCTTCAGCGCGCGGGCGCGTTCGGCCAGGCGCGGCACGAGCTTGTCGGCCACGTCGCCCACCGCCACCGCGACCGAGATCGCCATGCAGCGCTCGCCGGCGGAGCCGTAGGCGGCACCGATCAGCGCGTCCACGGCCTGGTCCAGGTCCGCGTCCGGCATCACCACGAGGTGGTTCTTGGCGCCGCCCAGCGCCTGCACGCGCTTGCCGTGCTTGGTGCCTTCCGTGTAGATGTGCTCGGCGATCGGCGTGGAGCCGACGAACGACAGCGCCTGCACGTCCGGGTGGGCCAGCAGCGCGTCCACGGCGGTCTTGTCGCCCTGCACCACGTTGAACACGCCATCGGGCAGGCCGGCCTGCTTGAGCAGGTCGGCGATCAGCAGGCTTGGCGAGGGGTCGCGCTCGGACGGCTTGAGCACGAAGGTGTTGCCGCAGGCCAGCGCCACCGGGAACATCCACATCGGCACCATCACCGGGAAGTTGAACGGCGTGATGCCGGCCACCACGCCCAGCGGCTGGCGCAGGTTCCAGTTGTCGATGCCGCCGCCGATGTTGTCGGTGAAGTCGGTCTTGAGCAGGTTGGGGATGCCGCAGGCGAACTCCACCACCTCGATACCGCGCGTGACCTCGCCCTTGGCGTCCGAAAACACCTTGCCGTGCTCGCGCGTGATCAGCGCGGCCAGGTCGTCATGATGCTTGTCCAGCAGTTCCTTGAACTTGAACAGGATGCGCGCGCGGCGCAGCGGGGCCAGTTCGGACCATGCCGGAAACGCTGCCTTGGCGGCGGCCACGGCGGCACCGACGTCTTCGGCGCTGCCCAGCGCCACGCGCGCAGCCACCTCGCCGGTGGCGGGGTTGAATACCTCGGCGAAACGGCCGGTACCCTCGGCGGCGGCGCGGCGGACGCTACCGCCGATGTAGTGATGGATTTCGGCGATCTGCCGGTTTTCAGCGATGTTCACTGCGTATTCCTCTCAGTCTGTCTTGGCGAGCCCCTGTACGGGCTTATTGCACGTCGTTCAGCACTTGCCTGACGGTATCGAACAACTGGTCGATCTCCGCCTCGGAAATGATCAGCGGCGGCGAGAACGCCAGGATGTCGCCGGTGTAGCGCACCAGCACGCCGCGCTCGAGGCATTTCAGGAAGGCCTCGTAGGCGCGCGCGCCCGGTTGGCCGGGGCGCGACTCCAGCTCCACGCCGGCCACCAGCCCCAGGTTGCGGATGTCCTTCACATGCGGCGCACCGCGCAGGCCATGCACGGCCGACTCGAACTTCGGCGCCAGTTCGGCGGCACGGCCGAACAGGTTGTCACGCTGGTACAGGTCCAGCGTGGCGATAGCCGCCGCGCACGCCAGCGGATGGCCGGAATAGGTATAGCCGTGCAGCAGCTCGATGCCGTTCGGCGCGCCGGCGTTGACCACGGTGTCGTGCACGTCGCGGCGCACAGCCACGGCGCCCATCGGCACAGCGGCGTTGTTGATGGCCTTCGCCATCGTGATCAGGTCTGGCGTCACGTTGAAGCGCTCGGCGGCGGTGGCGGTGCCAAGGCGGCCGAACGCCGTGATGACCTCATCGAAAATCAGCAAAATGCCATGCTTGCTCGTGATCTCGCGCAGCTTCTCGAGATAGCCGACCGGCGGCACCAACACGCCTGCCGAACCCGCCAGCGGCTCGACGATCACGGCGGCCACGTTCGAGGCATCGTGCAGCGCGATGATGCGCTCGAGTTCATCGGCCAGGTGGGCGCCCCACTGCGGCTGGCCCTTCGAGTACGCAGCCTCGGCGATGTTCAGCGTGGCCGGCAGGTGGTCCGTGCCCGGCATCAGGTTGGCCGACCAGGTCTTGCGATTCGGGCCGATGCCACCCACGGCCATACCGCCGAAGCCCACGCCGTGGTACCCGCGCTCGCGGCCGATGATGCGCGTGCGCTGGCCTTCGCCCCGCGCGCGGTGGTAGGCCAGGGCGATCTTCAGCGCCGTATCGACCGACTCCGAACCCGAGTTCGTGAAGAAAATGCGATCCAGCGTCTTCGGCATGATCGCGGCCAGCTTGGTGGCAGCCTCGAACGAGAGCGGATGGCCCATCTGGAACGGCGGCGCGTAGTCCAGCGTGGCGGCCTGCCGGGCGATGGCATCGACGATTTCCTTGCGGCCATGGCCGGCGGCCACGCACCAGAGGCCGGCACAGCCGTCCAGGACCTTGCGGCCGTCGTGGGTGGTGTAGTACATGCCGCTGGCCGAGGCCAGCAGGCGCGGGGCGGCCTTGTACTGGCGATTGGCGGTGAACGGCATCCACAGGGCATCCATATCGGGGATCACGGTCTTGGCGGCGTCCATACTTTCTCCTCAGCAATCAGGGGTAGGGGGCGCGGAGCGAAGCGCCCCGGCACGGATTCCGGCAACTCTACCGGCGCGGTCGGGCCGCACGAATATACGGTCGGGAGATCGCTGCCTTACCGTACAGTGTAGACAGCCTCGACTGTACAGATAGCGGATTGGGGCGCGAAGCCACACGGCGGCCCGGATCGACGGTGATACGGCGCTTCACCGCTGCACCGCACCAATGGGAAAGGTGCCCGGTCGCGCGGCGCGGTAACCAGTACACTGTACAGGTTTCGCGCCCTGCCGAGTGCCTGATGCTTAACCTGAACCTCGTCCGCAGCCGCCGTGGCGGCGACACCCTGACCGAACAGATCGTGGCCGGCATCGCCGCGCTAGTGGACCGCCGCGCGCTGCGTGCCGGCACCCCCCTGCCCTCGGTGCGCCGCTTTGCGCAGCAGCACAACGTCAGCACGTTCACGGTGGCGGAAGCCTACGGCCGGCTGACCGCGCTGGGCTACCTCGCGGCGCGCCCCGGCTCCGGCTACACGGTGGCGCACCGCCACGCGCCGGCCGGCCATGCCCGCGCGCCCCACTGGGAGGCGCCGGGGCTCAACGCCGCCTGGCTGCTTTCCGATGTGTTCGCCGACCATTCCGTGCCGATCAAGGCCGGCGCGGGCTGGCTGCCGGGCGACTGGCTCAACGAGGAAGGGCTGCACCAGGCCATGCGCAGCGCCGCGCGCGTGCCGGCCGCGCAGGTCTCGGGCTACGGCCATCCCTATGGCTTCGCGCCGCTGCGCGAGCACATCGCCGCGCATATGAGCCAGTACGGCATGCCGGTGCAGGCGCAGCAGGTGGTGCTGACCCAGGGCGCCACGCAGGCGCTGGACCTCGTGGTGCGCACGCTGCTGCGCCCTGGGGACACGGTCCTCGTGGAAGCGCCCTGCTATTGCAATCTATTGCAGATCCTGCGGCTGGCCGGGTTGCGCGTAGTGGGCGTGCCGCGCACGGCGGCCGGGCTCGATACCGACGCGCTCGAAGACGCCATCCGCCAGCACACCCCGCGCGCGCTGTTCGTCAACACGGTGTTGCAGAACCCCACCGGCGCCAGCCTGACGAGCATGAACGCCTTCCGCGTGCTGCAACTGGCCGAACAGCACCGGCTGCTGGTGGTGGAGGACGATATCTACCGCGAACTGGCTCCGGCCGGCTCGCCGATGCTGGCGGCGATGGACGGCCTCTCGCAGGTGGTCTACGTGAACGGATTTTCGAAGACCATCACGCCGTCGCTGCGCGTGGGCTACCTCGCGGCGAGCCCGGATCTGGCGAAGGCTTTCGCGCGGACCAAGATGGCGGTGGGACTGACCTCGTCCGAGGTCACGGAGCGACTGGTGTATTCCGTACTGACCAGCGGCCACTATGGCCGCCACGTGGCGGCTTTGGCCGAACGGCTACGCGCGCAACAGGATCGCGTGACGGAAAAGATGGAAGCGCACGGGCTGGAGGTGCTGCTGCGGCCCGAAGGGGGGATGTTCGCCTGGGCGCGGCTGCGGGGCGACGACGCGCCGCCCGCAAGCCGCCTCGCCACGCTGGCGCTGGACCACGGCATCTGGCTGGCACCGGGCTCGTACTTCGAGCCCGACGAGACCGATTCCCCGTGGATCCGCTTCAACGTGGCGACGAGCGACGCCCCGGCATTGTGGACATTCTTCGAGGCCTGCCGCGCCGGCCAACTGCCGCGCGCGGCCTAGCCTGAGACGCCTCAGAAGCGGTAACGCACGTACCCGGTGTAGAAGTTGCTGCCCGGGTTCGGCCCCTTGATGCTGGCGTTGGAGATGTGCTGGAAGCGGAAGCCCGCTTCCGTGTTGGCATTCTTGCCGAAGCCCACGCCGATACCGACCATGTCGGAGAACTGGAACGCCGTGCCCGAACGGTGTTCGTCGGACGTGCCGGTGTGGGACTGCACGCGCAGCCCCACCGACGCCTCGGCGAACGGCACGAAATAGCCACCGCGCTTTTCCACGCGCAGGATCGGCGATACGCCAAACTCGAACAGGTTCTGCTGGTTGGTGCCGCTACGTGCATCCCATCCGGCGACGTTGAATTCGCCCTGCAGGCGGAACAGCCAGCCTTGCGGATTGCCGTACTGGATCGGGGTGTTGAAGTTCAGCCCGAGTTCGTATTTGTTGATGTTATGGCCGGGATCACGGCCATAGGCCACGTGCACGGCGGGATGGCTCCAGCCAACCAGTTCCTCGGCGCTGGCGGCCGACGTGGCGCCCGCGGCCAGCGCGGCAACGGCAAGAGTCCGGGTGATAAACAGGGTACGAGCGGAGAGGGCGGAATGCATGCGGCGTTCTTGTTGTTCTGTCTTCATGAGGAGGACTACGAAGAGAGATGGCTCGACAACACAACTCGGCGCGATTGACGGGCCCTGCCCGCTTCCGAGAAGGAACGCGGGCGATCAGGCCCAGAGTCGCTCGACCAACCAGCTCGCGGCAACGCAAATTCCGAGCCAGACGGCGAGGCAACCTGCAATAAATCGGTACGTCATTGTGGAAAGGGACTTCTGAGGGGGTCTTGGAATGGAAATGTGCGCGGATTATACATCCATCCGTGAATGTATGTTTGCCCCGAACTCTGCCGAGTCAAACACTGCGCAGTCAGACCATGCCAAAAGTCCTCAGTTCGCCATAATGCCAGTGAGCGGCGAACCGTGCACTGTGCCGAGCGCGGCGGATCGTACAACACACTGTTCCCCCGACGCACACAATCTGTGCCGATAACGACGCCCGTCAGCCGCGCAGGAACGGCAGCACTTCCGCAAGTAGCTGTTCCGGCACTTCCTCCGCAATATAGTGACCGCTCGGCAAGGCATGACCCGTCACCCGGCGGGCCACCTTGCGCCACTCCTCCAGCGGCTGGAAGCACTTGCCGACCGCACCGTCGGCGCCCCACAGGGCCAGCATTTCGCACTCCACCTGGCGTCCGGCCTCGGCGTCGGCGCGATCATGCTCCAGGTCGATGCCGGCGCTGGCGCGATAGTCCTCGCACAGGCCGTGGGCGGCGCCGGGCAGCTTCAGGCAGCGCAGGTACTCGGCCAGCGCGGCCTCGGTGAACGGGGCGAGGCCGGCGCTGCGCGAGCCCATGGTCTGGCGCAGGTAGAGGTCGGGGTCGGCCTCGATCAGCGTTTCGGGGAACGGGGTGGGCCGGATCAGGAAGAACCAGTGCCAGTAGGCGCGCGCGAAGGCTTCCGAGGTCTGGGCATACATCGCCAGCGTCGGGGCGATGTCCAGCGTGACGAGCTTTTCCACGGCCTGCGGGTGGTCGAGCGCCAGCCGGTGCGCCACGCGTGCCCCGCGATCATGCGCCAGCACGCGGAACCGCTCGAAGCCGAGCGCCCGCATCACCGCCATCTGGTCGGCCGCCATGGTTCGCTTGCTGTAGTTCGCGTGATCCGGCAGGCCGACGGGCTTGTCGCTGTCGCCATAGCCACGCAGGTCCGTGGCCACCACCGTGAAATGCCGGGCCAGCTCGCCAGCCACCTTGTGCCAGATCACATGCGTTTGCGGATGGCCATGCAGCAGCAGCAGCGGCGGGCCCTCCCCGCCGACCACGGCGTGAATCGCCACGCCCTGGCTGTCGATCCGGTGTGTTCTGAATCCTTCAAACATCGGCT
Organism: Cupriavidus sp. 10L45; assembly: GCF_056395225.1. Taxonomy (NCBI): domain Bacteria; kingdom Pseudomonadati; phylum Pseudomonadota; class Betaproteobacteria; order Burkholderiales; family Burkholderiaceae; genus Cupriavidus; species Cupriavidus sp. 10L45. Next base: position 129,413 of record NZ_JBFTJC010000003.1, read on the forward strand.
GTCTCCTTGGTCCTTGATGCGACGATGCGTCAATGTGGCAAGCCGTGCCATGGTAGTCGCCGCGCATGGGATGCGCATCGGCGGGCAGTGTAATCGCGGAATCCATCGCTATAATTGCGCGAACCGAACTTCATTCGTGCGCTCGATTCACGAATTGCCGCCACCCATGGACACCTTCTCGGATCTCGCCTTCTTCGTCCTGCTGGTCAAGCGCGGCAGCCTCGCCGGCGCGGCGCAGCAGCTTGGCGTCACGCCCTCGGCCGCCAGCAAGCGGCTGGCGGCGCTGGAGGCGCGGCTGGGCGTGCGACTGCTCAACCGCACCACGCGCCGGCTGTCGGTCACGCCCGAGGGCGAGTCGTACCTGGCCCAGGGCGGGCGCATCCTGGCCGAGCTGGAGGAACTCGAACAGGGCCTCGGCGGCAGCCGGGTGGCGCCGCGCGGGCTGCTACGGGTGAACGCGACGCTCGGATTCGGCAGGCGCCACATCGCCCCGCTGGTCAGCGACTTCCTGCAGGTCTATCCCGATGTCGAAGTCCAGCTGCAACTGACCGACCGGGCGATGAACCTTGCCGAGGAAGGCTACGACGTCGGCATCCTCCTCGGTGACCTGCCCGATGCGCGGCTCAACGCCCGCCTGCTCGCGCCGAACCGCCGGCTGCTGTGCGCGTCGCCGGCCTACCTCGCGCGGCACGGCGAGCCGGCCTCGCCGCGCGCATTGCAACAGCATCGTTGCATTGTGATCCGCGAGAGCGAATCGGCCTACGGCACGTGGCATCTCCAGTCGGCCGGCCGGCAGGAGACCGTGAAGGTGCGCGGCCATGCCGCGACCAACGATGGCGAGGCGGCGGCGAACTGGGCGCTCCAGGGGCATGGCATCGTGCTGCGTTCGGAGTGGGAGGTGGCGCCGCTGCTGCGCTCGGGCCGGCTGCGGCAGGTGCTGGCCGACTGGGCCTCGCCGCCGGCGGACATCTACGCCGTGTATCTCACGCGCGACAAACTTTCGGCCCGCGTGCGTGCCTTTGTCGACTTTCTGGCCGAACGGCTCGGCGCGTACGAGCAGACCGCGCCCTATCACGGCTGGTAGCCGGCGCGGCTACCCCTGCCGGCGGCAGGGTGGCGGGTGACCGGGCGCGCCATGACTGGTACGCTTGGGCAGCGCCCCCCCAAACCACTCCAGACTCCCTCCCGACATGCACACGCACGATCTGTCCGCGTGGACCCATTCCCACGTCTTCAATGCCGGCAATCCGGCAGCCGAGCGCAGCACGCGCCTGGTCATGTGGATCACGCTCGCCACCATGGTGGTGGAGATTGCCGCCGGCCTCTGGTTCAACTCGATGGCCCTGCTGGCGGACGGCTGGCACATGAGTTCCCACGCGCTGGCGATCGGCCTCTCGGCCTTCGCCTACGCCGCCGCGCGCCGGCTGGCCAACGATGCCCGCTTCACCTTCGGCACGTGGAAGATCGAGGTGCTGGCGGCCTTCGCCAGTTCCATCGTCCTGCTGGGCGTGGCCGCGCTGATGATCGCCGGCTCGGTCGAACGGCTATTCACCCCGCAGGCCATCCACTACCAGGAGGCGATGGCCGTCACCACCATCGGCCTGCTCGTGAACCTGGGCTGCGCGTTCATCCTCGGCGGCGCGCCCCATCACGGGCACGATCATGGCCATGCGCATGCGCACGATCACCACGGACATGCCGATCACCATCATCACGACATCAACCTGCGTTCGGCCTATATCCACGTGATTGCCGATGCAGCCACCTCGGTGCTGGCCATCGTGGCGCTGGCGGGCGGCTGGTGGCTGGGCTGGAGCTGGCTCGATCCGGTGATGGGGCTGGTGGGCGCGGCGCTGGTCGGTCGCTGGGCGATCGGGCTGATGCGGCAGAGCGGCACGGTGCTGCTGGACCGCGAGATGGACCACCCTGTTGTGGACGAAGTGCGAGAGGTGCTGGCCGAGTTCCAGCACGGAGAAGACGGCACGCGCGTGACCGACCTGCACGTCTGGCGCGTGGGCCGCGAGCAGTTCGCCTGCATCGCCAGCCTGGTCACGCACGACGCCACGCTCACGCCGCAGCGCGTGCGGCAGGCGCTATCGATCCATGAGGAGCTGGCCCACGTGAGCGTGGAGATCAGCCTGTGCGATGACGGGGCACCGCGCCGGGCGGCCCGTCATCGTCATCCGCACTAGTCGAAACCCGTCGAATTACGGCAGCAGCAGGATGGCGCCGGTGGTCTCGCGGCGCTCGGCGGCCTCGTGCGCGCGGGCGACCTCGGCCAGGGGGAAGCGGGCGCCGATCTCCACCTTCACCTGGCCGGTGGCGATGGCATCGAACAGGTCCTTCGCATTGGCGCGGAAGCGGGCCGGGTCCGCGTTGTGCGGGAACACCGAGGGCCGGGTCAGGAACAGGCAGCCCTTCTTGTTCAGGATTTCCGGCTCGATGGCCGGCGCCGGGCCGGACGCCCCGCCGTACAGCACCACCAGTCCGAAGGTCTGGGCGCAATCGAGCGAGCCCATGAAGGTGTCCTTGCCCACGGCGTCGTAGACCACGGTCACGCCCTGGCCGCCGGTGGCGTCGCGCACCTGCTTGACCCAATCCGCCTGCTTGTAGTCGATGGCGATGTCGCAACCCGCCGCGCGGGCGCGCTCGCACTTGGCCGGGCCGCCGGCCGTGCCGATCACGCGCGCGCCGAGCGCCTTCGCCCAGCCGGCCAGGATCTGGCCCACGGCACCGGCGGCGGCGTGGACCAGGACCGTGTCACCGGGCTTCACGGCGTGCGTGTGGCGCACCAGATATTGGGCGGTCATGCCCTTGAAGATCACGGCGGCAGCCTGCTCGTCGCTGAGGTTGTCGGGCAGCTTGACCAGCTTGTCCGCCGGCACGTTGCGCGCTTCGGCGTAGGCGCCGAGGCCGGCGTTCATGTACGCCACGCGATCGCCCACGGCGATGTCCGTCACGCCCGCGCCCACCGCCTCCACCACGCCGGCCGCCTCGTGGCCCAGCCCCGTGCCCACCGGCAGCGGATAGGTGCCGCGGCGCTGGTACACATCGATGAAGTTGAAGCCGATGGCGGTATGCCGCACGCGCGCCTCGCCGGCCGCCGGCGCCGGCAGCTCGACCGGCGTGAGCTGCATCACTTCGGGCGCGCCGAATTCCTGGAGGCGGATGGCACGGACAGTGGTCGTCATGGGGTCTCCCTGGTCAGGCTTGCAGAATTGGAGCCCCGATTATTGTCGCTTTTGTAAAACCTTGCCGAAGGCGGGCCAATCAAGGAAAAACCATCAGGTCAGCACCGCGCACATGCACAACGCGCTGGTGTTGCGCAGGCGCTGGAATTCCTCACTCTCGAGGACTTCTGGGGGCAGCTTGGAGGCGTGGATCAGCGAGAAACCGTAGCGGGCGAAGTAGCTCGGGCAACTCGAGGTCAGGAGCACCGCGCGGCGCGTGCCGTTGGCGCGGGCACGCATCATCACCGCGTTGACGAGGTGGCTGGCCACGCCCTGGTCGCGCCATTCGCGCAGCACGGCCACCGAGCGGACGATGGCCGTATCGCCGAAGCGCTCGGCGCAGGCGCAGCCCACCAGCTCCGACTCCATCAGGGCCACGTGGAACTCGCCCACCAGACGCGGCAGTTCGTCCACCGGCAGGTTGCAGCGCTCGAGCACTGCCGCGATGGCAGGCATATCCGACGGCTGCGCCGCACGCACTCGCAGATCTTTAATCATCGGGAGCCTCTGTTTCTCTCATCGTCTGGGGACGGAAACGCCATGGAAGCCCTGCATGGTGAACCCTGCCTCACGTGCTGACACTTGGTGCACGCGCGGCAAAACATTATCGCAATCGGGGCGCTATATCCACAGGGAAACTCCGCGTTGCGGCGTACTCAACGCTTGCGGCGTATCTGCCTGCGGAACGAGCATGAAATGCGCCAGCGGCTCGGCGTTATCCGCCAAATGCCCGGCAGAAAATGATAGTCCTTCCAGATGACAGATTGGTCAGATCCGGCGAAGGCAATGAACGAGGGAGAACAGGAGGGAAAGCAGGAGGGAAAACGGCAGGAAGGAGATGGAGGCGGGGATACGGAATCGAACCGTCGTAAACGGCTTTGCAGGCCGTCGCATCACCACTCTGCCACCCCGCCCCGGAGTCTGGACGCCCTGGCGGGCGCCTTGCATTCAGTGTGCGGGGCGCAGTGTAGCCGAAGATCTGGAACTCTGCAGAGCGCCTGCCTGCCTGCCTGCCGTCTAGGCGTGGGACTCGCCCAGCTCGCCCATCGCGGATTGCAGGTAGTTCTGCACGCCGACCTTGCGCACGAGTTCCAGCTGCGTCTCGATCCACTCGATGTGGTCCTCGGTGTCCGAGAGGATATCGGTCACCACATCGCGCGACACATAGTCGCTAATCGACTCGAAGTACTTGATGGCATCCTTGCAGCTCGTCTGGGACAGCAACTCCACCTTCAGGTCGCCGCCGAGCATCTCCTCGACGTTCTCCCCGATGAGCAATTTGTCCAGATCCTGGAGGTTGGGCAGGCCGTCGAGCATCAGGATGCGCTCGATCAACTTGTCCGCGTGCTTCATCTCCTCGATGGACTCCTCGTACTCATGCTTGCCCAGCGCGCTCAACCCCCAGTGCCGATACATGCGCGCGTGCAGGAAATACTGATTGATCGCGGTCAGCTCGTGACGCAGCTGGCCGTTCAGTAACTGGATAGCTTTCTTGTCGCCTTTCATGACATTGACCCCAAAACGCCTGCACACCACGGTGGACGATTTTCATGTTAATAGCCGAGGCTAGAAGATCAAGCATACATAGGGAAAATCGCGTTAATAAATCCCTTGCCAGACGGGGCTTTACGACACGATGCGGATGATTTTGCGGATGATTGCGATTCCGATTCAGCTACCTTTCGGCACGCGCGAACATAATCCCCAATGTAAAAGGCGCCTCCCTAGGGAAGCGCCTTCGTGCCGATCCGGAAGCGGTTATTCGCCGCTCGCGCGATAGCGGTTACGCAGATCGCGGATCAGGTCGTGGTTACGCAGCACCCCCTGGTACTGGCGCTCGATCAGCGCGCGGATGTCGAAGCTCAGGTCGGTTTCCTGGAGCGCATCGCCATACTTCTTCTTGGCGACGTCTTCGCCCTTCTCGGTTTCCTCGAGGATGGCGAGGTCCGTGCGGTCGGCCACCGCGCTGCGCAGGCTCACCCAGCCGCGATGCAGCGCACCGGCCACGCTGCCGTGGTCCTCGGGCTTGCCGCCGAGGGCCATCACCTGGCTCTGCAACTCGCGCACCGCCGCGCCGCACTCGGTGGCACGGCTTGAGAACAGCGTCTTCAGTTCCGGATTCTTGGCGTCCTCGGCCGCCTTGCGGAAGCCCTCCTCGCCATCGCGCGAGACTTCGATCAAATCGTTCAGTACGGAAACGTTGTTGTCAGCCATTGTTGGACTCCTCTCACATCGGAGGCGCGCCGTGAGGCCACGGCGGCACATCGCGTGGAACATCCCGCGCCATGCCGAGCATGGCGCGGACCTTATATCCACGATAGGAGAGTGGACCCGGACAAGCTGTCGGGAGGCTGCGCAAGCGGTTGTCGGCCTTCGCCTACACCCGCTGAATCAGTCCAGCAGGTGACCCATGCGGGACCGCTTGGTGGCGAGGTATTTCTCGTTTTCGGCGTTGGCGGGCACGATGTGACGCATCTGCTCCGTCACGGCCAGGCCGGCGTCTTCGAGCGCCCGGATCTTGATCGGGTTGTTGCTCATCAGGCGGACCGACTTCACACCCCACTGGCGCAGCATGTCCGCCGCGAACGCGTAGGTGCGGCCGTCGATGGCCTGGCCGAGCGCGAGGTTGGCGTCGACCGTGTCCAGCCCGCCGTCCTGCAGCGCATAGGCGCGGATCTTGTTCGAGAGGCCGATGCCCCGGCCTTCGTGGCCGCGCAGGTAGAGCAGGATGCCGCGGCCTTCCTCGGCAATCTTCTGCATGGCGAGGTCGAGCTGCTCGCCGCAGTCGCAGCGGCACGAGCCGAAGACGTCGCCGGTCAGGCATTCGGAATGCAGGCGGACGAGAACGTTCTCGCCCGAGATGTCTCCCATGGAGAGCGCCAGGTGTTCGGTGCGGCTGTCCACGCCCTGGAAGGCATGGGCGGTGAATTCGCCGTAGCGGGTCGGCAGCCGTGCGGAGCCGATCAGCTCACTTTCTAGGTCTTTCATATTCCTGTGATCGCGGGGGGCGCCGTGGGGCCCGGGCGCGCATGATGCGGGCCGGGACAGGCGCACTGCGCGCCACCCTGAGGGGGCTGTGGCGCGCGGCATGCCGGCAAGGATACCGCGAAACGCCTCTCGCTATAGGTATCGCTGCAGGTACCCCTATGCCGAGCGGGCACTCTCGGGCGACGGCGGGGTCGCCTGACGAGTGCCCCTTAGGACGCTTTCGCGCCGCCTGCGCTCAGGCGGGAATGCGCATCGCGTCCGGCCGTTGCCACCAGCGATGCTGGCCCACGGCATCGAGGAATTCCCGATGCCGTGCCGGGTCCTCGGTCTTGGCGATCACCACGCCCGGCCCCGCGAAGCCGCCGGCCAGCCCCGCGCAGCGCGCGGCCTCGGCCACCATCACGGCGCCCGAGCCGCCCGCGCCCACGGCCTTGCAGTGCTTGTAGGCCTCCTTGATGAACAGCAGCGCGTCCGGATCGGGCTCGGCGGGGGGCTTGGCCACGTCGGGCACGTACACCGCATCGAACAGCACCGAGCCGACCGACGACAGCGCATGGTCCACCGGCAGCGCCGCGCCCTTCGCCGTAGTCACGCTCGCCGCGCGCGGGCCGATGATCTTGAGATTGGCGCGCGCCGCCTCGGCCAGCTTCCTGAGCGAGGCGATGGCCGCGTCGTCCACGCCATCGTTGACCAGCACGGCGATGTTGCGGCCCGTGATGTCGCCCTTTGGCTGGGCGTCCAGGCTCAGCGCGGGCGAGGCCGGTACGCCGTAGTCGTTGATCTGCACGTTCGGCCCGACCGGCTCGACGGGAATCCCGAGCTTCTGCGCCACGCGCTCCGCCAGTTCCACGGCGATATGGTGGATCTGCCCCACCACGCGCGCCCGGATGGCGGGGTCGAAGACCTTTGAGAGTTCGAACGCGTACGCATCGACGATCTGCCTTTTTTCGACGTCGGACTGGCTGCGCCAGAAGAGATTGGCCTGCGAGAAATGATCGGCGAAGGTCTGTGCGCGCATGCGCACCTTCACCGCGCCGTCCTCGGCGGCGGCAGCGAAATGCCGGTAGGCGTCGGCATCGCCGGCCAGGAACGGGCAGCCGCCGCTGACCGAGTTCGGCTGGTAGCTCTCCTTACCCTGCACCACGGTCTGCCGGCCGAAGCCGTCGCGCTGGTTGTTATGCACGGGGCAGAGCGGGCGATTGATCGGAATTTCATGAAAATTCGGCCCGCCGAGCCGCGTGAGCTGGGTATCGGTGTACGAGAACAGCCGCGCCTGCAGCAAGGGATCGTTGGTGAAATCCATGCCCGGCAGGATGTGGCCCGGGTGGAACGCCACCTGCTCGGTTTCGGCGAAGAAGTTGTCCGGGTTGCGGTTCAGCACCATCCGCCCCACGCGCCGCACCGGCGCCAGTTCCTCCGGAATGAGCTTGGTCGGGTCCTGGAGATCGAAGCCGAACTTGAGCATGTCGGTCTCCGGCACCAGCTGCACGCCGAACTCGTATTCGGGAAACTGGCCCGCCTCGATCGAATCGTAGAGGTCGCGCCGGTGGAAATCGGGGTCCTTGCCGTTGATCTTGACCGCCTCGTCCCAGACCAGCGAATGCGCGCCGCCCACCGGCTTCCAGTGGAATTTGACCAGCGTGCCCTGCCCCTCTGCATCGACAAGGCGGAACGTATGCACGCCAAACCCCTCCATCGTGCGGAAACTGCGCGGGATGGCGCGGCCGGACATGGTCCACAGCACCATGTGCATCGACTCGGGCTGGAGGGACACGAAATCCCAGAACGTGTCATGCGCCGACGCGGCCTGCGGGATCTCGTTGTGCGGTTCCGGCTTCACGGAATGGACGAAATCCGGGAACTTGATGCCGTCCTGGATAAAGAACACCGGGATGTTATTGCCGACCAGGTCGAAGTTGCCCTGCCGCGTATAGAACTTGGTGGCGAAGCCGCGCACATCGCGCGCCAGATCGGCGGAGCCGCGCGAGCCGGCCACGGTCGAAAATCGCACGAACACTGGGGTCTTCTGGCCAACCTCGGTGAACAACGCGGCGGTGGTCACGTCAGCCAGCGACTCGGTCAGCTCGAAATAGCCATGGGCCGCCGCGCCGCGCGCGTGGACCACGCGCTCGGGAATGCGCTCGTGGTCGAAGTGCGTGATCTTCTCGCGCAGGTGGAAGTCCTCGAGCAGCGTGGGGCCGCGCAGGCCGAGCTTGAGCGAGTCGTCGTCCTGCGGAATCTGGAGGCCCTGGTTTGTGGTCAGCGTGCGGTCACGGTTCGAGACGAGATTGCCGACCGAGTCCGAACCCAGCTGCTTTGGCCGCTCGGCCAGCCGGTCCGCCACGGCGCGCTCGTAGCTGCCGTCGTTGTTGTTGCCGATGCCTTGTGGCTTGGGCGGCGTGGTGTCGCCTTTCTTGCCGGGTGGCTGGGCGGCGGACGGTGCGGTCTTTTTCGTCATGTGGGGTCCCTCGGTGGCGTTCGGTGGCTGGGTATCGCGGATTGGAGCCGATTGGAGTCTATGGCTTCCGCAGATACCGTGCCACCGGGGGCTCGGCGCGCACCGGCTCCCCGCCAGGCCGCGCCACGTCTGGCAAGCCGGGATTGGGGGCGACAAAAAAAAAGCCACGGTGCGTGCACACCGTGGCTTCCTTTTACATCCGGCTTGTAAAACCGCTTGCCGTGTCTTGCTCTCCGGGCGGCGGCCCCGCCTTATTCCACCGTCACCGACTTAGCCAGATTCCGAGGCTTGTCCACGTCCGTCCCGCGTGCGCAGGCCGTGTGGTAGGCCAGCAGTTGCAGCGGCACCGTGTGCAGGATCGGCGACAGCGCGCCGTAGTGCTCGGGCAGGCGGATCACCTGGATGCCATCGGACGACTGGATATGCGTGTCGGCATCGGCAAACACGTAGAGCCGGCCGCCGCGCGCGCGCACTTCCTGGATGTTGGACTTCAGCTTCTCCAGCAGCGCGTCGTTCGGCGCCACGGTCACCACCGGCATCGCCTCGGTGACCAGCGCCAGCGGGCCGTGCTTCAGCTCGCCGGCCGGGTAGGCTTCCGCGTGGATATATGAGATTTCCTTGAGTTTCAGCGCGCCTTCGAGGGCGATCGGGTAGTGCAGGCCCCGGCCCAGGAACAGCGCGTTCTCGCGGCGCGCGAAGTCTTCCGACCAGGCGATGATCTGCGGCTCCAGCGCCAGCACGCCATGCAGCGCCACGGGCAGGTGGCGCAGGTTGGTCAGCGCGGCTGCCTCTTCTTCCTCGGTCAGCCGGCCGCGTACCTTGGCCAGCGCCAGCGTCAGCATGTACAGCGCGGCGAGCTGGGTCGTAAACGCCTTGGTCGAGGCCACGCCGATCTCGGTGCCGGCGCGCGTCAGGAAGCGCATCTCGGTCTCGCGCACCATCGCGCTGGTCGCCACGTTGCAGATGGCCAGCGTGTGGGTGTGGCCGAGGTCGCGGGCATGGCGCAGCGCAGCCATCGTGTCGGCGGTCTCGCCCGACTGGGAGATCACCACCACCAGCGCGCGCGGGTTCGGCACGGTGTCGCGGTAGCGGTATTCGCTGGCCACTTCCACCTGGGTCGGGATCTTCGCCACGGACTCGAGCCAGTACTTGGCCGTGCAGCCCGAGTAGTAGCTGGTGCCGCAGGCCAGGATCAGGATGTTGTCGATGTCGGGAAATACCTCGGCCGCCTTCTCGCCGAACAGTTCGGGCGCGATGGCGACGATGCCTTCCAGCGTGTCGCCCAGCGCGCGCGGCTGCTCGAAGATTTCCTTCTGCATGAAGTGGCGGTACGGGCCCAGCTCGACGGCTGCCGCGTGGGCTTCCACCACGCGCTCCTCGCGCACGACTTCCACGTCGTTCACGTCGCGGATGGTGGCGCCGGCACGGGTCAGCTCCACCACATCGCCCTCTTCCAGATAGACGATGCGGTTGGCGGTGCCGGCCACGGCCAGCGCGTCGGAGGCCAGGAACGATTCGTTCTCGCCCAGCGCCACCACCAGCGGCGAGCCGGCGCGCGCGCCCACCACCACGTCCGGGTTGTCCTTGGCCACCACGGCAATCGCGTAGGCGCCGTGCAGGCGCTTGGTCACCACGCGCACCGAGCCGAACAGGTTGCCGCGCGTGGCGCTGCTCGGGTAGGTGTAGGCCTGGTGGATCAGGTGGGCGACCACCTCGGTGTCGGTCTGCGACTCGAAGCCGTAGCCCACGGCGCGCAGTTCGTCGCGCAGCGGCTCGTAGTTCTCGATGATGCCGTTGTGCACCAGCGCGATGGTCTCGTCCGAGAAATGCGGGTGGGCGTTGACCGTATCGGGCTTGCCGTGCGTGGCCCAGCGCGTGTGGGCGATGCCCAGCGTGCCGGCCAGGCCGGACGACTGCGTCTGCGTGTCCAGATCGGCCACGCGCGACACGGTGCGCGCGCGCTCGAGCATCTCGTCGCGCACGATGGCCACGCCGCACGAGTCATAGCCGCGGTACTCCAGGCGACGCAGGCCTTCGATCAGGACCGGAACGATATTGCGCGTGGAAACCGCGCCGACGATGCCACACATCTTGTGAACCCCCCGTTTGGGTTGCCTCGCGCCGCGCGCCGCAACCCGCTGAATGATGATGGCCGGCCCTCCCCGGGCCCGGCCTGACTGACGTTGACTGACTTAGCTTACTGCTTCGGCTGCTTCACCGGGCGCTGCCATGCGTCCAGCGTCATCTGCTTGGCCCGCGAGAGCGTGAGCTTGCCGGCTGGCGCGTCCTTGGTCAGCGTGGTGCCCGCGCCGATCGTGGCGCCACGGCCCACCGTCACCGGCGCCACCAGCTGCGTGTCCGAGCCGATGAACGCGTCGTCCTCGATCACCGTGCGGCTCTTGTTCACGCCATCGTAGTTGCAGGTAATGGTACCCGCGCCGATGTTGACGCGCTGGCCCACCGTGGTATCGCCCACATAGGCCAGATGGTTGGCCTTGCTGTGATCCCCGACCTGGCTGTTCTTCACCTCGACGAAGTTGCCGATATGCACATCCTCGCCCAGCTCGGTGCCGGGGCGCAGCCGCGCGTACGGCCCGATCCGGCCCGCCGGCCCGATCTTTGCTTCCTCGATGTGACAGAACGGTTGCACGCGTGCGCCGGCGCCGATGGTGGCATTCCGGATCACGCAATGCGCGCCGATGTGCACGCCATCGTCCAGATGCACGCGGCCTTCGAACACGCAGCCGACGTCGATGGTCACGTCGCGTCCGCACGTAAGCTGGCCGCGCACATCGATGCGCGCGGGGTCCAGCAGCGTCACGCCGGCCTCGAGCAGGCGCTGTGCGAGGTTGCGCTGGTGAATGCGCTCCACCTCGGCCAGCTGGACCTTGCTGTTGACGCCCAGCGTCTCCCACAGGGCCGCCGGCTGGGCGGAGACGATCTCCACGCCCTCGGTGGCGGCGCGCTCGATGGTGTCCGTGAGGTAGTACTCACCTTGCGCGTTGTTGTTGCCCAGCGTGGCAAGCCAGCGGCGCAGGTGGCCGGTCGGGCAGACGATGATGCCGGTGTTGATCTCGCGAATGGCGCGGATCTCGTCGCTGGCATCCTTCTGTTCGACGATGCGCACGATGTTGCCGGCGGCGTCACGTACGATGCGGCCGTATCCGGTAGGATCGGGCATCTCGACGGTGAGCACGCCCATGCGCTCGGCGCCGGCCGCATGGACCAGGGCCTCGAGCGCGGCGGCGGTGGTCAGCGGCACGTCGCCATAGAGCACCAGCGTGGGCTGGTTGTCATCGAGCATCGGCAGCGCCTGCATCACGGCGTGGCCGGTGCCAAGTTGCTGGGTCTGGTCGGCAAACGCCACGTCCGGCGCAGCCACGGCCTCGCGCACGTGCTCCGCACCGTGGCCAACCACCACGACGAGGCGCGACGGCGAAAGCGTGCGCGCGGTGTCGAGCACATGGGCGAGCATCGGCCGCCCGGCAACCGGATGCAGGACCTTGGGCAGGGCGGAATTCATCCGTTTTCCCATCCCTGCGGCAAGAATGACGATATTCACAAGGAGGTCCCTAAGTGAGTGTGTCTGATAATAAGCGCGAAAACCCGTACCAAGCGATCTCTTCAATCCCTCCAAACCCTTGTCAGGACTGGGCTGGCGGGCGATCTGCGAGGCGGGAAAACATGCGCGGCGATTTTAGCATGGCGCCTTGCGCCCGACCGCCGGTGGTTTCCGTTTTTCACATTTGGCGACGGCGCATTTTTGCAGGATTTGCAGCATTTACCGTCGTCCTGGCGCTGGGTGGCTGTAACGCCATGAAACTCGGCTATCAGCAGGGCGATCGGCTCGCCTACTGGTGGGTAGATCGCTATGTGGATGTCACGGACGACCAGGAGCCGCCCACCCGCGAGGCCATCGCCCGGTTCTTCTCCTGGCACCGCCGCGCCCAGCTTCCCGAGATCGCCAACGTGCTGACGCGGGTCAAGAGCGAGGTGGCCGGCCCGGTGGACGCGTCGATGGTGCGCCACGCGCGCGAGGACACCCAGCGGCTGGGCCGCCAGGCCTTCGAGAACGCCATACCCGACCTGGCCGACCTGATGCTGACGCTGACGCCGGAGCAGATCCAGCGCATGGAATCGAAATTCAACGAAAGCAACGCCAAATATCGCAAGGAATTCCTGAAATCGGACCCGCAGGCTCGCTCGAACGCCCGTTTCGACAAGGTCATGGACTACGCCAAGCTGGTCTACGGCAAGTTCTCGGACGATCAGGCGCAGAAGATCCGCGCCGCGATGGGGCCGTACATGCAGGGCGCCGACGCCCGCTATGCGGAGCGCGTGAAGCGGCAGCAGGAATGGCTGGGGATTGCCCGGGAGGTCTCGACGACCCATCCGCCCAAGTCGCAGGTGGAGGACATGCTGCGCAAGTACGCCGACCACTGGCAGCGCCCGGCGGCCGAGCGCGCGCAGATCCGGCAGGCTAACGAGGCCGGGGTGGACCTGACCGTGACCATCGCCAACCTGACCACGCCCGAGCAGAAGGCCCACGCGGTGGACCGTTTCCAGAAATGGATCGACGATACCCGCTCGCTGATGCGCGAGGCAGGCCCGTCGCAGGCGTCTAAATAAGAGGGGTGGCCGGGGTATCGGCGCTGGGTGCCTTCTCGGCCAGCTTGTCGAAGCGGACGAACTCCATCCGATTCGGCTCGGCGCTGCCGGTGAAGGTCAGCGCCTGCTGGGTGAAGGTGGTCTCGCCGAACAGCGAGGCCTCGTCCACCTTGGCCAGGCCGGTGGCCAGCCCGGTGAACGGGAACAGGTCGGTATCGGCCAGGTGGGACGGCACCACGTTGCGCAGCGACGCGAAGATATTGTCGATGCGGCCCGGGTTCTCGCGCTCCCAACCCTGCAGCATCTCGCTGACCTTCTTGCGCTGCAGGTTCTCCTGCGAGCCGCACAGGTTGCAGGGGATGATCGGGTAGGCCATCGCCCGCGCGTAGGACGCAATGTCCTTTTCCGCGCAATACGCCAGCGGCCGGATCACGATGTGCTGGCCGTCATCGGTCGACAGCTTGGGCGGCATCGCCTTCATCTTCCCGCCGAAGAACATGTTCAGGAAGAAGGTCTGGACGATGTCGTCCCGATGGTGCCCCAGCGCAATCTTGTTGGCGCCCAGCTCCTTGGCCGTGCGGTAGATCACGCCCCGGCGCAGCCGCGAGCACAGCGAGCAGGTGGTCTTGCCCTCGGGCACCTTCTCCTTGACGATCGAATACGTATCCGCCTCGACGATCACATATTCCACCCCGGTGGACTTCAAATACTCGGGCAGGATGTGTTCCGGGAAACCCGGCTGCTTCTGGTCCAGGTTCATCGCGATCAGCTTGAAGTGGATCGGCGCGCGCTTCTGGAGCGCCATCAGGACCGACAGCATGGTGTACGAGTCCTTCCCGCCACTCATGCAGACCAGCACGGTGTCGCCGTCCTCGATCATGCCGAAGTCGCCGATGGCTTTGCCGGCCAGCGACTGAAGGCGGGTTTCGAGGCGATAGAAGTTAGCGGAGTGACTCATAAGACATACCTGATGCGGGGCGCGGGCCTTGAGAAGCCCGTCGGATGGCCCTGTCGGACGGGCCCGTATTCTACTTGACGTGGAACACCTCGACGCCGACCGAATCGCAGTCCGGGTAGACATCGGGCTTTTCCGTGGAAACGCGCACCGCGCGCACCTTCGGATGCTTCAGCATGGCACGTGCCACGTCATCGCACAGGGTTTCCTGCAGGTGGATGTGGCCCTGGGCCATGCGCGCGGCCACGGTACTGCGCATGAAGTCGTAGTCCACCACTTCCTCGAGCTTGTCGGCCTGCGGCGTGCTCTGGTCCAGCGGCACGAACAGGTCGATATTGACCAGCACGCGCTGCTCGCCCTTCTTCTCGAATTCGTGCACGCCGATATTGATCTGCACTTCATAGTTGCGCAGGAACATGCGGCGGCAGCCTTGCAGGCTGGGGTGGGAAAGCGCGGCGAAGGTCATGGTGGGGCGTCGGGCAGGTGCTGCGGTAAATCGGAAAATGCTTAAAAACGACCGGGGATTGGGATCACTCGGTCAGGAACATCACGTCGCGGGCCAGCGGCATCAGGTGCTGGCCGCCATCGACATACAGGGTGGTACCGGTCACGGCGTGGGCGCCAGCGAGGTAGGCCACGGCCTGGGCGATGTCGTCCGGCGTGGACGACTTGCCCAGCGGCGTCATGCCGTGCGCGCGGACGAAACCGGGGTCGGACTGGTCGCCGGACACCAGCGTGATGCCGGGCGCCACGCCCACCACCCGCAGCCGGGGCGCCAGCGCCTGGGCCAGCTGCACCGTGGCGGTCTGCAGCGCGGCCTTGGACAGCGTGTACGACAGGAAGTCCGGATTCAGGTTGTTGAGCTTCTGGTCGAGCAGGTTGATCACCACGCCGCGCTGGGCGGTCTGGTTGCCATCGGCGCCAAGCGCCTTGTGCATCTCACGCGCCAGCAGCAGCGGCGCGGCCACGTTGGTGCGCATATGGGTGTCGAGCGAGGCGTAGGAGAAGCTCGTCGCCACGTCGTACTGGAACAGCGAGGCGTTGTTGACCAGGCAGGTCGGTACGCCCAGCGCGTCGGCGCAGGCCGCGACCAGCTTGCTGGTAGCGGCTTCGTCGGACAGGTCGGCCTGCAGCACGGCGGCGCGGCGGCCCAGGCCGCGGATCTGCGTGGCGAGCGTCACGGCTTCGTCGCGCGAGCGGTTGCAGTGGATCGCCACGTCCCAGCCTCGCGTGGCAAGTTCCAGCGCGATGGCACGGCCCAGGCGGCGCGCGCCGCCGGTCACGAGGGCGACGCCGCGCGCGGCGGCAGGGTGGGCGCCGGAGGCGCCAGCAGTCAGGGAATCTGGCATTGCTACAATTCGCGGTATGCAGAAAGTCGCTAGTCTACCCCTTCCCCCCGCCGACGCGCTGGACGCCTCCGCGGCCCTGACCACCTGTATTGGCGACGCCATCGAGGCCGCCGGCGGCTGGATCGGCTTCGATCGCTACATGGCGCTGGCGCTCTACGCCCCCCGGCTCGGCTATTACAGTGGCGGCGCCGCCAAGTTCGGCCGCGATGCCCGGGACGGCAGCGACTTCATCACCGCCCCCGAGTTGACCCCCTTCTTCGCCCGCACGCTGGCCCGCCAGTTCGCACCGCTGATCGCCCTGGACCTGCCGCGCGTGCTCGAATTCGGCGCCGGCACGGGCCGCCTCGCGGCGGACCTGCTGCTCGCCCTGGAAACCGAAGGTGCGCTGCCCGAGACCTACCAGATCGTCGAATTGTCGGGCGAGCTGCGCGTACGCCAGCAGGAAACGCTGGCCGCCCGCGCGCCGCACCTGGCTAGTCGCGTGCAGTGGCTGGACGAGCTTCCCGCGCAGTTCGAAGGGGTCATCGTCGGCAACGAGGTGCTGGACGCCATGCCGGTGCGGCTGTTCGCGCGCCTGGACGGCCGCTGGCACGAGCGCGGCGTGGCGCTAGCCGACGGGAAGTTCACGTTCGAGGACCGTCCGCTGGCAGACAACGCCGTCCCCGACGCGCTACGCGCGCTGCCGGGCGACCACGACATGGTCACCGAGACCCATGCCGAGGCCGAAGGCTTCACGCGGGCGGTGGGCGCCATGCTGACGCGCGGCGCGGCGTTCTTCATCGACTATGGCTTCCCGGCGGCCGAGTACTACCATCCGCAGCGCGCCGAAGGCACGCTGATGTGCCACTACCGCCACCACGCGCACCCCGATCCGTTCCTGTATCCCGGGCTGCAGGACATCACCGCGCACGTCAATTTCACCGGCATCGCCGAGGCGGCGGTGGACGCCGGGCTGTCCGTGGCCGGCTTCGCCTCGCAGGCGCGCTTCCTGATGAACGCCGGGATCACCGAGTTGCTGATGGAGCTGGACCCGACCGACGCCCGCGCCTTCCTGCCCCATGCCAACGCGGTGCAGAAGCTGCTGTCCGAGGCCGAGATGGGCGAGCTGTTCAAGGTGATCGTGCTGACGCGCGGTCTGGACGACGCGCTGCCGCTGGCAGGCTTCGCACGCGGCGACCGCGTTCACGCACTCTGAGGAACAGCCGCCATGCTGCGCTGGACATTCACCATCTTCCTCTGCGTGATCGTGCTGTCGGCCTCGCTGCCGTGGCTGCAGAAGATCGGCCTGGGCAGGCTGCCCGGCGACGTGCGCTTCCGGCTGTTCAAGCGCGAGTACGTGCTGCCGTTCGCCTCGACCATCCTGCTGTCGCTGATCGCGCTGGCGATTGGGAAGCTGCTGTAGGCGTAGCCCTTCAGTCGGGCTCCGCGCCCAGCCCCAGCTTCTCCGCCACCGCCGCGATGCGGGCCTTGTGCACGCGTTCCTTGATCAGGTCCGGCCGGTCCGCGCAGGCCTTGGCGATGGCGCCGGCATCGACCGAGGCCGCCGCTGCCCGTGCCGCCATCAGGCGTTCGGTCTGCGGATAATCCCGATCCTCGAAACCTAGCCGACCACGCGCGTCGGCCTCGCAGGCCGTCAGGGCCTCCGCGAAGCGGTCCGGCTTGCGCAGCGCGTCGCAGCGCTCCACCAGCCGGGTCAGCGCGGCGGCGCCGAATTCCATCGATCGATGGATGTTGCCGTGCTCGCGCGCCACCAGCACCGCCAGGTCGCGGCAGTCGTTCGGCACGCGCAGCCGCTCGCAGACCGCCTCGAGCAGCTTCACGCTGCGCTGTTCATGGCCGATGTGGCGCGGCAGCACGTCCGCCGGCGTGGTGCCCTTGCCGAGGTCGTGGACCAGTGCCGCGAAGCGGATCGGCAGCGACGCGCCGGTCGCGGCTGCATGATCGACCACCATCATCACGTGCACGCCCGTATCCACCTCGGGGTGATACTCGGCGCGCTGCGGCACGCCCCAGAGCCGGTCCAGCTCGGGCAGCAGCCGCGCCAGCGCGCCACATTCGCGCAGCACGTCGAACATCCGCGACGGCTTCGCCTCCATCAGCCCGCGCGCCAGTTCCTGCCACACCCGCTCCGGCACCAGCGCGTCGACCTCGCCCGCCTCGACCATCGCGCGCATCAGCGCCACGGTCTCGGGCGCCACGGAGAAGTCATGGAAGCGCGCCGCGAAACGCGCCGCGCGCAGGATGCGCACCGGGTCTTCGGCGAAGGCATCGGAGACATGACGGAACAGCCGCGCGTCCAGATCGCGCTGGCCGCCGTACGGGTCGATGATCGGCCCGACGAGCTGGCCGGCATCGTCCACGGCCTGCGCCATCGCGTTGACGGTCAGGTCGCGCCGGACCAGATCATCCTCGAGCGTGACGTCGGGCGCGCAGTAGAACGCGAAGCCCTTGTAGCCCGCCGCCGTCTTGCGTTCGGTACGCGCGAGGGCGTACTCCTCCTTGGTGCGCGGATGCAGGAAGACCGGGAAGTCCTTGCCCACGGGCTTGTAGCCGGCCGCTTCCATCTCGGCCGGCGTGGCGCCGACGACCACGTAGTCGCGGTCCTGGCTCGGCTTGCCCAGCAACTGGTCGCGGATGGCGCCGCCCACGGCATAGACCTGCATGAAATTCCTAGTGATGGATGATGATGGCGTCCGGATGGTCCGGCACGGTGCGGTACGGCTCGTCGTCGGCCAGGAAATCGCGTTCCTCGCGCGCGGCGGCGATCCATTCTTGCATGGCCGGCAGCGCGAGGATGAAATCGGCGTATTGCTTGGCCGTCTCGGGCAGGTGGATGCCGTAGGTGGCGAAGCGCGAGACCACGGGCGCGTAGAACGCGTCCGCCACCGAGAAGGTGCCGAACAGGAACGGGCCCTCGGCGCCGAAGCGTGTGCGCAGGTCGGTCCAGATCGTGGCGATGCGCTCCACCTCGCGCTGCACGGCCACGTTCCAGCCGCAGCCGGGCAGCACGGCAGTCACGTTCATCGGCAACTGGTTGCGCACGTTGGCGAAGCCCGAATGCATCTCGGCGCAGACCGAACGTGCCAGCGCGCGCGCGGCGGGGTCAGCCGGCCAGAGCGCCTTCTCGGGGAAACGTTCGGCCAGGTATTCCGAGATCGACAGCGAATCCCAGACCGTGACGTCGCCATCCACCAGCGTCGGCACCTTGCCGGCCGGCGAGTACTGGGCGATCTGCGCCGTGAAGCCGGGCGTGCCCAGCCGCACGGGAATCTCCTCGAACGCGATGCCAGCCTGGCGCAGCAGCAGCCAGGGGCGCAGCGACCAGGACGAGTAGTTCTTGTTGCCGATGACGAGTTTCATCGCGATTCCTTGGGGGGCGGGGGGGAGGGAAAATGGCCTGAACCGATGATTCTAGCGAGTGGGCCGCGCCGCCTCCAAATGAATTGCGCTCGCAAGGCTGTGAGCGCAAGTCACATCGGCGTCAGAGGGAGCGATGTTGGGGGTCAGCGGTGCACGCTCTCCCGCATGGCCTGGAGCGCCGCCTCGCGGTTGCGGCCACCCAGCACATCGGTCATCACGGACTCCAGGCTGGCCGGTTCCAGGCCGAGTTCGGCCGACATCGGCGCGTGCAGCACGTTGTCCAGGCGCATCGAGTCGAGGTTGTCGCGCGACATGACCGGGCCGCCGGGCATGTGTTCGAGCACGGCCGCCTGCACGCGCGCCAGCGCATCGGGCAGCGCGATGACCGGGCGCGGATGGCCCGACGCCCGCCCGGCGAAGCGCACCAGTTCCTCGAGCGTGTAGACCTGCGGCCCACCCACCTCGTAGACCTGGCCGACCGTAGCCGGGTTGACCATCGCGCGCAGGAAGGCCTCCACCACATCCATCACGAACACGGGCTGGAAGCGCGCCTGGGCGCAGGCCAGCGGCACCACGGGGGCCATCTGCTGCATCTGGGCGAACAGGTTCAGGAAGTGGTCGTCCGGGCCGAACACGACCGACGGCCGCATGACGGTCCAGTCGAGCCCGCTCTCGCGCACCATGCGCTCGCCCTCGCCCTTGCTGCGCAGGTACATCGACGGCCCCTGCGCGTCCGCGCCGAGCGCGCTCATATGGATCAGCCGGCGAACGCCGGTGCGCTGGCAGGAGGCCACGATCTGGCGCGGCAGGTCTACGTGCGCGGCGGCGAACTGGGGGCCATATGGGTCGCCCCGGTCGCCATGCAGTACGCCGACGAGATTGACGACGATGCCGTCCACGCCGACCGAGCCAATGGCGTCGTCCAGCGCGGCGGCGTCGGCCAGGCCCAGTTCGCAGACTTCCACGCGCGGCAGCAGCAACAGGTGCTGGGCGTGCTCGGCACGACGCGAGCCCACCAGGATGCGCTCTGGCGCGATGGGACTGTCGGGATTGGTGGCGGGATTGCGCGGCACCCCTGAGGCGGAGGCCGCGCCGGCAAGGCGGGAGACGAGGTGGCTGCCGATGAATCCGGCGCCACCGATCACGAGGACATTACTGGTCAGCATGGTGGGCTCCGTGACGGTCACGTAACGCTGGCATCTCTCGATGCGCGCCCGGAGTCACGGCGCCTCCTGCTGGCCCCGCTACATCAAGGCAGGCTGGTGGTCGTGACCGAGGACGGCGCGACCGTTCCCAGGCGGTCTTTGAGAGACTGGGGCCGGCCGCTCATCAATGCAGCATAGTACGTAGCGTTGGAAAGCACATTCTTGACATAAGTTCGCGTTTCCGTGAACGGAATCGTCTCTGCAAAGATCGCGCCTTCTACCGGCCGGGAGAGGCTGCTGCGCCAGCTCTTGGGCCGTCCCGGGCCAGCGTTGTAGCCCGCCGAGGCCAGCGTCCACGAGCTGTCCAGGTCCGTCAGCACCATGCTCATGTAATTTGTACCGAGCAGGATGTTGATATTGGGGTCACTCATCATCGACGGCGAGAAGTCGGTCATGCCGATCTTGCGCGCCACGAACTTGGCCGTGGCCGGCATCACCTGCATCAGGCCATGCGCGCCGGCCGACGAGCGCGCGTTCATGATGAAACGCGATTCCTGGCGGATCAGGCCATAGGCCCAGGCCATGTCCAGGCCCACGTCGTCGGTGGCCCGCTGCATGATGTCCCGGTACGGCATGACGAAACGCAGCGAGAAATCGTGCTCCGCCTTGGTGCGGTCGGCCGTGTTGACGGTGCGGTCGAGCAGTTCGATCTTGCGCGCGTACTCGGCGGCGGCCAGCAGTTCGCGGTCGCTCATGCTGCGCAGCTCCCAGTTCCACTCGCGATTGCCTTCGAAGCGCAGGTTCAGGTCATAGAACTTCTGCGCGCGCACGAAGCCGGGCCGCGTGCGCATGGCCATCGCCTCGGCATCGGAGACCGTGGTGCGCGGCGGCAGCGTGATGCGGTTGCCGAGTTCCTCGGTGGCAAGCTGGCCGTAGAAGTTGAACTGGCCAGCGATGGTCTGGAACTGCGTCTGCGCGTCCGCGGTGCGGCCATCGGCCTTGAGCGCGCGGGCGTACCAGTAGATCCACGCCGGGTCCTTGGCGCGCATCTCGGGGCGCATCAGCTCCACAGCCTGGCGCACCTGCTTCCAGTCGCCCTGGCGCAGCGCGGCGCGCACGCGCCATTCCTGCGATTCATCGGACAGCCACTGGTTGCCGCCCAACGTCATCTGGTTCTTGTAGTAGCCGGCCGCTTCGGGCATCAGCTTCTTGGCCGCGTACTGGCCGATCACGCCCCAGCCGGCGCCCTGCTCGTCGCGCGACAGCGTGCCGCCCGAGGCGGTCAGGTAGGCCGCAGCCTGGGCCGGATCGTTGCGGGCCATCTTGACGACGGTGGCCAGCGTGTCGCTGTCCACGCGTGCGTCGGGCACGGTCGCGGCGATCCTTGCCGCCAGCGTCGTGAAATTCAGTTCGAGCGCCTGGCGTGCCTGGAACGCCACGTCGCTGCGCTGGATCTGCTGGCTCTGCGCCAGATAGCTGATCAGGTCGACGCAGCCCTCGCCGTAATAGCGCGGGTCCGCCAGCACCGCGCGCGAATCGGCGGCCACGTTCTTGCCCTTGAGCGCACTCGACAACAGCGCGTAGCACTCCACCTGCGTGTCGTCCTTCAGCACGAACTGTGGGTATTCGACGTCGAAGTTGGCCCAGTCGCGCTTCTTGCCCAGCACCAGCAGCCAGTCATTGCGCATGCGGTCGGCAATCGCCTCGCCCTGGTAACGCTTCAGGAACACGCGCACCTGCTCGTCGGGCGCGTCGATGCGGGCCAGGCCGCTGGCATCGAACAGCTGCGGCTTGATGCGGAAATACTCCACATACGACGGAATCGGATAGTCGACCAGCGTGGCCGAGATGGCGGCCGTGCGGTCCACATCGTTCTTGCGGGCAGCCTCGCGCAGCGCGACAAAGGCATCGTCCGGATTGCTGGGGATGGTCAGCGCGGCCGGCTGCGGCGCCGGGCGCTTCTGGGCGTAGGCCGGCGTGGCCAGCAATGCACCTGTCAACGCCCCCAGTCCTGCCAGCCACGCGGCGCGTTGCGCACGGCGCAGATATACTCCCTTCGGCATTCTTGCTATCCCTTGTTGGTCCGCGCGCGGCGCCGGGGTACCCGGTCGCGCCCCGCGCGTGTTGGTATTCGGATGTCGATCCATCGATCGATCGCGGTGCCGGCCATTATTGCACGCCATGCAGCCTGAACAGGCCCCAGACAACGGGGCAGAAAACCTGCCATTCCTCGAAGAGCGCCGCGCGCTGCGCCGGCGACTGCTCGCGCTGCGCGCCGGCCTGTCGGATCGCGCCGAGGCCGACGCGCGCATCGGTGCCGCCCTGGCGCCCCTGCTCGAACGCCTGGGCGCGCGACGCGTGGGCTTCTATTGGCCGATCCAGGGCGAATTCGACGCACGCGCCGTCATCGTGCAATGGCTGGCCGGCATGCCGGGCCGCCAGGCCGCGCTGCCGGTGGTCAGCCGCCCCGGCACGCCGCTGGACTTCCACGCCTGGACGCCCGAGACGACAATGCGCGCCGGCCACTACGACATTCCCGTGCCCGATGGCACCGAGGCCGTGTTGCCCGACGCGCTGCTCATTCCCTGTGTCGGTTTCAGCCGCGATAAGTTCCGCCTCGGCTACGGCGGCGGCTTCTACGACCGCACGCTGGCGGCCCTCGCAGAAACGCCGGTGTCCATCGGCATCGGCTTCGCGGCCTGCGAGATTCCCTTGCAGGCCCAGCCACACGACCTGCCGATGGACTGGATCGTCACCGAAGGCGGCGCGTTCTAAGCGTTCTCCTCGGCTAGCAATTCGTCCACCAGCGCACGCATCTTGCGCCAGTGCGACCCCTCCCAGAACACCCGCCGGCAGTGCGGGCAGGTGACAAAGCGCGTGTGCCGCGCCAGCACGCCCTCGGGTACGCGGCCGTCCACTTCCGACTTGTCGATCCGATGCAGTGGCACATTGCAGTCCAGGCACAGCGAGAACGGACGCGCACTGCGGGCCAGGTCGAGCCGCCGGAAGACCTCGCGCACCTGGAGCGCCGACTTGATCGCCCGTACATAGCAGCCGTGCGTCACGCCGCGCCGCTTGAGCAGTTCGCGGTCGCGCGTGAGCACGATGCGGCCCTCCTCGGCGGCAATCCGCGCGATCTCGCTGTCTTCGAAATGGTTGTCGTAGAGGGTATCGAAGCCGGTCATGCGCAGCAGGTGCGCCAGGCCGCCCAGATGGGCATCGGCAACGAAACGGGTCTCGCGCAGTGGCTGATCGCGCACGCGGAGCAGGGGCGAGATGTCGAAGGCTTCGAAGGTGGGATAGACGGCCACGCGGTCGCCGTCCTGCACGGGGCGGTCGAATGCCACCGATTCGCCGTTGACCAGGATCAACTCCACCTCGGTGTGCGGCACGCCGAGCGCCTCGATCATGTGCTTGACCGTGGCCGCGCGGGCGCAGGGCACGACGATGTCCTGGTGGCGTCGGGTGCGCGCCAGGAAATCGTTCAGCTCCTCGTAGAAGCGGAAGGTGGCGGTGACGGTGGCGGGAACCATGGGGCGCAGTATGCCCCCATGACCCCGTCCGATGGAAGTTACAGCTTCAGCCGTTCCCAGACCGCCTTGGTGGCGCCGGCGGCGTTGAGCGTGTAGAAGTGCAGGCCCGGCACGCCGGCGGCCAGCAGGCGGTCGCAGAGCCCGGTCACCACGTCCAGGCCGAACGCGCGGATGGACTCCCGGTCGTCGCCGAACGACTCCAGCCGCTTGGCCACCCAGCGCGGCACTTCGGCACCGCACATTTCCGAAAAACGCATCAGCTGCGAGTAGTTCGTGATCGGCATGATGCCCGGCACGATCGGTACGTCCACGCCCAGCGCGCGCACTTCGTCGACGAAACGGAAGTAGGCGTCGGCGTTGTAAAAGTACTGCGTGATCGCCGAATCGGCGCCCGCGCGGACCTTGCGGACGAAATTGTCGAGGTCGTGGCGCGGCGACTTCGCCTGCGGGTGGTACTCGGGGTACGCCGCCACCTCGATGTGGAACCAGTCGCCGGTCTCGGCGCGGATGAATTCCACGAGTTCGTTGGCGTATCGGAATTCGCCGATTTCGCCCATGCCGGACGGCATGTCGCCCCGCAGCGCCACGACATGGCGGATGCCGCCGTCGCGGTACGTCTTCAGGATCTGGCGGATGCTGTCGCGCGTGGAACCCACGCACGAAAGGTGCGGCGCGGCCTCGATGCCATCACGCTGGATCTCCAGCACGGCGTCCAGCGTGCCCTGCTGCGTGGTGCCGCCGGCGCCGAACGTCACCGAGATGTACTTGGGTTGCAGCGGAGCCAGCTGCGCGCGCGTGTTGCGGAGTTTCTCCGTGCCTTCCGCCGTCTTCGGCGGGAAGAATTCGAAGCTGTAGTAGCGGTCTGTCATGCGAATAAAGTCTCAGTCGCGGTCGCCGAGCAACAGGCTCGACAGCACCCACGAGATCACGCTGTACAGGATGGAGCCCAGCAGCGCGGCGCCGAAGCCCTGCACCACGAAGCCCGACAGCAGGTTGCCGACGAACAGGAACAGCAGCGCGTTGATGACGAAGATGAACAGGCCCAGCGTCAGCAGCGTGACCGGCAGCGTCAGAATGACCAGGATGGGCCGGATCAGCGTGTTGACGAGGCCCAGCACCAGCGCGGCGATCATCGCCGAGCCGAACCCGCCCAGCGAGATGCCGGAGATGACGCTTCCGACCAGGAACAGCGAGGCGGCATTGATGATCCAAACGGCCAACAGTCTCATTGCGACTCCTTTTCCAGGTTGCCTGTCGATTTCCCCCCTCCCCCGCGAACGGGAGAGGGGGGGGACACCTCCCGCCGATCAATAGCGGTAGTGGTCAGCCTTGTACGGGCCTTGCTTCTGCACGCCGATGTACGCGGCCTGCTGCTCGGTCAGCTCGGTCAGCTGCGCGTTCAGCTTCTTCAGCTGCAGGCGCGCGACCTTCTCGTCCAGGTGCTTCGGCAGGGTGTACACGCCCACCGGGTACTTGCCGGTGTCACGCTCGGCCCACAGTTCGATCTGGGCGATGGTCTGGTTGGCGAACGAGCTGCTCATCACGTACGACGGGTGGCCCGTGGCGCAGCCCAGGTTCACCAGGCGGCCCTTGGCCAGCAGGATGATCTTCTTGCCGTCCGGGAACACCACGTGGTCCACCTGCGGCTTGATCTCGTCCCACTGGTACTTTTCCACCGAGGCGATGTCGATCTCGTTGTCGAAGTGACCGATGTTGCAGACGATGGCCTGGTCCTTCATCCTGGCCATGTGGTCGTGCGTGATGACGTGGTAGTTGCCGGTGCAGGTGACGAAGATGTCGCCGTGCTCGGCGGCGTAGTCCATGGTCACCACGCGGTAGCCTTCCATGGCAGCCTGGAGCGCGCAGATCGGGTCGATCTCGGTCACCCAGACCTGGGCCGACAGCGCGCGCAGGGCCTGGGCGCTGCCCTTGCCCACGTCACCGTAGCCAGCCACCACGGCCACCTTGCCGGCGATCATCACGTCCGTGGCACGCTTGATGCCGTCCACGAGCGATTCCCGGCAACCGTACAGGTTGTCGAACTTGCTCTTGGTCACCGAGTCGTTCACGTTGATGGCCGGGAACTTCAGTTCGCCGCGCTGTGCCATCTGGTACAGGCGGTGCACGCCGGTGGTGGTTTCCTCCGTCACGCCACGGATGGCGGCCAGGTTACGGCTGTACCAGCTCGGGTCCTTGGCCAGCTTTTCCTTGATGGCGGCGAACAGGTAGGTTTCTTCCTCGCTGGTCGGCTTGGCGATCAGCGACGCGTCCTTCTCGGCACGGGCGCCCAGGTGCAGCAGCAGCGTGGCGTCGCCGCCGTCGTCCAGGATCATGTTCGGCGTGCTGCCGTCGGTCCAGTCGAAGATGCGGTGCGTGAAGTCCCAGTATTCCTTGAGCGACTCGCCCTTGAACGCGAAAACCGGCACGCCGGACGCGGCGATGGCGGCGGCGGCGTGGTCCTGCGTCGAGAAGATGTTGCACGAGGCCCAGCGCACGTCGGCGCCCAGTGCCACCAGCGTCTCGATCAGCACGGCGGTCTGGATGGTCATGTGCAGGGAACCGGCGATGCGGGCGCCCTTGAGCGGCTGCGCGGCGGCGAATTCGTCACGGATGGCCATCAGACCCGGCATTTCGGTCTCGGCGATGGCGATTTCCTTGCGGCCCCAGCCGGCCAGGCCGATATCGGCCACGAGGTAGTCTTGCTTGAGTTCGGTCACAGCGTTCATGTTTCACTCCGGTGAAGAGTGGCACGCAGGTGACGAGGGGGGACAACGGCCGCATCCCGCGCGAATTGCGGAACGGGCGGATAGGTCGACTCGCCTCCGTGCGGACCACGGATCAGCGAGCGCCGTTGAAACATTCCGAGCCTGGCGGATGAGGGCCATCCGTTGCAACGCTCCTCGGAGTGGCGGTATTGTAGCGTGCCTGTCCGCGCCTGCGGCGCGAGAAACGGACTTTTTTCCCGTCTATTCCTCTTCCAGCCTCCCTGCCATCCTGCCCGCCCACATGCTTTCCACGCCACCCCGCACGCTGACCATCGCCGGTTCCGACTCCGGCGGCGGTGCCGGCATCCAGGCCGACCTGAAGACTTTCAGCGCACTCGGCTGCTTCGGCATGAGCGCGATTACCGCCATCACGGCGCAGAACACGCTCGGCGTGACCGGCGTGCACGCCATTCCGGCCGACATGGTGGCCGCCCAGATCGATGCCGTCGCCACGGACATCGGCGTGGACGCGGCCAAGACCGGCATGCTCGGCACGGCCGCCATCGTCGAGGCCGTGGCCGATGCGGTGGACCGCCACGGTATCCGCCAACTGGTGGTGGACCCGGTGATGATTTCCACGTCTGGCGCCACGCTCTCCGACGATGCCACCAGCCAGGCCATGGTGCGGCTGCTGTTCCCGCGCGCGCTGGTGGTCACGCCCAACCTGCCGGAAGCCTCCTACCTGCTCGGCCGCCGCATCGCGCGCCGCGCGGACATGGAGACCGCTGCCGCCGACCTGCTCGCGCTAGGCTGCCAGGCCGTGCTGCTCAAGGGCGGCCATCTGGAAGATGATCGGGACGATGGCCCGCACGGCCGGGGGCTCGACGACCTGCTGATGCTGGCCGATGGCACGGTGCGCGTGTTCACCCATCCGCGCATCGACACGCCGAACCTGCACGGCACCGGCTGCACGCTGGCGGCCGCCATCGCTGCGCAACTGGCCCGTGGCGACGCACTCGCCGATGCCATCAGCACCGCGCTGGACTACGTGGCGCAGGCCATCGCCGCCGGGGCCCGGCTGCGCATCGGGGCCGGGAACGGCCCGCTGAACCATGCCTTCGCGCCGCGCGCGCTGGGTTGAGGACCGACCATGCAGACTTTGAGCGATATCGACCTGCGCACCGATCCGGCCGCGGCCCGCTATATCAAGGAGGAAGTCGTCCAGGTGACGTTTGCCGCAGAGCCCGGCGAGCTGGTGAGCCGGGAAGGCCCCAACCGCTACCAGCCCGGCGACGCCATCGTGACCGGCGCCACGGGCGACCGCTGGGTGGTCTCGCGCGACCGCTTCGACGCGCGCTACCTGCCGGTGGACGGCGGTGGCTGGCGCAACCGGCCGGTGCCGGTGCTGGCGAAGGAGATGACGGTGCCGTTCGCCATCGCGCGCTCGGCCGGCGGCGATGTGCTGACCGGCAAGGCCGGCGACTGGCTGATGCAATACGCGCCCGGCGACTATGGCATCACCGAGCGCGCGCGCTTCCTGGCGGTGTACCGCCGGATGGAGGATTAGTTGCCGCCGGCCAGCTGCACGAGCTTGAACGCGGCGCGGGCCACGCACACCACGGTGCCGGCCGCGTCACGCGCCTCGCCTTCGCAGAAGGCGATCTTGGCGCCGCGCCGGATGCAGCGCGACTCGAAGGTCAGTTCACCGCGCGCGGCGGCCAGGAAGTGCGTGGACATGTCGATGGTGATCACGCCCACGTCGAGCGGCGAGTAGGACCGCGCCGCGCCGCTGAGCGTGAAATCGAGCACGGCCATCAGCGTGCCGCCGTGCACATCGCCCCGGCTGTTCACGAGCGCCGGGTTGGCCGGCAGGCGCGTGCGGCACTTCCCCTCTTCCATATGTTCCGGCTGCAGGCCCAGATGCCGCATCAGCGGAATGTCGATGCCGAAATACGGCTTTTCCGGGGTGCCAGGGGCGACGGGCTTGATCTCGTTCACGGCTGTTTCCTCTCTGCTCCGGGTTCCGTATGGCGGAACCTCGATCCATTGTGTTCGGTGGAGCGGAGAGGATATGCGGATTTCAGGGGCCGTGCCAGCCGGCTGGGCGGTCAGCGCCCAAACAATGCGGTGAGCGAGGCCACCGCCGCCGGCACGTCGCTGGACTCGGTCACCGCGCGCACCACGGCGGCGCTGCCGACGCCCACGTCGAGCACTTCGCGCAGATTGCTCCCGTTCACTCCGCCGATGCCCACCAGCGCGGGCACCACCGGCTGCATCAGCGCCACATAGGCCCGGAAGCGGCCCATGCCCTGCGGCGCGGTCGGCATGACCTTGGTCGTGGTCGGGAAGATCGCCCCGAGCGCCAGATAGCTGGGGCCGATGGCGGCCACGCGCAGCATCTCGGCGTAGCCGTGGGTGGACACGCCCAGACGCAGCCCGGAGGCGCGAATCGCCTCGAGATCGGCCTCGTCGAGGTCTTCCTGACCCAGGTGGATGCCGTAGATGCCGCTGTCGCCACCCATCGCCGCATGGTGGTCGAGCGCCACGCGCCAGTGATCGTTGATGAACAGGCGCGATGCCTGCCCCTTGGCGGCCTTGGCGGCGCGGGCCACTTCGGCCTTGACCGCCGCCGCGTCATCCGACTTGAAACGCAACTGCACGGTCGGCACGGCCAGCGGCACCAGCCGCTCGATCCACTCCGCGCTCGGCACTACCGCGTACAGGCCGAGGTCCGGCGGGCACGGCGCGAAGGGCTTGGGCGATGCGTTGGGCGAGGCCAGCGCGGCGTGGCGCACGCGTGGGAAGCGGGCGAAATCGGTCGGCCAGTCCTGGCGGCCCGGCTGCCACGCGCGGGCGATGCACAGCGCGTCGTGGGCCGGGAAGTGCAGCGCCAGCGCCGCCAGCAGCACGGCCACGAAGGCCGGCGGGTGCGGCGTATCGCCGTCGTCGTCATCGGCCTGGGCGGGGGCATCCAGCACCCAGGTGCCCATCGGCGAACGCACCGTGTCGATCCAGCGGCCGCCCTCGCGGTCGGTCTCGATCAGCACCGCGCCGGCTGCGGTCAATTGGGCGATGGCGTCCGCCGTGGCTTCGCCATCGGCCAGCACGACGTCGTGGCGGCCCGGCGCGGCCGGGGCGTTGGCCAGTGGCCATGCACGCCACGGGGCGTCGTCATGGCCGAAGGTGGCGCCAAAGCGGGCGACCAGGGTGTCGAACAGCGGGGAATCGATGGCCGCGGCCACGCCGGGGCGCGTCATGCGCGGTCCTCCGCGCCTTCGGCGTGCCAGAACGGCATGCCGACCACCGGCGTGCTGGCCTGCGCCACGTCGCGCTCGGGCATCGGCCCGGCCAGATAGGCGGTGCGGCCGGCCTCCACGGCCAGCGCGAACGCGCGGGCCATGTTCACCGGGTAGGCGGACTGTGCGACGGCGGTGTTCAGCAGCACGCCGTCATAGCCCCACTCCAGCACCTGCGCCGCATGCGACGGCAGGCCCAGCCCGGCATCGACGATCAGCGGCGTGTCCGGCAGGCGGTCGCGCAGCGTGCGCATGGCCAGCGGATTGGCGGCGCCCCGGCCCGTGCCGATCGGCGCAGCCCACGGCATCAGCGCCTGGCAGCCCACGTCCAGCAGGCGGCGGCACAGCACCAGATCCTCGGTGCAGTACGGCAGCACCTTGAAACCTTCCTTGATCAGCGTCTCGGCCACGGCGGGCATGTTCAGCGTGTCCGGCTGAAGCGTGTAGTCGTCGCCGATCAGTTCCAGCTTGATCCAGTCGGTCTCGAAGACCTCGCGCGCCATCATCGCCGTGGTGATGACTTCCTGTGCCGTGAAGCAGCCGGCGGTATTCGGCAGCACCGGCACGCCCAGATCGCGCAGCATCTGCCAGAACGCCTGGCCGCCGAGCGTCTGGCCATCACCGCCGCCCACCGCGCTCTGGCGGCGCAGCGCCACGGTGATCATGGCGGGACGGCTGGCTTCCACGGCCGCCTGCAGCGTGGCCGGCGACGGATAGCGCGCGGTGCCGAGCAGCAGGCGCGAGGCGAAGGATTCGCCATAGAGCACGAACGGGTCGCGCAGGGTTTCAGCGGGTTCGAAAGTCATGATGGATCAGCCTCCCGTCACGGGTTGCACGAGGTCGATGTGGTCGCCCGCCGCAAGCGGCGTGGCGGCATGGGCGGTGCGCGGCACGAACTGGCCGTTGACCGCCGCGGCGAACGGGGGCGCGATGGCAGCCGCTGTCACCGCGTCCGCCAGCGTGGCGGCCTCGGGCAGGTTCAGCAGCTTGCCGTTGAGCATAATTTCCATGATCTGGGCGGGTTCTGGGCGTGTTCCTAATGCAGCAGGCTGCCCAATCCGGGCACCGCCGTGCCGCGCACCTGGGCGGGCTCCTCGACGGACTGGATCAGGCCCGGCCAGCGCAGCGACGCCGGCACCGCGTGCGCGGCCGGGTCGCCGGCCAGCAACGCGCGCACCACGGCGCAGGCGGCCTCGGTCACGGCCGGCGCAATCAGCCAGCCATGCCGGTACAAGCCATTCACACGCACCACGCGCGCCTGCTGGTCCACGCGGATCGCCGGCAGGTGGTCCGGCCGCGTGGGCCGGCGCTGCACGTTCAGCTCCAGCACGCGGGCCTCGCCGAACGCGGGGTGCAGCGAGTGCGCCGCCGAGAGCAGTTCCAGCGCGGAACGCACGCTCATCGGCGAGTCGTCCTCGCTCTCGATTTCGGTCGCGCCGATCACGTACAGGTCGTTCGGCTTGGGCGCGATATAGATGGGGTAGCGCGGATGCAGCAGGCGGATGGGCCGATGCAGCTTCACGTCGGGCGCGTGCACGCGCACCACCTCGCCGCGCAGGCCGCGCAGGCCGGGCTTGACCACGCCGGGCTCGGCCGTTGGGTCGCACCACGCGTCGCGCGCGCCCAGGCCGCGGCAGTCCAGCACCACGTTGGCGCGGATGTCGAACTGGGGCAGCAGGTCGATATCGACATCGCCAGCCTCCCAGATGCAATGCACGCCTTCCTTGACCGCGCAGTCGAGCAGCGCGCGCAGCGCGCCACGGTTGTCCAGCTGGCCTTCGCCCTTGAGCAGCAGGCCCTGCGGGAAGCGCCCGGCCAGCTCCGGCTCCACGGCAGCCACGCCGGCGCCGTCGAGCACGGCCAGCCGCTCCCGCACCAGTTCCGGCGGCGCCACGGCGCGCATGCGGCCCGTGAACAGCGACACCTCGCTGCGGTCCCGCGCGTGCCAGACCACCAGCGTGCCGTCTTCCTGGAAGAACACGGGCTCGGGCAATTCCTGGATCCAGGCACGCCACAGGTCAACGCTGGCCATGCCGAGATCGACGATACGCCGCTCCGCGATGGCCGACTCGGCCAGCGGGGCAAGCATGGCGGCGGCCACATGGGCGGCCGCGCCGGTGCCGTCGGGGCCGCCACGCTCGACCAGCGCCACGCGGGCACCGGAACGCACCAGCAGCCAGGCGCACAAACGCCCGGCCAGGCCGGCGCCAAGAATGGCGACATCGAAGGACTTTACTGCTGTCATGGGTGTATTCGCCGCGGGCGCCCGGGTGGGGGTGGCGCCGCGCGGTCTCCAGTTGAATTACGAGTAAATCTTCGAGCCGGACTTCACGAACTCGATCGATTTCTCCTCCATGCCGCGCTCGGCTGCGGGCAGCGATGCCGCGTAGTCGCGCACTTCCTGGGTAATCTTCATCGAGCAGAACTTCGGGCCGCACATCGAGCAGAAATGCGCGATCTTGGCGCCCTCGGCCGGCAGCGTGGCATCGTGGAACGAGCGCGCGCGCTCCGGATCGAGGCCCAGGTTGAACTGGTCTTCCCAGCGGAACTCGAAGCGGGCCTTGGACAGCGCATTATCGCGCAGCTGCGCGCCCGGCCAGCCCTTGGCGAGGTCGGCGGCGTGGGCGGCAATCTTGTACGTGATGATGCCCTCGCGCACGTCTTCCTTGTCCGGCAACCCCAGGTGCTCCTTGGGCGTGACGTAGCACAGCATGGCCGTGCCCATCCAGCCGATATTGGCCGCACCGATGCCGCTGGTGATGTGGTCGTAGCCGGGGGCGATGTCCGTCACCAGCGGTCCGAGGGTGTAGAACGGGGCCTCGTAGCAGTGCTTGAGTTCCTCGTCCATATTGGCCTGGATGCGCTGGAGCGGCACGTGGCCCGGGCCTTCGATCATCACCTGCACGTCATGCTCCCACGCCTTGGCGGTCAGCTCGCCCAGGGTGCGCAGTTCGCCGAACTGGGCGTCGTCGTTGGAGTCCGCGATGCAACCCGGACGCAGGCCGTCGCCGAGGCTGAACGACACGTCGTAGGCCTTCATGATTTCGCAGATCTCGTCGAAGTGCGTGTACAGGAAGTTTTCCTTGTGGTGCGCCAGGCACCACTTGGCCATGATCGAGCCGCCGCGCGAGACGATGCCCGTCACGCGGTCGGCCGTCATCGGCACGTAGCGCAGCAGCACGCCGGCGTGGATCGTGAAGTAGTCCACGCCCTGCTCGGCCTGCTCGATCAGCGTGTCGCGGAACATCTCCCAGGTCAGGTCCTCGGCGATGCCGCCGGTCTTGTCCAGCGCCTGGTAGATCGGCACCGTGCCGATGGGCACCGGCGAGTTGCGCAGGATCCACTCGCGCGTCTCGTGGATGTGCTTGCCGGTGGACAGATCCATGATGGTGTCAGCGCCCCAGCGGATCGACCAGACCATCTTTTCCACTTCCTCGGCCAGCGAGGAGGTCACGGCCGAATTGCCGAGGTTGCCGTTGATCTTGACGCGGAAGTTGCGGCCGATGGCCATCGGCTCCAGTTCCGTGTGGTTGATGTTGGCGGGGATGATGGCGCGGCCGGCGGCGATTTCCTTGCGCACGAACTCCGAGGTCATGTCCTCGGGGCGCAGCGGCAGGTTCGCGCCGAGCGCGTTGCCCGGATGCTGGCGCAGCAGGGCCTTGTACTCGGGCTTGTCGTAGAGCGCCTGGAGGTTCAGCGACTCGCGCAGCGCCACGTATTCCATTTCCGCCGTGATGATGCCCTGGCGCGCGTAGTGCATCTGCGACACATTGGCGCCCGCCTTGGCACGGCGCGGGTTGGTCAGCTGGGCAAAGCGCAGGTGCGCCGTGGCCGGGTCATTGGCGCGGTCGCGGCCATATTCGGACGACAGGCCCGACAGCACCTCGGTGTCGCCGCGCTCCTCGATCCAGCGGGTGCGCACGCCGGGCAGGCCGGACTTCAGGTCGATATGGATGTCCGGGTCGCTGTACGGGCCCGAAGTGTCGTAGACGGGGATCGGCGGATTCGCCATCTCGCCCTTGTCGGTGCGCGTGGACGTCTGCAGGATCGTGCGCAGCGGCACGCGCAGGTCCGGACGGCTGCCGGTCAGGTAGGTCTTGCTGGAAGCCGGGTAGGCGAATTTCTGGTCGAGATCGCTCTCGAGCGATTCAAACGATGCGGCGGGGGCAGTGCGGGCCATGGGTGTCGTCCTCTCTCTTGCGGGGGATGGACGAAACCAGGAGCCCTGTGAGCCCGCTGCGCGGCAGAGCCGGCGGCGAGGTCCCGTTGCGGGACAGGAGCTGTTCGGTATTCAGTGAAACTTCCCACGCCGGTACTAGCCGGATCGGGTTCGAAGGGACTCTCTCAGCCGCACGGCCCATCCGTACGGCACCCCTGTTTCATCCAACGGGGTGAATTTAAGCACAAGCCCCCGCCCGGCGCCACCCGGAATTTCGTTGCGACTGCCGTGCATGATGGTATCGACTGGGTATCGACTGACCAATGCTGCGCTGCACGATGGCCGACGATGTGGACGTCCCAGCGCATTTGCCCGGGGAATGCGCGCGTTTCCCGAACGCGGCAGTTGCCGTACCATCGGCCGTACCATCGACGCAGCCCGCCCCATCTCCAGGAGCCGCCATGTCCGATTCCAGCGCAGCGACCCACGCCGTGTTCAATCAGGTGCCGGACCTCTCCGGCTACAACCTGTTCGAGACCGACCCCGGCCTGCGGGCCGCGCTGGAACGGCTCGGTGGCGGATGGCACGCCGGCGCGCTCGGGGCCTTCGGCGCCCGGCTTGGCGAACCCGAGGTGCAGGCGTGGGCCGCCGATGCCAACCGCCTGACGCCGGAACTCCACACCCACAGCCGCACCGGCGAGCGCATCGACGCGGTGACCTTCCATCCATCCTGGCACGCCCTGCTCGGGCTGCTGCGCGGCCAGCAGTTGCAGGCGCTGCCCTTCGCCCAGCCGCGCCCCGGCGCCTGGGCCGCGCGCACGGCCGGCTACTTCCTCCAGGCCCAGGTGGAGTCGGGCTCGCTCTGCCCCACCACCATGACGCTGGCCAGCATTCCGGTGCTGCGCAAGGAACCCGCGCTGTTCCGCGACCTCGAACCCCGGCTCTATGCCGCCGAGCACGACGCCCGCGACCTGCCCTGGCGCGACAAGACCGCCGTGATGATCGGCATGGGCATGACCGAGAAGCAGGGCGGCTCCGACGTACGCGCCAACACCACCGTCGCCCTGCCCATGCGCGGCGAGGGTCGGGGCGCCGAATACGCGCTGACGGGCCACAAGTGGTTTTTCTCCGCGCCGATGTGCGACGCCCATCTGGTCGTGGCGCGCATGGGTGGCCCCGAGGGGCCGCTCTCGTGCTTCTTCGTGCCACGCTTCCGTGACGATGGCAGCAAGAACCCGATCGAAATCCAGCGCCTCAAGGACAAGCTCGGCAACCGCTCCAACGCGAGCAGCGAGGTCGAGTTCCGGGGCGCCACGGGCATCCTGATCGGCGAGGAAGGCCGCGGCATCCCCACCATCATCGAGATGGCCACCAACACCCGGCTCGACTGCGTGATCGGCAGCGCGGCCCTGCTGCGCGCGGCGCTGGTGCAGTCGCTCCATCACGCGCGCCACCGCATGGCGTTCGGCAAGCTGCTGGCCGACCAGCCGCTGATGCGCAACGTGCTGGCCGACCTCGCCCTGGAGTCCGAGGCCGCCACGCAGATGATGATGGCCCTCGCCCACGCCTTCGAGCATGCCGACGACGACCCGCTCGCCGCCGCGTGGAAGCGCGTGGTCACGCCGGCCGCCAAGTTCTGGATCTGCAAACGCGCGCTGGAAGCCACTGGTGAGGCCATGGAGGTCTGGGGCGGCAACGGCTATGTCGAGGAAGGCCCGATGGCGCGGCTCTACCGCGAGGCGCCGGTCAATTCGATCTGGGAAGGCTCGGGCAACGTGATGTGCCTGGACGTGCTGCGCGCCCTGCAACGCAATCCCGACGATGGCGCGCGCGTGCTGCAGGACCTCGCCCGCCTCTCCCACGGCCATGCGGCGGTGCGTGCCGAGTTGGCCTCGCTGCAGGGCATGCTGCGCGAGCCTGCCGATCAACTCGAAGCGAGCGCGCGCCGCTTCGCACAGGGTCTGGTGCTGACCGCGCAGGCGGCGCTGATGATCGCGCAGGCCGACCCGGAATCGGCCGAACTGTTCGTCGCCAGCCGGCTCGGCCGGCAGCACGGGCGCGTGTTCGGCACGCTGGATGCCGATCCCGTCACATTGCAGCGCGTGGCGGATCGGGCGTGGCCGGCTTGATGGCGGAACTGCCCGTTTTTGTCCGGAAATCGCACTAGAAAATGGCGCAGCGCATCAAAAGCCGCTTCAGGGGTAGCGAGGGGCGCCGTAAACGTTGAGGCGACGGGCTACGAGCCTGCCTGCATTCCAGTCGCCACTCCGAGCACTGCGACAAAGCATGTGCCGTCCACACCCCATGAATATCAGTCAACGCCTGCTTCTCACGCTGTCCCTCGCCGTGTTCGCCCTTATATCTGTCGGCTTCGGCGGCATCTGGCAACTCAACCGGTCCGAAGACCGCCTCGAATACTTCAACGACAACACGCTCGCCAGCGTACGGCACCTGAACGGCGTCTATGACGCCGTGGCGTCGATGCGCGTGTTGCTGCATCGCCACGCGATGACCGACGACAACGTCGCCAAGCAAGAGGCCGAGGTCTCGCTCGACAAGGCCAGCAAACGTTTCGACGAACTCATCGCCACCTATGAGCGCGAAGACATCTCCGACGACGCCGACCGCAAGCTGCTGGAGGCGGACCGCGAGGCCGCGAAACAGTATCGTGCCGAATTCGCCACTTTCCTCGACCGCTCCAATAACAACGACTACGCGGCCACGCAGAAGATGCTGACCGACGGCACGCTGAATGCGTCGTATCGGGCACTTCGCAAGGCCATCGACACGCACGTCGAATACAACACCAAGATGGGCGACGCCGCCGTGGCCGAGAACAAGGCCCAGCACACCCACGTGGTGCGGCTGTTCCTGGTCGTCATCGCGCTCGTGGTGGGCTTCATCGTCTTCATGGCCGTGTCGCTCTATCGGCGCATCAAGCACAGCCTGGCCGGCATCCAGGGCACGCTCGAACACGTGAGCCAGACGCTGGACCTCGACCATCGCGCGCCGGTGGCGCGGATGGACGAGATCGGCCAGACCGCGCACGCCTTCAACGCGCTGATCGAGCGCGTGGCGCAGACCCTGCGCGAGGTGCGCCAGTCCACCGATTCGGTCGGCGTGGCCGCCGGGCAGATCGCGGCCGGCAATGTGGACCTGTCGTCGCGCACCGAGCAGCAGGCGGCGTCGCTCGAGGAAACCGCGTCGAGCATGGAAGAGCTGACCACCACCGTGCGCCAGAACGCCGAGAACGCGCGCCAGGCCAGCTCGCTGGCGGCCAACGCCGCCGAGGTGGCCGACGCCGGCAACCAGGCCGTGCAGCAGATGGTGGACACGATGGGCGCCATCAGCGGCAGCTCCGAGCGCATCGCCGAGATCACCAACCTGATCGAGGGCATCGCCTTCCAGACCAACATCCTCGCGCTGAACGCCGCCGTGGAAGCCGCCCGCGCCGGCGAGCAGGGCCGTGGCTTCGCGGTCGTGGCCGGCGAGGTGCGCAGCCTGGCGCAGCGCTCGTCCAGCGCCGCCAAGGAAATCAAGGAGTTGATCGAGGCCTCGGTGAACACCGTGCGCACCGGCTCGACCCAGGCCCACGGCGTGGGCGGCACGATGACCGAGATCCGCCAGGCCGTGAAGCGCGTGTCGGACATCATCTCGGAGATCGCCGCTGCCTCGCAGGAGCAGAGCGCCGGCATCGAACAGGTGGGCCACGCGGTGGGCCAGATGGATCAGGTCACGCAGCAGAACGCCGCGCTGGTCGAGGAAGCCGCCGCCGCCGCCCAGTCCCTGGACGAGCAGGCCGGCAAGCTGCGCGACTGCGTGGGGCAGTTCCGGATGGCCGGCTGACGTTCGACCGGCTTCAGTCCGCCGCCACGCCAGCGACCGACTCGCGGATACGCAGCGTCACGCGCGGCGCGTAGCGGATCAGGTCGTGCGCGCGCTCGCCGATCATGATGGCGGGCGCGTTGGTGTTGCCGCCGACCAGCGTCGGCATGATCGACGCATCGACCACGCGCAGCCCCTCCACGCCGCGCACCCGTAGCTGCGGGTCCACCACCGCCAGCGGGTCCATGCCCATGCGGCAGGTGCCCACGGGGTGGTAGATCGTGTCCGCCTGGCGGCGGATCAGCGCGCGCACGGCGTCATCGTCGCTGCCATCGAGCCGCAGGTCCGCCGAATACAGCTCCCGGCCGCCAAACGCGGCCAGCGGGGGCTGGTCGAAAATGGCGCGCACGATGCGCAGCCCGGTGACCATCCCTTCCATGTCTTGTGGATCGGACAAGTAGCGCGGATCGATGGCCGGCGCCTCGCGCATATCCGCCGACACCAGCCGCACCACGCCCCGGCTGCGCGGGCGCAGCAGGCAGACATGGCAGGAATAGCCATGCCCGCGATTGACGCGGCGCATGTGGTTGTCCGCCATCCCCACCACGAAATGCAGTTGCAGGTCCGGCTCGTCGAGGTCCGGGCGGCTGCGCACGAAGGCGCCCGCCTCGGCGAAATTCGACGTCATCATGCCGGCGTTCTCGCGGCGGTAGCGCCGCATCTCGGCCAGCAGCCGCCAGGCCCCGGCCAGCGAGATCCCGAACAGCGCCGTGGCCGCCACGCGCTTGTGCAGGATGATGTCGAGATGGTCCTGGAGGTTCTCGCCCACGCCGGGCAGGTCGTGCACCACGGCCACGCCGTGCCCGCGCAGGTGCGCCGCCGGGCCGATGCCGGACGCCATCAGCAGCTGTGGCGAGCCGAACGTGCCGGCGCTGACGATGACCTCGCGGCGCGCGCGCAGCACCACCTCGACCCCATCGCGCCGGGCCAGCACGCCCACGGCGCGCCGCCCTTCGAACAGGATCCGCAGCACCTGCGTGCCGGTCAGCACATGCAGGTGCGAGCGCCCGCCGTTGCAGGCGCGGTCGCGCACGTTGCCGCCGTGCAGGTAGGCGCGCGCGGCGTTCCAGCGCTCGCCGTTGTGCTGGGTCACCTGGTACCAGCCGGCGCCCTCCTGCTCGTCGCCATTGAAATCGTCATTGCGGGGCAGGCCGGCAAGTTCGGCGGCATCGAGGAAATGCTGGCCGAACGGGTTGGGCGAACAGAGGTCGCTGACGTGCAGGGGGCCGGTGCCGCCGTGCAGTGGATCGTCGTCGTGACCGGCCACGCGGGCGTTGCATTCGGCGCGGCGGAAAACGGGCAGGACGTCGTCCCACGACCAGCCGTCACAGCCGGCGGCGGCCCAGCCGTCGTAGTCAGCCGGGCGGCCCCGCATATAGATCATGGCGTTGATCGACGATGACCCGCCCAGGCCCCGGCCGCGTGGCTGGTAGCCGCACCGGCCGTCCAGCGCGGCCTGCGGCACGGTCTCGTAGCCGTAGTTGCGGCGGCCGGCGCGCGGCAGCATCGCACCGCAGCCGGCGGGTGTGCGCACCAGCACATGGTGATCGTGGCCGCCGGTTTCGATCAGGCCGATGGAGTCGGTGCCGCTGTCGGCCAGCCGGCCGGCGAGCGCGCAGCCGGCCGAGCCGGCCCCCACGACGAGATAGTCAAAGATCGCTTCCATCTGTCTCCTCGCCTGCCTGTGTCCCCGGGCCACCGCGAAAATCCAGTGTAGGCGCTGGGGCCGGCGGAATGAAGCCGGGCGACTACCGGCAAAAGACCGCGGCCGGTGCACGCGGCGTTTGGGGGCCGTCCTCCATTGCGGGAACGGGGCGGCTGGCTTATGGTGCGCGATGGTGCGCGGGCCTTGCGCCCTTCCCATGCAGCCCCCTCGGACAGCCAGGAGACCGCCAGATGAGAGAAGTTCCCGCCATGTCATCGGTGTTCGACGCCATGCGCGCGGCGTCGCGGCATGACCAGACCCCGCCGTGGGATATCCGCGCGGACCGCCTGCGCCGGCTGCGGCAACTGGTGAAGACCCACCACGACGCCATCGCCGCCGCCATCAGCGCCGACTTCACCAACCGGCCGCCGCAGGAAACCGCGCTGCTGGAGGTGTTCCCGAGCCTGGCGGGTCTCGATGACGCACTGCGGCACGGCCGGCGCTGGATGCGCGAGCGCCGCGCCCGCACCGGCCTGTGGTTCCTGCCGGGGCGCTCGCGCCTGATGCCGCAGCCGCTGGGCGTGGTGGGCGTGGTGGTGCCGTGGAACTATCCGCTCTACCTGACCGTGGGGCCGCTCACTGGCGCGCTGGTGGCCGGCAACCGGGCCATGGTCAAGCTGTCCGAATACACGCCGCGGTTCTCGGCCCTGTTCGCCCAACTGGTGCAGGCCACCTTCGCGCCGGATGAGGTGTCGGTCATCAACGGCGATGCCGAGGTAGCCGCCACCTTCAGCGCCCTGCCGTTCGACCACCTGCTGTTCACCGGCTCGACCCACGTCGGCCATCACGTGATGCGCGCCGCCGCCGCCAACCTGACGCCGGTGACGCTGGAGCTGGGCGGGAAGTCGCCGGCCATCATCGGCCCCCATGCCGATTTCGACCACGCCGTGGAGCGCATCGTGGTGGGCAAGCTGCTCAACGCCGGCCAGACCTGCATCGCCCCGGACTACGTGCTGGTGCCGGAGGACCAGCGCGACCGCTTTGCCGAGGCCGCGCGCCGCTGCGTGAACCGCCTCTATCCGGACCTCGCCCGCAACCCCGACTACACCAGCATCATCAGCCCGCGCCACTTTGGCCGGCTGGTGTCGATGATCGACGCCGCGCGCGCGGCTGGCGCCGGCGTGGTGCCGCTGACCGATGCCACGCCGGACGCCGACGCGCGCCGCCTGCCGCCCGTGCTGCTGACGGACGTGCCCGGCGATGTGATGGCGATGCAGGAGGAGATTTTCGGGCCGGTGCTGCCCGTGGTGACCTATCGCACCGTGGACGAGGCCATCGGCTTCGTCAATGCGCGGCCCCGGCCGCTGGCGCTCTATCTGTTCGACCGTCGCCGCGACGTGGTGGACCACGTGATGCGCCAGACCGTGGCCGGCGGCGTCACCATTAACGACACCCTGTTCCACATCGCCCAGGACGACCTGCCCTTCGGCGGCGTGGGCCCGAGCGGCATGGGCGTGTACCACGGCCGGGCCGGCTTCGAGACGTTCTCCAAGCTCAAGCCGGTGTTCCATCAGGCCGGGCTGAACGGTGCCGGCCTGCTGCGGCCGCCTTACGGCAAGCGTTTCGCGTCGATGCTGAAGCTGTTGCTGCGCTGAATCGGGTCCGCTCGGGGACGATCGGCGGCGCTCAGGCCGCCAGCATCGGCTTGCCGAGCATGCGCGACAGCACCGCCTCGGGCGAG
The DNA here is from genome assembly GCF_056395225.1 of Cupriavidus sp. 10L45. Taxonomy (NCBI): domain Bacteria; kingdom Pseudomonadati; phylum Pseudomonadota; class Betaproteobacteria; order Burkholderiales; family Burkholderiaceae; genus Cupriavidus; species Cupriavidus sp. 10L45. Next base: position 170,470 of record NZ_JBFTJC010000003.1, read on the forward strand.
TGGGTGTGGTCGCTGATGGCTGCCGGGTCGAGGTAGATGGTCTGCTCCATCATCGCCCGGCCGCGCATGGCGGCGTGGAGCAGCTGGTCGCTGAACACGATCCAGGTCGCACCGGGCGGGAACTGGAACTCCTGCTGCGGCACGGTCTTCTGGTAATCCAGGTCGGCCTTGGCCAGGTCGTGCAGCTGGAGCATGCGGTGGTCGTACTCGGACCGCGTGCGCTTGGTGATGTGGAGCTGCTTCATCAGCCACGCCTGCCCCGGCCACATGCCATGCGTTTTCGGCACGAAGCGGGCGGCGAAATCCGCGAACGGCTCGCCCACGCGCCACACCCGCGGCGCGGCGGGGTCGATGTTGTGGAACACGCGGAGCAGGCGCTTGCCCAGCATCGGATTGGACGGAAACGAGTCCACGTGCAGGCGGGTGTCGTCCTTGCGCCAGCTCACCGGGCGGCCGGCGATCTCGCTGGGCCGCAGCGACGTGCCTGCGCGCGTCATATGCGTCACATATTCGGGGAACAGCGTGTGGATCAGCGTCTCGCTGGAATCCGCATAGCGGCGGATCAGCGCGTAGAGATCGGCCAGATCCTGCTCACTGCCCGCGGCGCCGCGCACGGCGCGGTCATCGGCGCGCAGGTTGATGTTCTTCGACTTGCCATCGGACCAGCGGGCATCCAGGAAGCGCTCCTCGCCCGGCTGGAAGCGGAAATTCAGGTTCGGGAAGTACAGCACGGCGCCCTGCTCGAGCTGGCGGCGCAGGTCGGCGCGCACCTCGGGGGTGACGTCGGGCGCCCATTCGGTATAGGGCTGCGTGCGGATCAGGTTCAGCGGCGTCGTCATGGTCTTGGCGTGGAGGTCCGGTTGAGCGGGATTCTACTCCGCGCCGCAGCGGGTGCCACGTGGCGCCCAGATAACAAAAAACCCCGCAGGTCCCGAAGGACCGGCGGGGTTCCTGACTGCCGGACGGCCGATTACAGGCCGGCGGCGGCGCGCAGCACGGCGGCCTTGTCGGTGGCTTCCCACGAGAACTCCGGCTCCTCGCGGCCAAAGTGGCCGTAGGCGGCGCTCTTTTCGTAGATCGGGCGCAGCAGGTCCAGCATCTGGACGATGCCCTTCGGGCGCAGGTCGAAATGCTCCTGCACCAGTTCGGCGATCTTCTCGTCCGAGATCTTGCCGGTGCCTTCCGTGTACACGGTCACGTTGATCGGGCGGGCCACGCCGATAGCGTAGCTGACCTGCACCTGGCACTGGCGCGCCAGGCCGGCGGCGACCACGTTCTTGGCGACGTAGCGGGCGGCGTAGGCGGCCGAGCGGTCCACTTTCGACGGGTCCTTGCCCGAGAACGCGCCGCCACCGTGCGGCGAGGCGCCGCCGTAGGTGTCGACGATGATCTTGCGGCCGGTCAGGCCGCAGTCGCCCTGCGGGCCGCCAATCACGAAGCGGCCGGTCGGGTTGACCAGGTACTTGGTGTCCTTGAGCATCGCGGCCGGCAGCACCGGCTTGATGATTTCTTCGATCACGGCTTCGCGGATCTGGGCCTGGGTGATGTCCGGGGCGTGCTGGGTGGACAGCACGACGGTATCCACGCTGTGCGGGCGGCCGTCGAGGTAGCGCACGGTGACCTGCGACTTGGCGTCCGGGCGCAGCCAGGACAGGCGGCCGTCACGGCGCAGCTGCGACTGGCGCTCCACCAGACGGTGTGCGTAGTAGATCGGGAACGGCATCAGTTCGGGCGTCTCATCGCACGCGTAGCCGAACATCAGGCCCTGGTCGCCAGCACCCTGGTTCAGGTAGTCGTCCGAGGCGCGGTCCACGCCCTGGGCGATGTCCGGCGACTGCTTGTCGTACGCCACCAGCACGGCACAACCCTTGTAGTCGATGCCGTAGTCGGTGTTGTCGTAGCCGATGCGCTTGATGGTGTCGCGGGCGACCTGGATGTAGTCCACGTTGGCCGTGGTGGTAATTTCACCGGCCAGCACCACCAGACCGGTGTTGCAGAGCGTCTCGGCCGCCACGCGGGCGTACTTGTCCTGGGCCAGGATGGCGTCCAGGACGGCGTCCGAGATCTGGTCAGCAACTTTATCGGGATGGCCTTCGGAGACAGATTCCGAAGTGAACAGGAAGTCGTTTGCCACGAGCTTGTTTCTCCAAGGTTAGCCAAGATTGGCTGTGAGTCGGCTATTGCGTGCCACCCTCGGGAAACGATGCGGCGACGCTTTAGCGGTATTTTCAGACCGCTCTGGAGAGAGCGGCATCGCCCCGCAAGTTGTCAGTTAACTCGGCGATACAGGCTATTATACGCGCCTGCCGCGTGCGCTGCAGTACTCCGGCGCGGCGCCGCACAGTGCACCGCGCGCACGGAGGCAGCAGGACGTGTAGCCGGTACGATACCGTGCCTGCCTCGCGCGCGATTCCCCGTCGACAAGCCTTTTTTGCCCGTATTTCCACGTTTGGCCCCATGACCTTTATCTTCTGGCTCATCTCTCTCCTGCCCCTGCGCGTGCTGCACGCCATCGGCGGCGCGCTGGGCCTGCTCGCGGCGCGGCTACCGGGCCGCTATGGCCAGCGCCTGACCGAGAACTTCCGCCACGCCTACCCGGACGTCACCGACGCCATGCTGGCCGAGGCCGCGCGCGCCACGGGCCGCCTGATCCTGGAAATGCCGTACTTCTGGAGCCGCAAGACGCTGGACGCCGCGCTCTACAACTTCGACGACTCGCTCTGGCCCACGCTGAACCGGCTCCAGATGCAGGCCAACGGCATCATCATCCTGACCCCGCACCTGGGCTGCTTCGAAGTGCTGCCGCAGTCGCATGCGGTGCATCGGCCCGTAACCGTGCTGTTCAAGCCGCCGCACCAGCAGTGGCTGCGCGACTTCGTCGAACGGATGCGAAGCCGGCCGGGCATCTCGATGGCGCCTGCCACGCCGCGCGGCGTGCGGATGCTGGTGAAGGCGCTCAAGCGCGGCGAGGCCGTCGGCATCCTGCCCGATCAGGTGCCAAGTGCCGGAGACGGCGCCTGGGCGCCGTTCTTCGGCAAGCCGGCCTATTCGATGACGCTGGTGCACCGCCTGCACCGCCTGACCAACGCGCCGGTGGTGATGATGTTCGCCGAGCGCCTGCCCAAGGGCGCCGGCTATGTCGGCCATATGCGCCTGGTGGGCTGTGGCGGCGTGCTGGCCGCCGAGGTGGAGGCCGCCGCCGCCCAGATCAACCGCGCGGTCGAGGAGTCGATTGCGATGGTGCCCACCCAGTACCTCTGGGGCTACAACCGCTACAAGCAGCCCACCGGCGCCCCGCCGCCCCCCGACCTGACCAGCCAGCCGCAGGCGGCCCCCCAAGACATCATCCAATGAGCCGAATCTTTACCTGGCTCGGCATCGGCCTGCTGACCGTGCTGGGCAAGTTGCCGTATCCGTTCGTCGCGCGCTTCGGCGAAGGGCTGGGCGGCCTGCTTTACCGGATTCCGAACGGCCGCCGCGAGGTGGTGCGCGCCAACCTGCGGCTCTGTTTCCCGGAAAAATCCGAGGCCGAGATCGACGAGATGTCGCGCGAGACCTTCCGCCACATCTTCCGCAGCTTTGCCGAGCGCGGCATCTTCTGGACCGGCAGCGAGGCGCAGATGCGCCGCTGGGTGCAGATCGACGACCAGGCCAACCTTGTGGCGCTGGACGGCAAGCCCCATATCCTCGTGACCATGCACCTCTCGGGCGTGGAGGCGGGCGCGATCCGGCTGACCATCCACCTGCGCGACCACGTGGGCCGCTCCGGGGCTTCGCTGTATACAAAGCAGAAGAACGCGCTGTTCGACGATTTCCTGAAGCACGCGCGTGGCCGCTTCGGCGCCAACATGATCTCGCGCAACGACAGCGCGCGGAACATCCTGCGCTGCCTGAAGAAGGGCGAGGCGCTGCAACTGATCGCCGACATGGACTTCGGCGAGCGCGACTCGGAATTCGTGCCGTTTTTCGGCGTGGAGGCGCTCACGCTGACCTCCGTGTCGCGGCTGGCGCGGCTGACCGGCGCCAAGGTCGTGCCGATCTATACCGAGATGCTGCCCGACTACAAGGGCTATGTGCTGCACATCCTGCCCGCCTGGGACGACTACCCCGGCGACAGCGTGACCGACGACACGCGGCGCATGAACGCCTTCTTCGAGGACGCCATCCGCCCGCGCGTGACCGAGTACTACTGGGTGCACAAGCGCTTCAAGCATCGGCCACCCGGCGAGCCAGAGATTTACTAGCTACAATCCGAGCCATGAAACTCCAGTTCACCAAGATGCACGGCGCCGGCAACGACTTCGTCGTGCTGGACGGCATCCACCAGACGCTCGACCTGACCGAGGCCCAGTGGCGCGCGCTCGCCAGCCGGCACTTTGGCGTGGGCGCGGACCAGATCCTGATCGTCGAGAAATCGACGCGCCCGGACGTTGACTTCCGCTACCGGATCTTCAATGCCGATGGCGGCGAGGTGGAGCATTGCGGCAACGGCGCGCGCTGTTTCGTGCGCTTTGTCACGGACAAGGGCATGACCGACAAGCGCTCGGTGCGCGTGGAGGTGATGAACGGCGTGATCACGCTGACCCTGCAGGACGACGGCCAGGTCACGGTGGACATGGGCGCGCCCGAGCTGACGCCGGCGCGCGTGCCGTTCCTCGCCGAGGGCCTGCCGACACGCCGCGAGGGCGACGACACGCTCTATGGCCTCGAAGTGAACGGCCGCACGGCGTGGATCACGCCGGTGTCGATGGGCAATCCGCACGCGGTGCAGGTCGTGGACGATACCGAGCAGTTCCCGGTGCTCCAGGACGGCCCGGTGATCGAACACCATCAGACGTTTCCGAAGCGGGTGAACGCCGGCTTCATGCAGATCGTGGACCGCAGCACCGTGCGGCTGCGCGTGTTCGAGCGCGGCGCCGGCGAGACGCTGGCCTGCGGCACGGGCGCCTGCGCGGCCGTGGTGGCCGGCATCCGGCGCGGTCTGCTGGACTCGCCGGTCAAGGTCCACACCCATGGCGGCGACCTGACCATCGCCTGGAACGGCGCGGGCCAGCCCGTGCAGATGACCGGCCCGGCGACCACCGTGTTCGAAGGCACTATTGACCTCGCCGCACTGAACGCGTGACTATGGGGGCTCCGCAGGCCACGCCACCGGAGACCCCATGACGCTGGACGATTTCCGCATCACCAGTAGTAAAAAATTCAATCTGGCCGATTTCGACCCGCACAGCAAACCGCTGTCGCAGGGCGACAAGGCCGCCGACCTCGCGCGGCTGGAGGCCCTCTCGGGCGAACTCGACGCGCTCCAGGACATCTTCTACGCCGAGCACCGCCGCAAGGTGCTGGTCATCCTGCAGGGCATGGATACCAGCGGCAAGGACGGCACCGTGCGCTCGGTCTTCCGCAGCTTCGATCCGCTTGGCATCCGCGTGGTGAGCTTCAAGGCCCCTACCGCCGAGGAACTGGCGCGCGACTACCTGTGGCGCGTGCACGCGCAGGTGCCCCGCGCCGGCGAGATCGCGCTGTTCAATCGCAGCCACTACGAGGACGTGCTGATCACGCGCGTGCATGGCTGGATCGATGAGGCCGAGTGCGAGCGCCGCTACAAGCAGATCCGCGCGTTCGAATCCCTGCTGACCGATACCGGCACGACCATCGTGAAGTGCTTCCTCCATATTTCGAAGGACGAGCAGAAGGCGCGGCTCGAGGCGCGCATCGCCGATCCCCAGAAGCACTGGAAGTTCGACCCGCAGGACCTGGCCGAGCGCAAGTTCTGGAAGGAATATCAGGAAGCCTACGAAGCTGCCATCGCGGCCACGGCCACGCCGAGTTGCCCCTGGTATGTCGTGCCGGCCGACTCGAAGACCCACCGCAACCTGATGGTGGGCGAGATTGTGGCGGCCGTGTTCCGGCAGCTCAAGCCGGCATACCCGCCGCCGAAGCCGGAACTGGCGAAGCTAAAGGTGGAGTAGGCGCCGGGGGTCAGTCGCTGCCGTTGCCGCGATGCACATCGTGGGTGACGAACGGCCGCTCGGGGCCGGGCATCGCCAGCCATTTGGGGTGCTTGAGCGTGTCGCGGATATCGTCGAGCCCGCTCGCCCAGTGCTCGTGCATCGTCAGCAGGCCGAACTGGTAGTCCTTGGCGCTGCCCTCGAACGACTTGTCGCGGTAGATCAGCTGGATCACGTTACGGCGCGCGTCGCAGGCATGGTCGGCGGCGCGCTTGTACCAGGGGTCGTCGCGCTTGGAAGCCGGCACCAGTGCCATCAGTTCGCTCAGCATGCGGCGATAGTTCTGCTGCTCGCGCATCACGTCCGTGATGGCGCGCGTGCGGCTGGAATACTGGATGTCCTTCTGGCGCTCGGCCACGTCGAGCAGGTTGTGCGGCAGCTTGCCGCGCGCGCTCCAGAGGTCCACCTGGAAGATCAGGGCGTCCCGGCGCGGCTGGGCGGTCAGCACCTCCTGTAGCGGCGTGTTCGAGACCAGGCCGCCGTCCCAGTAATACTCGCCATCGATCTCCACGGCCGGGAACCCGGGCGGCAGCGCGCCGGACGCCATGAAGTGCTCGGCGCGCAGCCGCTGGCGCGTGTTGTCGAAATACGCGAAATTACCCGTGCGCACGTTCACGGCACCCACCGAGACGCGCATCTCCTTCGGATGGTTGATGCGGTCGAAATCGGCAAAACGCTCCAGCGTGGCCTTCAGCGGCCCAGTGTCGTAATAGCTGGCGCGGCCCGGGTCTTCACCGCGGCCCCAGAGATCGGCGATAGCGCGTGGCGAGAAGAAGCCGCGCTGGCCTTCGATCATCGCGCGGGCGGCGTTGAGGCTGTCGAACCAGATCCGCATCGGCTCCGGCCACGTGGGCGCGGTCTCCGTCAGCAGCTCCAGCGGCAGGCCGGGCAGCCACGGCTGGGCGCAGATGTATTCCCAGAACGCGCGCAACTGCGTCACGCGGGTTTCAGGCGGATTGCCGGCGATGACCGCCGCGTTGAGCGCGCCGATCGAGATACCCGCGATCCAGTTCGGATGAATGCCGCCTTCGGCCAGGCCCTGGTAGACACCGGCCTGGTAGGCACCGAGCGCGCCGCCGCCTTGCAGCACCAGCGCGCGGATCGCATAGGCTTCGTGGGCGGGGCCGTCGCCCGGCAGCGCATCAGGGGCGCAGTGGTCGCTCACTGCGGCGCGCTTGGGCGCCTTGGTGCGCTTCGCCCGGGCCGGCGTGGCCGTCGATGCGGAGTCTTGCGGCGGCGCGCCCTGTTCGCCCAGTTCGCGCCCGATTGCCTGCTTGGTCGCCTGTTTTACCTGCTGTTGCCGCTTGCCCGCCACGCCATGCTCCCTCGAAGTTGAGCCGGGGCGCCCCATGGCGCCCGCTCCGGCGCGTCAGACGCCGTACGTCTGACGATAGGCCGCCACGGCCGCCCGGGAGTTCCCGAGCGCGGGGTCGTTCGACGCGTCGAGGTAGGCCAGCAGGTCCTTGAGGCTGGCGATCGAGATCACGGGCACGCCGTATTCGCGCTGCACGTCCTGCACGGCCGAATGCGTGCCGATCTTGTCGGCGGTGCCGCTTTTCTCCATGCGGTCCAACGCGATCAGCACGGCGGCCGGCTCGGCGCCGGCGGCGCGAATCAGCTGCATCGACTCCCGCACGGAGGTACCGGCCGAGATCACGTCATCGATGATCACCACCTTGCCCTGGAGCTTGGCGCCGACCAGCGTGCCGCCTTCGCCATGGTCCTTGGCTTCCTTGCGGTTGTAGGCAAACCCCACATCCCGGCCCATGCCGGCCAGCGCCACGGCCGTGGCCGAGGCCAGCGTGATGCCCTTGTAGGCCGGCCCGAACAGCACGTCGAACTCGAGGCCCGAGTTGAGCAGGGTTTTCGCATAGAATTGCGCCACCTGACCCAGCATCGCGCCCTGATTGAACAGGCCGGCGTTGAAGAAGTAAGGCGACTTGCGGCCCGCCTTGGTCACGAACTCGCCAAAGGACAGCACGCCCGCATCGAGCGCGAAGCGGATAAAGGTCTGGCTGAGGTCGTCCGGCGTGGTCTGCTGCGTCATCTTTTCTCTCTGAATTTCAAAATTTCCCGAGATGTTACGGATTATCAGCGCCAACCTCAACGGCATCCGCTCTGCGGCCAAGAAGGGCTTTTTCGAGTGGATGGGCAAGCAGGACGCAGACATGATCTGCGTACAGGAACTGAAAGCCCAGGAAGCCGACATGACCGAGGCGTTCCTGGCGCCACATGGCTACCACGGCTTTTTCCACTATGCCGAGAAGAAAGGTTACAGCGGCGTGGGCCTGTACACGCGCCACAAGCCCGAGCGGGTGGTCACCGGCTTCGGTGTGCCCGAGTTCGACGCCGAGGGTCGCTACGTGGAAGTGCAGTATCCGCACCTTGCGGTGATCTCCGTCTACGTGCCGTCCGGCTCCAGCGGCGAAGAACGCCAGCAGGCCAAGTTCCGCTTCATGGAGGCGTTCCTGCCCCACCTGCTGCAACTGAAGGCCAGCGGGCGCGAGATCGTCTTGTGCGGTGACGTCAACATCGCCCACAAGGAAATCGACATCAAGAACTGGAAGGGCAACCTCAAGAACTCCGGTTTCCTACCCGAGGAGCGCGCCTGGATTGGCCAACTGTTCGATAGCCACGGCTACGTGGACGTCTTCCGCCAGCTCGACCAACGCCCGGACCAGTACACCTGGTGGAGCAACCGCGGCCAAGCCTACGCGAAGAACGTCGGCTGGCGCATCGACTACCACCTGACCACCGACAAGATCGCCGCCACGGCCCGCGCCTGCGCCATCTACAAGGACGAGAAGTTCAGCGACCACGCCCCGCTGTCGATCGACTACGATTTTCCGCTGTAGGCGGGGCGCCCGGGCGGGATGCCGGGGCCGGCGCGCTCAGTTGGCGCGGATTTCTTCCAGCAGGTTCGGGTGGCGATCCAGCAACTTGAGCAGCTTTACCAGCGCCAGCGGCGGCTTGGTCCGGCCGGTCTCGTAGCGCGAGAACGCATTGACCCCGCCGCCGAAGATCTCGCCAGCCTCCCGCTGGTCGAGTTCCAGCTTGCGGCGCACCGACACGATGAACGCCGGATCGACGATAGCGGCGTTGACCTGCTTGTTGAAGGCAACCATCAACTGGCCGATCCGCTCATCTTCATCGAGATCAAGAACCCCTTCACCGCAGGCGGGACACCAGTCCGCCAGCACGCCTTCGATCACCATGGTTTCGCCGCGATAGTCGTAGGGCATGTCCTGCCGCTCCCTGACCAGTTCGGATCCTCCGCATTCCGGGCATCTCATATCCCGACTCCTTTTTCGAGGTGGTGCTCTTTACAGCACCTTGAATGACACAATCACCAGTTGCTCGATCACGCTGAGCTTCAGGTAGAGCGACCCATAGGGGGTGACGGGGTGGTAGACGTCCTGCCAGACTCGATGATCCGCGTGCGTTGTCATGCTCTTATACAAGTCGCTTCGCTCAAGCCTCCCCTCCGTCACCAACGCCCTCACCACAGAGAGCTTGTAATGCGCTGACGATTTCTCCATGCAAAATTAACCTACTTGGTTATTACCTGCAAGCCCCGGAATGTGTCGGACCGCAACCGCCTCTCTCGCGTAAACCCTGCGCCCGCCCCCTAACCTCGCTACAATGCAGGTTCGCTGCCCCGTTGGGCAGGCGACTTTTCGCATTTTCAGAGTGAGTCAGCCATGGTTTTCAAAGTGTTCGTCGATGGTCAGGAAGGCACCACCGGTCTCCGGCTGCTGGACTACCTCTCGGGTCGCTCCGATGTGGAGCTGCTGCGCATTGCCGATGACAAGCGCAAGGACCCGCAAGAGCGAGCACGCTTCCTGAATGCCTCGGATGTCTCGTTCCTGTGCCTGCCGGACGTGGCCTCGCGTGAGGCCGTGTCGCTGGTGACCAATCCCAATACCTGCGTGATCGACGCCAGCACGGCGTTCCGCACCACCGACTCGTGGGCCTATGGCCTGCCCGAGCTGACCCGTGGCCAGCGCGAGAAGGTGCGCGCCAGCAAGCGCATCGCGGTGCCGGGCTGCCACGCCAGCGCCTTCGTGCTGGCCGTGCGTCCGCTCGTGGAAGCGGGCCTGATGCCGGCCGACTACCCGGTGTCGGCGTTCTCGCTGACCGGCTACAGCGGCGGCGGCAAGAAGATGATTGCCGAGTTCGAGGCGGGCGGGAATCCGCGTCTCGATAGCCCGCGCCCCTACGCGCTGAGCCTCGAGCACAAGCACCTGCCCGAGATGCGCGTGCAGGCCGGCCTGGCCCAGGCGCCGATCTTCAACCCGATCGTCGGCAACTTCCTGAAGGGTCTGGCCGTGACGGTGCCGGTGTTCCCGGCGCTGCTGTCGCGCAAGGCCGATGCCGAGGCCATCCTCGACATCTACCGCAAGCATTACGAGGGCGAGCAGTTCGTGCGCGTGCATCCGTTCAATAGCGATGCCAACCTCGACGGCGGCTTCTTCGACGTCCAGGCCAGCAACGACACCAATCGCGTGGACCTGTTCGTGTTCGGCAATGGCGAGCGCCTGAATCTGGTCGCACGCCTGGACAACCTCGGCAAGGGCGCCGCCGGCGCGGCCGTGCAATGCATGAACGTGCATGTGGGCGCCGACGAGGCGACCGGGCTGACCGCCTGACGCGTCACCAACCCGTCGCACAATAAGAAAAGCCGGCTTCGCGCCGGCTTTTCGCTTTCCTGGGATCCGGCTGGCCTAGCTGCCGGTCTTGACCAGCGTCGCCTTCAGCGCCACACCGATATACGCCGCGCCCTTGGCGCAGACGTAGGTGGTATCGCTGGAGGTCTCGTCGTCCTTCCAGTTGCTGCGGATCTCCATCACCGCATTGCTGCCGCCCTGGGCCGCGCGCTGCTGGAGGTCCTGCACAGCCTGCACGAACACCGTTTCGCACAGCTGGGCATCCGTCAGCACCGGGCCCTCCTGCACCTTGTTCACCGGCCGGCGCACGCGCTTCACCGTCTTGTACAAGGTGGGATCCGTGGCGCCCTCAAGCCGGTTGAAGCCGAACAGCAGCTTCGTGTTCGGGTCGATGCGTTCCTTGGCGGCCTGGCTAGCCAGTGCCTGGTCGATCGGCATCGTCAGCAGCGTGTCGGCGGCGCTGGCCACGCCCGACGCGCCCGCAGCCACCAGCGCGGCCGCTACCAGGCCGCAGCGCAATCCAGTCCTCATGGTCTTTCTCCCTGATCAAGGTTGAGAATCTCAGCGCGCCAAAGCCTGTTGCAGGGGCGTTGACGCCACATTTCCATCCTACAGGAATCGCCGATAACCTGAGTCGACGGCCGTCTTTACTTTTTTAGTGGACGCTGGCTGTCGTCGTCGCCGGCATCGACCGGGGCACCGCCCAGGTTAGCCATATTGGGCGTGTGGGCGGGCAGCTTCTCCATCGGCATGTTCATGGCGCGGGCGTAGAGCGGCATCACCTCGGCCATGTGCGCCTCAAGCACCGCGATGCGGCTGCGGCCGGACGGGTGCGTGGACTTGAACTCGTCGCCCATCTCCAGCACCGTGCCCATCTTGCGCCACAGCGTGACGGCGGCGCGCGGGTCGTAGCCGGCGCGGGCGGCGATGTCCATGCCAATCAGGTCCGCCTCGGTTTCCTCGAGCCGCGAAAACCGCAGCGACACGAGCCGGGCATTGTTGCCGATATCGAAATTGCCGAGATTGCCGAAGCCGGTCAGCTGGGACACCACGTTGGCGCCAAGATTCGAGATCTCGGACTGCGCCGCGCGCTGCCGGGCGTGTTCCTCCAGCGCGTGGGCGATCTCGTGGCCCATCACCATGGCCACTTCGTCGTCGGTGAGCTTGAGCTGGTCGAGCAGGCCGGAATAGACCGCCATCTTGCCGCCGGGCATGCAGAACGCGTTGACCAGCTTCGACTCGATCAGGTTGATCTCCCACGCCCAGCGGCCGGCGCGTGGGTTCCACAGCACGGTCTCGGGCAGCAGCCGGATGCCGATCTCGCGCAGGCGCTTCACCTGCGGGTTGTCGTCGCCGGCCAGCGTGTGCTTGGCGATGGCTTCCTGCTTGATCTGTTCGTACTCGCGGGCAGCCTGCTGGTCGATGACTTCCATCGGCACGATCGTGCGCACGCGCGAGTAGCGGCGCTCCACGCGCACGCCGTCGTCGGGCGCGGCTACCAGGGCCACTTCCTGCGCGATGGCCGGCACGGTTGCGCACGCGGCGCAGGACCAAGCCAGCCAGGTCAGCCATCCCGGGCGCCGGGGCGTGCGGCACGGTGGCAACGGCGATTCGTTCGACGCGATCAGGGTCACGGCAGGGCTCGGCGCGATAAGGGTCGACAAACGGCGTCGAATCGATGAGTGGGGACGCAAACGGTGATGCAATAATACATCCATGACGTTCCAAGACTACCTCGACATTTTCCGCAATCGCCGCATCGGCGCCATGCTGACGCTGGGCTTCGCGTCCGGGCTGCCGCTCGCGCTGACCTCGGGCACGCTCCAGGCCTGGATGACCGTGGAGGGGCTCGACATCAAGACCATCGGCTTCTTCTCGCTGGTCGGGCAGGCGTACATCTTCAAGTTCCTGTGGGCGCCGCTGATGGACCGCTACACGCCGCCCCTGCTGGGCCGGCGGCGCGGCTGGCTGCTGGTCACGCAGCTCGGGCTGGTGGCCAGCATCGCCGCCATGGCGTTCTGCCCGCCGCGCGAGGCGCTCTGGGCGCTGGCGGCGCTGGCCACGCTGGTGGCGTTCCTGTCGGCGTCGCAGGACATTGTGTTCGATGCCTACAGCACCGACGTGCTGCGCCCGGCCGAACGCGGCGCCGGCGCGGCGGTCAAGGTGCTCGGCTACCGGCTGGCGATGCTGGTCTCGGGCGGGCTGGCGCTGTACCTGGCGGACCGCGTGCTGGGCTGGTCCAGCATGTACCTGCTGATGGCGGCGCTGATGTCGGTAGGGCTGCTGACGCTGCTCTGGGCGCCCGAACCGGACGTGCCGGCGCGCCAGCCGCGCACGCTGGAGGAGGCCGTGGTCGGCCCGCTGCGCGACTTTTTCGGGCGCCAGGGCGCGTGGTGGCTGCTGCTGCTGATCGTGCTCTACAAGCTGGGCGATGCCTTCGCCGGCAGCCTGTCCACCACGTTCCTGATCCGGGGCCTGGGCTTCGATCCGGGCGAGGTGGGCATCGTCAACAAGACGCTGGGTCTCGCGGCCACGATCATCGGCGCGCTGTTCGGTGGGTCGCTGATGGTGCGGCTCGGGCTGTACCGGTCGCTGATGCTGTTCGGCATCCTGCAGGCGGTGTCGAACCTCGGCTACTGGGTGCTCTCGGTCACGCCGCCCCATATCTGGAGCATGGGTGCGACCATCGCCATCGAGAACATCTGCGGCGGCATGGGCACGGCGGCCTTCGTGGCGCTGCTGATGACGCTCTGCAACCGCTCGTTCTCGGCCACGCAGTACGCGCTGCTGTCCGCGCTGGCGTCGATCGGCCGGGTCTACGTGGGGCCCACCTCGGGCTATATGGTCGAAGCCTGGGGCTGGGCGCCCTTCTACCTCGGCACCGTGGTGGCGGCCGTGCCCGGCGTGGCCCTGCTCTGGGCGATGCGCGGCACGGTCCACCGCTACGAAGCCCAGGCGCGCGAGCCGGCCAAGGAGCCGGGCGTCCCTCGTCCGGCCTGATCGGCCTTATTCCTTGTAGTAGACGATCTGGTGCGACGAGGCCAGCAGCACGCCGCTGGCGCTCCAGATCTGCGCGCTCTGGTCGAAGAAGCCCTGGCGGAACACCTGCGCCCGCGCGCTGCCGAGCACGTGGCTGTCGCCCAGCGCGGCCAGCGTGGCCGCATCGGCATGGAAATAGGTCGTGATCGACACCGTGCCGGCCGGCACAAAGCCGGCGCGCTTGAGGAAAATGCGCGGATAGAAGGCGTCGCACCAGGCTGCCACAGCGGCGTAGTCGGGCGTGCGGGCCGGTTCGTCACGCAGCCAGAACTGGGTCAGGCTGTCCGGATGCTCGGTGCCGACGGCGGTTGAGGGCTTGGCGCCGCGCACCGCGCGCATATCGTAGCTGCCGATCCAGCGCACCGGCGCGAAGCCGCCCATGCCGGGCAGGGTGTCAGCGGGCGGCACATCGGGCATGACGGCTTCGCCGCTGCCCCAGGTCTCGCGCCGCACGGCGAAGACCGCGCTGCCGGTGGTCGTCACCTCGCCGTTCTGGCGCAATTCCAGATGCCAGTGCTGGGTGGACCGGTTGGTCCGCGACGGACGCGCCTCGATCTCGAACGGCCCTTCGGCAATCGGCCCGGCGAAGTTCACCGTCAGCGCAATCGGATCGCCCAGCCGCTCGGGATGGCTCAACGCCGCCTGGAGGAGCGTGGCCGCCGTCATCCCGCCGAACGGGCCAATCATGTTCCAGTAGGCCTGGCTGGTATGACCCAGGAAGCGGTGCTCGCCGGCTGGCTCCAGCGCCAGGGCGAGGTCGAACGGATGTTGCGAGTCGGTGTGGGGCGCTTGGGTCATGGCAGAAAATAGTACGATCGTTCGGTAATCGTCGTACGGTATGCCCACCCGGCCCCCGCGTCAAGCCGGGTTCACACCGCGCAAACCCGGTACACCGCCAGGCTGCCGCGCCAGTTCTCGCCCCAGTTCACGGTCACGCCCTCGTGCATCACCACGCGGTCCAGCACGCGCAGGCCCACCTTGGGCGCCAGCCCCTCGAAGTCGCTGATGGTCAGCACACGCACGTTCGGCGTGTTGTACCACTGGTACGGCAGCGCTTCCGACACCGGCATGCGGCCCCGGAACACCGACAGCCGGTGCGGCCAGTAGCCGAAGTTCGGGAACGAGACGATGCACTCGCGTCCCACCCGCAGGGTGTCGCGCAGCACCTGGGCCGTGTTGTGGATGGTCTGGAGCGTCTGGGACAGGATCACCGTGTCGAAGCTCCGGTCCTCGAACAGCGCCAGCCCGCCCTCCAGGTCCTGCTGGATCACGTGCACGCCCTTCTGGGCGCAGGCCAGCACGCCTTCGTCGCGGATTTCGATGCCATACGCCTGCACGTCCAGTTCGTCCTGGAGCACGCGCAGCAGGCTGCCATCGCCGCAGCCGGCGTCCAGCACCGTGGAGTTGGGCTCGATCCAGCGCGCAATCGCGCGGAAGTCGGGCCGCAGCGCGAGGATATTGGGGTTGGCGGAGGCGTTCATGCGCCGATCTCCTCGGCAATGCGTTCGTAGTAGGCGCGCATCAGGTTGTGGTAGCGCGGATCGTCGAGCAGGAAGGCGTCGTGGCCGTGCGGGGCGTCGATCTCGGCGTACGAAACCGGCCGCTTGTTGTCGAGCAGCGCCTTGACCAGCTCCCGGCTGCGGTTCGGCGCGAAGCGCCAGTCGGTCGTGAAGCTCGCTACCAGGAAGCTGGCCTGGGTGTGGGAGATCGCGCGCTTCAGGTCGCCGCCGTAGGCCAGCGCCGGGTCGAAGTAATCGAGCGCGCGGGTGATCAGCAGATAGGTGTTGGCGTCGAAGTACTCCGCGAACTTGTCGCCCTGGTAGCGCAGGTAGCTTTCCACCTGGAACTCGACGTCGAACGAGAAGCGGATGTCCTCGGACTTCAGCGAGCGGCCGAATTTCTCGGCCATGTCCTCGTCGGACAGGTAGGTGATATGGCCGATCATGCGCGCCACGCGCAGGCCGCGCTTCGGCTTGACGTTGTGCGCGTAGTAGTTGCCGCCGTGGAAGTCCGGGTCCGACAGGATGGCGCTGCGCGCCACCTCGTTGAAGGCGATGTTCTGCGCCGACAGCTTGGGCGTGGACGCCACCACGATGCAGTGGCGCAGCCGGTCCGGGTACATCAGGCTCCAGGCCAGCGCCTGCATGCCGCCGAGGCTGCCGCCCATCACCGCGGCGAACTGCGTGATGCCGAACGCGTCGGCCACGCGCGCCTGGGCGTTGACCCAGTCCTCCACCGTCACCACCGGGAACAGCGCGCCATAGGGCTGGCCGGTGGCCGGGTTGGTGCTCATCGGCCCGGTCGAGCCGAAGCAGGAACCAAGGTTGTTCACGCCGATGACGAAGAAGCGGTCGGTATCGAGCGGCTTGCCGGGGCCGACCATGTTGTCCCACCAGCCGATGTCGCGCGGATTGTCCGCCGCGATGCCGGCCACGTGGTGCGAGGCGTTGAGCGCGTGGCACACCAGCACGGCATTCGATGCCGCCGCGTTGAGCGTGCCGTAGGTTTCCACCATCAGGTCATAGCCGGCCAGCTGGCTGCCGTTGCGCAGCGGGAGCGGCTCGGCGAAGTGCATGCGCCGGGGCGTGACAACGCCGACGGAGCCGGCGGCGAGGTCGGCCTCCGGTACGGCGGCAGGAATAGCAACATCTGTCATGGAGGGGGCCCGCGGCGAGCGGGCATAAAAAAACCCGACTGGCAGTTGCGTGTGTCGCAGCCAAGTCGGGCATGTCGCGGTGTCCCGCGCGTCGGCGCCATATCGTGGATTGCTCCCGCGAGGCACCGACCCAACCTCTTTAGCCGCATTTATAGTGGCAGCCGGCGGTCATCCTGAGATTCCCGTTGGCTGCCGCGCGCCCGCAAGCCAGTCATCAAATCGGCGCGACGCGGCCATTATAGTGCAGTTCCCGGGTGCGCTGCTGGCCGCGTGTGACGCGCCCCCGGTCCTCCCGCTGGTTCAGCCCAGCAGGATCCGCAACTGGGCGTCGATGTTCTCGCCCGGCGCCTTGCGGAAGCCGCTCTTCACGTAGCGGTGCCACTGGCCCTGCACAGCCGCCGTGATCAGCGCCACGCGCACCGGGATGTCGGCGTCGGCCGGGAAGGCGGCCTGCGTGACGGCCACCTTCAGGCACTGGCGCAGCGACGCCTCGATCCGGTCCACCATCTGGTTGATGCGTTCCTGCAGCCGTTCGTGCTCGCCCACCAGCGCCTCGCCGGTCAGCACGCGCGTCATGCCGGGGTTCTTCTCGGCAAACGACAGCAGCATCCGCACGATGGCCTGCACCTGGCGCAGGCCATGCTCCTCCTGCGTGGTGATCTGGTTGATCAGCCCGAACACGGTCTGCTCGATAAAGCCGATCAGGCCCTCGAACATCTGCGCCTTGCTGGCGAAATGGCGATAGAGCGCGGCTTCCGAGACTGACAGCCTGGCGGCCAGCGCCGCCGTGGTGATCTTTTCCCCGCGCGGATGCTCGAGCATGCCGGCCAGGGTCTGGAGGATCTGGATGCGCCGCTCGCCAGGGCGCGGGCGCTTGCGCGCGGGCCCTTCGGCGGTCTGGATGGCGGTGGCGGCCATCAGCGGCGGCGCCTCCGGCTGGCTTTCAATGGTTTGCGTCATGACCCGGTTCTCCGTATTCGTCGTAGGAGTTGATGCATCGATTGTACTTTTATGTCCACATAGCCGGGCCGATTCACCACGCGCGCCCGTACGCGCGGGGCATGGTCGGGCAACTGCTGCGGCGCCTTGCCGTATTGTGCGCCATCCACGCCAGGTGGCGGAAGCTGCGCTTCGGCGGCCATCATCGTGACCGATCTTTCCTGGGCGCCGTGGCCCACGTGCTGGCGGTCCTCGGCGGCCAGCGCGGTGCGCGTGGCAGCATCGGCCACCGCGCCCGACACGGCGGCATCGACCGGGACTGGCGCGGCCGCCGGCACCGGCTGGGGCCGCGACGGCGCCAGCGTGCGCAGGTAGCCCGTCACCCAGGCGGTGCGGATCCCCGTGCCCGCATAGTGTTTCAGATGCGACAGCGTGTCTTCCACCAGCACCGCGCGATGGGGCGCCACGCCGGTGCGCGCCAGCAGCCGGCGCAGCATGCGGCGGTCAGGCTTGGGCCGCAGATGGCCGTGCACCCACATATCCTCGATGGCCACCACGCGCTCGAAGCAGCGTTCGATGCCGGCAATCGCCATGACCGCCCGGGCGTAGTCGCGCGGCGCGTTGGTGACCAGGATTTTGCGCCCGGGCAGCCGGCGCAGCGCGGCGGCCAGCCCGCGCCGCACGCGCACCATCTCGGCCAGGGCCGGGAAGTCGTGGGCTTCGTGCAGGAAATCGGCCGCATCCACGCCATGGTGGCGGATCATGCCGAGCAGGGTGGCGCCGTAGCGCTGCCAGTACTCCACCCGCACGCCGCTGGCGGTGGCCTCGTCGGACCCGAGCACGCGCGCCACGTAGGCGGTCATGCGCCGGTTGATGGCCGGGAAGATCGCGTGGGAGGCGTCGTGCAGGGTGTTGTCGAGATCGAACAGCCAGACGATATCGCCCGACTGGTCGCCCGCTGGCCGGCGCACCCGAGGATGCCGGGGGCGTTGCCGCGCGGCGGGAGTCGATGCCTCCGACGGGCGCGCGTGCGCCACGCCGCGGCGCTGGTGAGGTTGTCTGAGGAACACGCCGGGCTGCAGGGGGATGACTGGTGGGAGGGGTGCGGGCGCGGCGGCGTCAATCCGCCCCTGCGCCCGCAAATCCGGCTCAGTGCGAGCGGATCATCGTGCCGAACGCCTGCTCGGTCAGGATTTCCAGCAGCAGCGAGTGCTCGATACGGCCGTCGATGATGTGGACCGAGTGCACGCCGCTCTTGGCGGCATCCAGCGCGGACGAGATCTTGGGCAGCATGCCGCCCGAGATCGTGCCATCGGCGAACAGTTCCTCGATCTCGCGCGCGGACAGGTCGGTCAGCAGGTTGCCCTTCTTGTCCATCACGCCCGGGATGTTGGTCATCATCACCAGCTTCTCGGCCTTGAGGATCTCGGCCATCTTGCCGGCAACCACGTCGGCGTTGATGTTGTACGCCTGGCCGTCGTCGGAGAAGCCGATCGGGGAGATCACCGGGATGAACGCGTCATCCTGCAGCGCCTTGACCACGGCCGGGTTGATCGCCTCGATATCGCCCACGTAGCCGATGTCGATGAAGGTGCCGGGCTTTTCGCGGTCCGGCATCTGCAGGCGCTTGGCGCGGATCAGGCCGCCGTCCTTGCCGGTCAGGCCCACAGCCTGGCCGCCGTACTGGTTGATCAGCATGACGATGTCCTGCTGCACCTCGCCGCCGAGCACCCACTCCACCACTTCCATGGTTTCTTCGTCGGTGACGCGCATGCCCTGGATGAACGTGCCGACCTTGCCCACCTTCTTCAGGGCTTCGTCGATCTGCGGCCCGCCGCCGTGCACCACCACCGGGTTCATGCCCACCAGCTTCAGCAGGATCACGTCGCGCGCGAAGCCGTGCTTGAGCTTCTCCTCCGTCATCGCATTGCCGCCGTACTTGACCACGATGGTCTTGCCGTGGAACTTGCGGATATAGGGGAGCGCCTCGGCGAGGATCTCGGCCTTGAGGGAGGGGGCGATGGCGGCAACCGTGGTGGTGGCCGGCCCAGGATTGTCGGCGTTCATGGCAAGGGACATCCGTTGGAATCAGCAGGTATCATGGCGAATCCGTCCGCCGGACTGGCTTTGACGGGCAGGCGCCGATTTTACAAGAAACCGCGCGGCACGCGCGAAGACGACAAGAACCTGATCCCCGGCACGCCCGATGCCGCCCCCGCAATGAGCCTCGATCCCGCCGAATTGCAGGCCGTGCGGCCCTATCTGCTGCGCTTTGCCCGGTTGCAGCTGCGCGACGAAGCGCTCGCCGAAGACGCCGTTTCCGAGACCCTTTTGGCCGCGCTGGAACACCCGGAGCGCTTTGCAGGCCAGTCAGCGCTGCGCACGTGGCTGGTCGGCATTCTCAAGCACAAGATCGTCGATATCCTGCGCAGCGGCAAGCGCGAGGTGCGCCTGGCGCTGGCCACCGGCGACGATGGCGAGCCGCAATCGGAGCAGGACGCCTTCGACGCGCTGTTCACGCGCAACGGCCACTACCAGCATCCGCCCTCCGACTGGGGCGACCCCGACCGCACTTTCGAGCGCCGCGAGTTCTTCGAAGTGCTGCAAACCTGCGTCGACCGACTGCCCGCCAAGTCCGCGCGGATTTTCATGATGCGGGAATGGCTCGAACTGGAGACCGAAGAAATCTGTCAGGCCTTGCAGATCAGCGCGACCAACGCATGGGTGATGCTGTACCGCGCCCGCATGCGGCTGCGCGAATGCCTGGAAGTGAAATGGTTCGGCAACCGTGGTGCGAATACAACAGCCGCCCCCGCCGCGCCGTCGCGCTCACCCCACCCCTCTATATAGATAGGCCGAATTCGTCTCATGTCCGAACCCCGCCGCCGCCTGCTGCCGAACTGCGAGGAAATCCATCACCTGACCATGAAGGGCATGGACCAGCCCCTGACGTGGGGGGAGCGGCTGCGCCTGCGCGGCCATCTGGCCATCTGCGCCACGTGTACCCACTTCAGCGGGCAGATGCGGATGATGCGCGAGGCGATGCGGCGGCTTGGGCAGGATGGTGGCGACGGACCCGGCCCGAGGCCATGACCGATCCATCGACCATCCAGACCGGCCAGCTACGCCCCGTGGAGCGGTGCAGCCGCTGCGGCGCGGCCTTCGTCTGCGGCTACGTGGCCGGACTGCCCGAATGCTGGTGCGCCAGCCAGCCACTGCTGCCGGCGCGGCAGATCGTGGCAGGCCAGCACTGCCTGTGCCCGGATTGCCTGAAGGCCCGGCGGGACGCCTCGCAAAACACTTGAAGCCCTAAAAATTCCGCTCGACGAATGGCATAACCGGACCCATCCGGTTTAATATTCGCCACATGAATAGCCTACGCGGAATCGACCTCAATCTGCTCGTGGTGCTCGAAGCACTGTTTGCCGAGCGCCATATCTCGCGCGCCGCACTGCGGCTGCAACTGAGCCAGCCGGCGGTCAGCCATTCGCTGGCGCGGCTGCGGCAACTGCTCGACGACCCCCTGCTCGTGCGCGGCCAGGGCGGGCTCGTGCTGACGCCCCGCGCGCATGAACTGACTGCCCCGCTGGCCGAGGCGCTGGCGCAGGTGCGTATCCTGCTCGGCCCGGGCGGCTTTCAGCCGTCCATGGCGCGCCGCACCTTCCGCGTGGCGATGTCCGATTACGGCGCACTGGTGGTGCTGCCCCGGCTGCTGCGCACGGTGCGCAAGGCCGCGCCGAACATCGACCTCGTGGTCACGCAAGCCAGCCGCGAGACCATGACGGCGCAGGTGGCCGACGGCGAACTCGACATTGCTTTGGGCGCCTTCACCTACCAGCCGGAAGGCGTGCGCACGGCGGTGCTGTTCGACGATGACTTTGCGTGTGCGGTGGATGCGGCCACGGTGCGCGACACCGGCCGGCTCGATCACGTGGCCTATCTGGCGCGCTCCCACGTGCTGGTGAGCGCGGCGAGCGAGCGCGGGGAGCTGATCGACGCTACCGTGGCGCGCCTGGGCGGTCGCCGCAAGATTGCGTGCACGGTACCGCACTGGAGCGTGGCGCCGGCACTGATCGCCGGGACCAATATGGTCCTGACGGCGGCGCGGCGTACGCTGGCGACGCTGGAAGATCCGCGCCTGACCATTTTCGAGGCGCCGTTCTCGATTCCCGGCTTCAGCTACAGCATGATCTGGCCCGAGCGGGCCGAGGCCGATCCGGGCCACACCTGGCTGCGTGAGCGGGTGCTGCAGGCGGCGGCAGCGCCGGAATCGGAAGCGGAGGCGGCGATCAGCCTGCGCGGCTGATCCGCGTCTTAGTGCTTGTGATCGCCGTGGCCGGCGGCGCCTGCCGTCGGCGCGCCGGCGGTCAGGTCGCGCACCTGCGCCTTGACCTGCTGCTCGACGATCTTGCCGTTCTGCTCGATCTTCAGCGTCAGCGGCACGGTATCCCCGGCCTTGAGTTGGGACTTCAGCCCCATCAGCATGATGTGATAGCCGCCCGGCTTGAGTTCCACGTCCTGCATCTGCGGCAGGTCCAGCGACGGCACCTGGCGCATGCGCATCACGTTGTTCTCCATCTTCATCTCATGCAGCTCGGCAGCAGCCACGGGCGACGACACGCCCACCAGCTTTGCGGACGCATGCGCGTGCAGCGTCATGAACGCGCCGGACGCCGACTGCGCCGGCACCGTGCCGCGCACCCAGGCATTGCTCACGTCGACCTGCGCCAACGCGTGTGCGCTGCCCAGCAGGCCGGCCAGGGCCAGGGTGACGATCGAGGCGGCGCGCGGCGCGCGAAAACGGGCTTGCATCGGTAACATCTCCACGAAGTCGACGGAATCGACGGGATCAACGAAATTCAACGAAAGGCGGCTATTAGACCATGGCGCTCCCGAGTCTGCCGGGCATGGCAACCGCGTAGTCTGGCAGCGCCGGGGGCCGGCCTGAATGCGGCAAGGTGTCGCACGCCGGGTCGCCGCCGCCGCGCGGCATGGCGGCATTGCTACACTGCCGGCATGCCGCCCTCCCCGCCCCTTACCGCACCGCCGACTCCCGCTGCCTCCGTCGCGCCGGCTCCCGCCCCAGCCATGCCGGGCGGGGCGCCCCAGCGCCACGGCCTGGTGAGCCTGCGCCGCCTGTGCTGGCTGCGCTGGGCGCTGCTGGCGGGGCAGGCGCTGCTGCTGGTGTCGTGCGAGTCGGTGGCCGGCATCCACCTGCCCTACAAGCCGCTGCTTTACCTGTTCGCCGCGCAGGCCATCTTCAATGTGCTGACGGTGGTCCGCCTGCACTGGCACGGGCAGCAGAACACGGTCCCGTCGGACGCCGAGCTGATGGCGCAGATGATCGTGGACCTGACCGCGCTGTCGGCCATCCTGTTCTACACCGGCGGCGCCACCAATCCGTTCGTCTCGTTCTACCTGCCCGGGCTGGCCATCGCATCGGCCATCCTGCCGTGGCGCTTCGTCTCGGCGCTCGCGCTCTATGCGCTGGCGTGCTATTCGCTGCTGCTGCTCGAATACGTGCCGCTGCACCTGCACAACCCGGACAACGCGGTGAACTACCACCTGGCCGGCATGTGGCTGAACTTCGTGGCCAGCGCGGTGATGATCGCCTTCTTCGTGGCGCGGCTGTCGGGCGTGCTGCGCCAGCGCGATGCCCAGTTGAATCTCGCCCGCGAGCAACTGCTGCGGGAGTCGCGTGCCGAGGCGCTGAACGATCAGGCGGCGGCTGTCGCGCATGAGATCGGCACGCCGCTGGCCACGCTGGCGGTGATCGCCGGCGAGTTGCGTGGGGATGCCTCCGACGCAGCGCGTGCGAACACGCCACTCGCCGACTACCTCCCCGATTTCCGCACGATGGAGCAGCAGCTGGACCTGTGCCGCTCGATCCTGGCCCGCCTGCGCGCGGACCGCGAACCGCTGGCGCCGCAGCCGCTCGACACCTGGCTCGCGCCGTTCGTCGAACGCTGGCAATTGCGTCATCCGCAGGCCAGCCTGCAATCGACGCTGGCGCCGGACGCGGCTACCCACCCCGTGGACGCCGCGCGTGTGAGCCAGATCCTGACCATCCTGCTGGACAACGCCGCGCGCAGCCAGCAGGCCATGGGCCATGCGATGCGCCAGACGCCGCCGCTGCGGCTGGATATCACCGGCGATGGCCACGCGCTGCGCTTCGCCGTCACCGACCACGGCGGCGGCATCCCCCCGGCGCTGCGCGCGCAACTGGGCGAGGCGCCCGTCGCCAGCACGCACGGCGGCCAGGGCATCGGCCTCTACCTCGCGCAAAGCGCCGCGCGCCAGCTTGGCGGCAGCCTGTCCTGGCAGGACCACCGCGGCGGTGGCACCGTGGCCGTGCTGCGCCTGCCGCTGGCCGGCGCCACCCCGCTCAACCTCACTTCCTCCGACTTCCAACCGTGATGACAGACGCCTCCGCGCCCACCGACGCAACGCCCTTCCTGGTGATCGATGACGACGAGGTCTTCTCGGGCACGCTCGCGCGGGCGCTGACGCGGCGCGGCTATGCGGTGCAGGTGGCCCACCACGGCAGCGCGGCGCTGGCGCTGGCCGCGCGCACGCCGTTTGCCTACGTCACGCTGGATCTGCATCTGGGGCCGCCCGCCGAGGCCAGCGGCACGGCGCAGGCGGAATCGGGCCTGCATCTGGTGGCGCCGCTGCGCGCCGCGCTGCCGGACGCGCGCATCCTCGTGCTGACCGGCTACGCGAGCATTGCCACAGCCGTGGCGGCGGTCAAGCAGGGGGCGGACGAATACCTGGCCAAGCCGGCCAATGTCGATTCGATCCTGACGGCACTGATGGCGGGGATTTCGGAAGAGGCGGCCGAGGCGGCGCTGGAGGAGCCGACGCCGCTATCGGTGGCGCGACTCGAATGGGAGCATATCCAGCGCGTGCTCACCGAGCACGGCGGCAATATCTCGGCCACGGCACGGGCGCTGAACATGCATCGGCGCACCTTGCAGCGCAAGCTCGGCAAGCGGCCGGTGTCGCGATAGTCGCGCTAGGCGCGTCGGGCGAAGCGAAATAACTTACAGACGAAGCTGGACGTAGTCCCAGCCAAGATCATCGGCGGACGATTCATGGTCCACGCCGGCCATGCGCACGGCGTCATTGGCGTGGCGGTCGGCCAGGGTGACCAGCTCGCCCGAGGCGATGGCCAGCGCCGTGGTGGCAGCCTGGCCACCGTGCGCGGCCTGCCGCTCGGGCTGGTCCGCGTGGACCGAGGCCGAAGCCGGGATCGGCAGCGCGGCGGCGGCGGCCGGGGTCACGGCGGGCCGGACGCACAGGAAGACGGTGGCGGCGGTGATGCTCGCCACCACGCTCGCGGTGGCGATGGCAACGCGGCGCTTGCGCACCTGGTTGCGTTTGAAAAAAAGCGTGCGCGAAGGTTGGCGCGACATAGGCAGACTCCCGGCAGGTGTTTGAAGTGAAATGCGGTGGCTCCCGCTCCGGTCCATCGACCAGCAAGGTGCGCAAGGGTCGCATTTCGACGAGGTCCGGCGCCAGCATGCTTACCAATGCTTACGGTCGTTACTGGCGGGAGGCATCCGCGCGGGCCGCTGACACATGCCGGTCAAGACCCCAAAACAAAACGAGCCAGACATCGGTCTGGCTCGTTGTTCCTTCAAATCCGCCGGGGCGGCTTACAGCACGTAGCGCGACAGGTCCTCGTTGCCGGCCAGGTCGGCCAGGCGCTCATCGACATACTTGCCGTCGATGGTCACCGTCTCGCCCGAGGAGCGGGTGGCGTGGAACGACAGGTCTTCCAGCAGCCGCTCCATCACCGTGTACAGCCGGCGCGCGCCGATGTTCTCGACCTTCTCGTTCACCGAGAACGCGATCTCGGCCAGCCGGCGGATGCCGTCCTGCGCGAACTGCAGGTCCACCTCTTCCGTCTTCAGCAGCGCCTGGTACTGCTTGGTCAGGCTGGCGTCGGTCTGGGTGAGGATGGCCTCGAAGTCCTGCACGGACAGCGACTCCAGTTCCACGCGGATCGGGAAACGGCCCTGCAGTTCGGGAATCAGGTCGCTCGGCTTGCTCAGGTGGAACGCGCCCGAGGCGATGAACAGGATGTGGTCGGTCTTGATCATCCCGTACTTGGTGTTCACCGTGGTGCCTTCCACCAGCGGCAGCAGGTCGCGCTGCACGCCCTGGCGCGACACCTCGCCGCCGCCCACATCGCTGCGGCTGGCGATCTTGTCGATCTCGTCCAGGAACACGATGCCGTTCTGCTCGACGTTGGCGATGGCCTTGTGCTTCAGCTCCTCCTCGTTGACGAGCTTGGCGGCCTCTTCGTCGATCAGCAGCTTGAACGCTTCCTTGACCTTCATCTTGCGGCGATGCTTCTTGCCCTGGCCCAGCCCGGCGAACATCGTGCGGATCTGCTCGGTCATGTCCTCCATGCCCGGCGGGCCCATGATGTCCATGCTCGGCTGGCCGGCGGCCACTTCCAGCTCGATATCCTTGTCATCGAGCTGGCCCTCGCGCAGCTTCTTGCGGAAGGCCTGGCGCGTGTTCGAGTCCTTGTCCTCGGTCTGGGCGAAGCCGATGTCGCGCGGCGGCGGCAGCAGCACGTCCAGCATGCGGTCCTCGGCGGCGTCCTCGGCCTTGGTGCGCACCTTCTTCATTTCCGATTCGCGCGTCTGCTTGATGGCCATCTCGGCCAGGTCGCGCACGATGGTGTCCACGTCGCGGCCCACGTAGCCCACTTCGGTGAACTTGGTGGCCTCGATCTTGATGAACGGCGCATCGGCCAGCTTGGCCAGCCGGCGCGCGATCTCGGTCTTGCCCACGCCGGTGGGCCCGATCATCAGGATGTTCTTCGGGGTGATTTCCTGGCGCAGCGGGTCTTCCACCTGCTGGCGGCGCCAGCGGTTGCGCAGCGCCACGGCCACGGCCTTCTTGGCCTTGTTCTGGCCGATGATGTGCTTGTCGAGTTCGGAAACGATTTCCGACGGGGTCATGGTTTGCGACATGGTATCCGGGGTTTCAGTGCGGTGCGGTGCAGCGCCAGCGGGCGACGCTTATTCCAGCGTCTCGATGACGAAGTTCGTGTTCGTGTAGATGCAGAGCTCGCCGGCGATGGTCAGCGCCTTCTCGACCACGTCCTGGGGAGCCAGTTCGGTGTTCTCGATCAGCGCCTTGGCCGCCGACTGCGCGTACGCACCGCCCGAGCCGATGGCCGCGATGCCGCCCTCGGGGTCCAGCACGTCGCCGTTGCCGGTAATGACCAGCGTGGTGTCGCGGTCGGCCGTGATCAGCATGGCCTCGAGCCGGCGCAGCGCGCGGTCCGAGCGCCAGTCCTTGGCCAGGTCCACCGCGGCGCGGGTCAGGTTGCCCTGGTACTTCTCGAGCTTGGCCTCGAAGCGGTCGAGCAGCGAGAAGGCGTCGGCCGTGCTGCCGGCAAACCCGACCAGCACCTTGCCGTTGTAGATGCGGCGCACCTTGCGCGCCGTACCCTTCATCACGATATTGCCGAGAGTGACCTGGCCGTCACCGCCGAGCGCAACCTGGTTGCCGCGTCGGACGCTGACGATGGTAGTGCCGTGATACTGTTCCATGGTGCCTTCGTGGTCCTTCTGTGATCTGTGGAGTGTGTCAGGGGGTAGGTGGCGACACGCAGCGCGCTTTCAAGAGCCGCACGCATCACAGGCGCCCGCCACGGGCAATCCCCACAATATAGAAGGCGCCGGGCGGGCGCCAAAACAAAAAGGCCACGCATCGCTGCGTGGCCTTCTGCCTTCCGGGCTGGCGCGGGGGTTAGTCCGTGCTTAGTCCGCGTACACCCCGGCCTTCTTGATTACCGGCGTCCACTTGTTGATTTCCGCCGTCAGGAACGTGCGCAGCGACTCCGGCGTGGCGCGCTGGGCCGGCACGGCCTCGGCGCCGAGTTCCGCCATCTTGGCGCGGAACGTCGGGTCAGCCACGGCCTTCTGTAGCGCGGCGGAGAGCTTGTCGATCACCGGCTTCGGCGTGCCCTTCGGCGCGTACATGGCGTGCCAGATCTTCACTTCCACGCCCGGCAGGCCCTGCTCGGCCGCGGTCGGGATGTCCTTGAACGCCTCCACGCGGCGCGACTGCATGGCCGCGTACGGCTTCAGCGCGCCAGCCTTCAGCTGGCCGGCGATGTTGGTGGTCTGGTCGCACATCAGGTTGACCTGGCCGCCCAGGATGTCCGTCAGCGCCGGCGCCGTGCCCTTGTACGGCACGGTGGTCAGCTCGGTCTGGATCGCGCTCTGGAACAGCAGGCCGCACAGGTGCGAGGCCGAGCCGATGCCGGCGTTGGCCATCGACAGCTTGCTGGCATTGGCCTTGATGTACGGCAGCAGGTCCTTGAAGGTAGCCGGCGGCAGTTGCTTGTTGCCGACCAGCACCATCGGCACGTCGGCCACTTCACCGACCATCTCGAAGTCCTTCAGCGGGTCGAAGCCCAGGTTCCGGTACAGCGCCGGTGCCGTGGACATGCCGATGTGGTGGATCAGGATGGTGTAGCCATCGCCCTTGGACTGGGCCACCTTCTTGGCACCGATGGTGCCGCCGGCACCGCCGAGGTTCTCGATCACGATGGTGGTGCCCAGGTGCTTGGACATGACCATGGTCAGCTCGCGCGCCACCTTGTCGGTCGGGCCGCCAGCCGCGAACGGCACCACGGCCTGGACCGGCTTGTTGCCGGGATATTCCTGAGCCTGCGCCCCCGTGAAAACGCCCACGCCGGCAACAGCCAGCGCGGCCGCGAAATGCATTGCAACTCGTTTCATTACTGTCTCTCCTGGATACCCTGCTTTTCCCGTTCTCACCATCCGCCTTGCCTCCTCCTCTTTACACCCCTTGCCGCCGGCCGGGCCGCCCGGGAGGCGGCGCCGCCGGTCGCGGTCCATATTGGAAACACGCGGTGACCATCGGCTCAATGTATGGGAAGCGAACAGCAACTGACCCCGCTGACAGGCGGAGCCGGAGGTGGATGTTAGCAACCTGAAAGATTAGCGAGGTATAGGGGCTAACCCGCGAGAAAGCGGCGTTTTCGGCGGATTCGCCACGCTTGCGCCGCGCTCGTGCCGCGCAGCCGCTTACGCAACTGAATTGCA
Organism: Cupriavidus sp. 10L45; assembly: GCF_056395225.1. NCBI lineage: Bacteria > Pseudomonadati > Pseudomonadota > Betaproteobacteria > Burkholderiales > Burkholderiaceae > Cupriavidus > Cupriavidus sp. 10L45. The sequence continues at coordinate 198,881 of NZ_JBFTJC010000003.1, forward strand.
TCGACCCGGGCGCTATGGTTAAATGGCCCGCATGACACGCACCATCCCGCATCCGGCCGCCCAGGCAGCCGGGCCGCTCCCCGACGCCACGCTGGACGCTGCGCAGGCGCGCCTGCGCCAGCTTGGCGCGCGCGTGACGCAGCCGCGCGTGGCCATCCTCGCCTGCCTGATCGACGCCGAGGACCCGCTCACGCACCAGGCCGTGATCGACCGCCTGCCGGCCGATGGCGACGTGGACCGCGTCACGGTCTACCGCGTGCTCGACTGGCTGGTCGAGCAGGGGCTGGCGCAGAAGCGCGCGGGCCATGACCGCGTGTTCCGCTTCACGCTGGTGGAGCACGAGGCCGCGCGCGCCGAAGTCCATCGCCAGCACAGCCATTTCCACTGCACCCGCTGCGACCGCACGTTCTGCCTCGAGGCGGCCGGCGTGCCCGCGCCGTCGGTAGCGCCCAAGGTGCCGCGCGGCTTTGCCGTCGAGCACGTGGAGCTGACCGTCAACGGCGTGTGCGCCGAATGCGGCCGCACGCGCGGCGCCGGCGACGCCCACTAGGCGCCGCAAACCTTTCCCGGAGTTCCAAGACATGTCCAAACTGATCCCGGTCACGATCCTGACGGGCTTCCTCGGCAGCGGCAAGACCACGCTGCTCAAGCGCATCCTCACCGAGCAGCACGGCATGAAGATCGCCGTCATCGAGAACGAGTTCGGCGAGGAGAACATCGACAACGAGATCCTGGTGCAGGACGGCCGCGAGCAGATCGTCCAGATGAGCAACGGCTGCATCTGCTGCACGATCCGGGGCGACCTGGTGCAGGCGCTGTCCGACCTGATCACCCAGCGCGACGAAGGCAAGCTCGATTTCGACCGCGTGGTGATCGAGACCACCGGCGTGGCCAACCCGGGCCCGGTGGCGCAGACCTTCTTCATGGACGAGGAAATCGCCGCGCGCTACTTGCTGGACGCCGTGATCACGCTGGTGGACGCCAAGCACGGCAACCTCCAGCTGGACAAGCAGGAGGAAGCGCAGCGCCAGGTAGGCTTTGCCGACGCCATCTTCATCACCAAGTCCGACCTGGTGCCCGAGGCCGAGGTGGCCGACCTGCGCCATCGCCTGCTGCACATGAACCCGCGTGCACCGATCCGCACCGCCAACTTCGGCGAGACCCCGATCGACACGATTTTCGACCTGCGCGGCTTCAACCTGAACGAGAAGCTCGAGATCGACCCCGATTTCCTGCGCGCCGAGGCCCATGAGCACGATGAGCACGACCATGACCACGATCATGGCCACGTGCACGACGAGCACTGCGGCCACGACCACGATGACCACGACCACGGTCACGGGCATGGCGTGCACGATCACCACCACCATCACCACCACACAGACCACATCGCCTCGTTCGTCTTCCGCAGCGACAAGCCGTTCCACTACGGCAAGCTCGAGGAATTCCTGTCGGGCATCCTGTCGGTCTATGGCGAGAAGCTGCTGCGCTACAAGGGCGTGCTCTATATGGAAGGCGTGGACCGCAAGGTGGTGTTCCAGGGCGTGCACCAGCTGATGGGCAGCGACATCGGCGCCAAGTGGGAAGACGAGACCCCGGGCACCAAGATGGTCTTCATCGGCGTGGACCTGCCGCGCGATGCCATCCTCAAGGGACTGGCTGCCTGCCTGGCCTGAGCCCCTACAACCCGATGTGAAGCAACCGCCGCATCCTGTGGCGGTTGCCGCCGGACCGGTTTCCGCCCACCCTTCCCCTCCTTTGGGCGGGGTACCGGGAAAACTCCTGTCTCTTGTCCGGCTTTCTCCCATATCTACGAAAAACTTGTTCAAGTACAATAGGCCGGATTTGATACGGGCGACGCACGTTTGAGCGGCGCCGGTATTGGCAGGGCGGCGGTCGTCGTCAGCATGAGGCGGGCCGCCGGCAGGCGCGGTCGCAGTGCTTCATGCGGAGACCGCCCTCCGCTTGGGGTACCTTGGCAACAGCGCCGTCACTCGTCGACGCGTAGAGAGAGGTGTCCCCATGACAGCCGCAACGAAGACCAAAGAAAGCCGCAGCAAGACAGGCACCGCTGCGGCGGAGACGCCAGACGCGCAGCCAGCAGTGAAGGCAGCGCCAGCTCCCCGCGGCAGTACGGCGCACGCCGATGCGGGCGAGGCCAAGGGAGGCACGCGAAGCAGCAAGACTGCAGCCAGCCAGAGTGAACCGACCGCACCGCGCAAGCGGGCGGCCACTGCACCCGAGCGGACCAAGACGCCGCCGGTCGCATCAACAAGAGAATCAGCAGCAACCATGAGCAGCAACAAACTTCTGACTGAAGCTGAAATCCTGAAGATGAGCGACAAGGATTACATGAACGAGGCGCAACTGGCCTTCTTCAAGAATCGCCTTGAGCAGCTTCGCGACGAAATCCTCAAGAATGCGGACCAGACCACGGAACACCTGCGCGAGACGGTGATCGTGCCGGACCCGGCCGACCGCGCCACCATCGAGGAAGAACACGCCCTCGAACTGCGCACCCGCGACCGCGAGCGCAAGCTGCTGAAGAAGGTGGAGCAGTCGCTGCAGCGCATCGAGTCCGGCGACTACGGCTGGTGCGAGGAAACCGGCGAGCCGATCGGCGTGCCGCGCCTGCTGGCCCGCCCCACGGCCACGCTGTCGCTGGAAGCCCAGCAGCGCCGCGAACTGCGCCAGAAGCTGTTCGGGGACTGATCTCCCGCCCCGCTCCGACAAACACGGCCCGGTCATCCGGGCCGTTTTGTTTGGTGACACATTGATGACGCGCCGGTGCCGGGCGGTTTGTCTCACGGCGGCCACGGCACTACCATTGGCAGAACACCTACCCACGTGGCCGGGCTGTCGTCCGGCGCGGCTTTCTGCTACAGTCGCAACCTTGTTGCAATAACACCTTGCGCGCCGCTTTGGCGCGCCCATCGCCGAAATCGCCCGTTCCATGGCTCCTCGTCTGCCCGTCACCGTACTGTCCGGCTTCTCCGGCGCCGGCAAGACCACCGTGCTGCAACACCTGCTCGCGCAGGGCGGCACGCGCGTGGCCGTGGCCGCGAGCCAGGGCGACCTGCTGGCCGAGGTGGACCGGCTGGCGCTCGCCGGCCAGCACGACTACGTGGTGGTGGAAGCCCAGGCCACCGAAGAGCCGCTCGGCATTGCCGAGGGCTTCGCCTTCGAGGACGCCCACGGCGACGCCCCGGCAGGCGTGGCGCACCTGGACACCCTGGTGACGGTGGTCGATGCCGAGCGCTTCCTGCGCGACTATCACGACGCCCATTTCCTGTCCGAGCGCGGACTGGCCGCCCATGACGACGACGACCGTACCGTCGTGGACGTGCTGATCGACCAGATCGAAGTCGCCGACGTCATCGTCATCAACAAGATCGACCTGGTCGATGCCGGCCAGCTCGGCCGCCTGCACGCGGTACTGCACGCGCTGAACCCGCGCGCGGACCTCGTCGATGCGAGCCACGGCAAGGTGCCGGACGGGCGCGTGCTCGGCACGGGCCGTTTCGACCCGGACGCCACCCCGAATGCCGCCGGCTGGCAGGTGGCGCTGCAGGGCGAGCCGGTGCCGGCCGCCGCTGGCATGGGGGCCCTGCTGTACCGCCGGCGCCGCCCGTTCCATCCGCAGCGTTTCGCGGACCTGATTCATACCGAATGGATGCGCGAGCATGGCGACGTGCTGCGCTCCCGGGGCATCTTCTGGCTGGCCAGCCGCATGGACATTGCCGGCGACTGGCATCAGGCAGGCGGCGTGTGCCGCCCCGGTGCCGCCGGCGCCTGGTGGGCCGCGATCGACGCCGAGGAATGGCCGGCTGACGCCGCCTCGCGCGCCGGCATCGAGGCCGATATGGTCGATGACGGCCTGCCCGCCGAGTACGGCGACCGCCGCCAGGAACTCGTGCTGATCGGCGAGAACCTCGACGCCCCGGGGCTAGAAGCCCGGCTGGACACCTGCCTGCTGACCGACGCCGAACTCGCGGCGGGCCCCGAAGCATGGGCGGCCTACCCCGACCCGTTCCCCGACTGGGGCGACGCCTTCGGTGACGATCACGATCATGACCACGCGCATGACCATGACCACGATCATGGCGATGACGCGTGCGATTGCGGCCATGCGCACTGAAGCCACCTTTCTCGCCGACCGCATCGGCGGCCGGATGGCCCGCTGGCGCGCCCACGGCCCCGGCCTCTGGACCGCGCTGTGCCTCGTGCTGTGCCTGCTGCTGGCCCAGCACGCGGGCCTGATCCACCGCGTGATGCACGGCGGCCTGCCGGGCATGACGGCCCCGGTGACGGCTGAAGCCGCCACTGACAGCACCGACACCCATACCGACACCTTCGCGCTCAAGCTCGGCCTGCACTCGTGCGTGCTGTTCGATGGCGCGACGCTGGCTGACAGCCACCACGGCAGCGTCGACCTGCCGGTGCTGGTCTTCGGCAAGCCAGTCAAGCCGGCCAGCCTCGCCTGGCGTTGGCCCGACCTGCCCGCCGCCCGGCCCTTCCACTCTCGCGCCCCGCCTGCCTCGCCCGTCTTCGCCTGATCGCGCGGCTGCGGTGTGAACCGCCGCCCGCGCTTCGTCATCGAATTCGAATCGCGAGCCATGTCCTCCCCTATTCATTTCTCCTCGGCGGTGCGCCGCACCCCGCTGGCGGCCGTTGCCGCCTTTCTCGTCACCGCCGGCTTCACCGCTGGCGCCTCGGCTCAGGAAGCCGCGACTCCGGTTGCCCCTCAGGCCGCCCCGCAAACCCTCAAGGAAGTGGTGGTCACTGCCAATCCGCTCGGCAGCGACCTCAACGACATGGTCGCGCCGGTCTCCTCGCTCGGCGGGGACGCCTTGGCCGTGCGCCAGGCCAGCACACTCGGCGAGACGCTGAACAGCCTGCCCGGTGTGACCTCGACCTATTTCGGCCCGAACTCGAGCCGGCCGATCATCCGGGGGCTCGATGGCGACCGTATCAAGGTGCTCCAGAACGGCGGTTCCACGCTGGACGCCTCCACGCTCTCCTATGACCACGCGGTGCCCATCGACCCGCTGGTGGCCGAGAAGATCGAAGTGGTACGCGGCCCGGCCGCGCTGATGTACGGCGGCAGCGCCATCGGCGGCGTGGTGAATGTGATCGATAACCGCATCCCGCGCGACCCGATTACCGGCGTGAGCGGCGCGGCGGACGTAAGCGGCACCATCGGCGGCGACAAGGGCCGCAACGCCAGCGGCCTGATCGAGGCCGGCAATGGCCAGTTCGCCGTGCACGCCGACGCCTTCGTGCGCCAGACCAGCGACCTGAAGATCCCCGGCTACGCACGCAGCGGCAACCTGCGCGCCACCCAGCCGCTGCCCGAGGGCGAGAGCGAGGCCTACGGCAAGATCCCGAACACCAACGCGCACCAGGAAGGCGGCGCGATGGGCGGCGCCTACACCTGGAGCGACGGCTTCGTCGGCGCCAACTTCTCGACCTATCGCAACGACTACGGCACCCCGGCCGAAGCCGACGCGCGCATCAAGATGCGCCAGGACCGCTACGCGGTGGAGGGCGAGGCGCGCAATTTGTCGAACAACACCGGCGGCTTTATCGAGGCGGTGAAGGGCAAGTTCAGCTACACCGACTACGAACACCGCGAGATCGAGGACGGCGAGACCGGCACGATCTTCAAGAACCACGGCTGGGACGCCCGCCTGGAAGCCACGCACGGCAAGATCGGCAACATGACCGGGGTGATCGGCACGCAGTTCGGCCACACCAACTTCTCCGCGCTGGGCGAGGAGGCGTTCGTGCCGAGCACCGCCACGGACAACGCCGCCATCTTCGTGTTCGAGGAAATGCCGCTGGTGGCCTCGGGCGACCTGAAGCTGAACCTCGGCGGCCGGCTGGATCACAGCAGCGTCAAGGCCAGCGCCAACGGCAACGACCGCTTTACCGATGCGAACCGCAGCTTCAACGCGGGCAGCGCTTCGGCCGGGCTGCTGTGGAAGCTGGACCCGGTGTGGTCGGTGACCACGAACCTGTCCTACACCGAGCGCGCGCCCACGTTCTACGAGCTGTACGCCAACGGCCCCCACCTGGCCACCGGCTCTTACGAGGTAGGCGACCCCAACGCGAACAAGGAGCGCGCCACCTCGCTGGACCTGGGCGTGCGCTTCAAGCAGGGCGCGCATAGCGGCTCGCTCTCGGGCTACTACAGCCGATTCCAGAACTACCTGGCGCTGGTGAATTCGGGCAGCTTCCGCGACGCGGAAGGCAATGTGGTGGCCGCCGGCAGTGACGGCGCGCTGCCGGAGCTGCAATACCTCGGCGTGCCGGCCACGCTGTATGGCTTCGAGGCCGAAGGCAAGACGCGGCTGCTGCAGAAGATGCTGACGACCAGCGACACGCTGGACTTCGAAGCCCGCGCCGACTACGTCCACGGCGAGAACCGCAACACCGGCGAGGCCCTGCCGCGCCTGTCCCCGCTGCGGCTGGGCGGCGCGCTGGTCTACGGCGCCGGCCCGTGGGGCGCGCGCATGGACGTGAACTGGAACGCGCGCCAGAGCCGCGTGCCGAGCGGCGACACGCCCACCGACGCGTACACCACGCTGGGCGTGGCGCTGACGTACAAGCTCAAGGTATCGGGCGTGCAGACGCTGTTCTACGTGCGCGGCGACAACCTCACCAACGAGGAAGCCCGCAGCGCCACGTCGATCCTGCGCGACATCGCCCCGCTGCCGGGCCGCAGTGTCAAGATCGGCATGCGGACGTCGTTCTAAGGGTCAGCCCCCCGAGAACCACTCCGGCACCAGCGAGTACACCGCCGCCGCAACCGGCCTGCCGCGCAGGATCAGCCGGTTGCGGGCGATGCATTCAAGCGTGGCGCCGATCTTCACCGCCACGGCGCGGCTCGCCACGTTGGCCTCGGCCGCCACGATCTCGATGCGGGTCAGGCCGAGCCCGTGGAAGCCATGGCAGGCCATCATCGTTGCCGCGCCCGCCGCCAGCCCCTGCCGCTGGCGGCTCTCCCGAATCCAGTAGCCCAGGTTGCCGAGGTTGTCCTCCGGCCGGATCTGGTTGATCGCCACGCCGCCGTAAAGCTCCCGGCCATCGGGCGAGAACACGCCGATGTCGAACGCGGAGCCATCCGCCATATTGGCGTCGCAGCGCGCGAACCACTCCTGGGCGTCCAGCGTGTTGTAGTCATGCCGCGCCCACGGCATCCAGGCGCCGACGGTGGCCATCGACTCCCGCACCGCCGCCGCGAACGGCAGCACATCGGCCGCACGGAACGGCCGCAGCATGAAGTCCTTGCCCCGCAGCGGCGGCATCATGGCCCGGCGCCTCAGTCGCGGTTGTGGACGGTCTCGCCGTCCAGCGCCAGCGCGCCCACCGCCGCCAGCCCGCGCAGGGTCTGGGCGAAGACCGTCTCGAACGGCGTCTCGGCCATGAAGCGCGCGTGGATGCGCTGCATCAGCGGCGTGCCGTGCATCCACGCCAGCAGCGCGGTGCGCGACATCGACTGCTGCTCCAGCAGCTTGAACTTCACCAGCACCTTTACCGCGTGGCTGGCGTTGCGCAGCGGGTCGCCGCGCAGGTGGGCCAGCCGGCCCTGCGCGCGCGCCACCGCCTCGGACACATCGCCGAACACGCGGCCATGGCCGGGGATGACGAGGCGGGCGTCGAGTTCGGCGATGCGCGCCAGCACGGCGGCCTGCTCCGCGAAGCCGCTTTCGCCGTCGAGTTCGGGAAAGATCACGCCGAAGCCGTTTTCCCAGAGCGCGTCGCCCGAGATCAGGATGCGCGGCCCGGGGGCGAACAGCATGACTGCGTGCGGGTCGTGGCCCGGCGCGGCCACCACGTGCCAGTCGAGCCCGCCCAGGCGCAGGTGGTCGCCGTCGTGCAGCAGCGCGTCGAAGGTGAAGCGCTGGCACTGCTGGCCGGTGGCCACGAAGCTCAGGGCGTCGTCATCCCACGCGGACACCGCCGCCGCCTCGGCGGCCGGGATCGACGTGCGTGGCTGCCAGCGCGCCTGCAGCGCGGCGTTGCCGCCGCAATGGTCCGAATGGAGATGAGTGTTGATGACCTGCCGCAGGGGCCGGCCATCGAGCGCCGATGCGACCAGCGCCTCGGTCTGGGCGGCGTGGGTCAGGTAGCCGGTATCGACGAGCGCCGTGTCGCCAGTCTCGTCATCGACCAGCAGCACGTTGTTGGCCGACAGCCAGCCGCGCTCGAACACGCGGACGGACGGCGGCAAAGAGGCGGAAAAGGAAAGCGGCGCGTTCATGCCCCGTCTCCGCCCAGCCACGCCACGCGCGCAGGCAGCAGCGCCCAGACGCGCCGGCGCTCGGCATCATCGGCCTGGGACCAGCCGGCGATTTCCTCGATGGTGCGCAGGCAGCCTTCGCAATAGCCGGTCACCGGGTCCATCTTGCAGACGTTGCGGCACGGGGACGCCACCGGCGACGTCCCCAACGCGGCAGCGGCGCCGCGCGTGAGGTCGGCTTGCAGGCGGCGCGCGGCGGGCGGGAGCACGGCGGACATCGCGCGGGTCAGTTAGCCACCGGCGCCACCTGCGCCGCCACGTCGGCAACTTCGGCGCCGGTCATGGCCTGGAGCTGGTGCGGCGTGAGGTTGAACACCGCGTGCGGATGGCCGGCGGCGGCCCACAGGCTCTCGTAGCGGAACAGGTCCTGGTCGAGCAGCATCACGGGCGGCACGGCGTGGCCGATGGGGCAGACGCCGCCAATCGCATAGCCGGTCTTCTCGCGCACGAACTTCGCATCGGCCTTGCCCAGCGGGCCCACGCGGGCGGCCACCTTGGCCTCGTCCACGCGGTTGCTGCCGCTGGCGATGACGAGCACCGGGGCGTCGTCCGCCACGCGCCGGAAAATGATCGACTTGGCGATCTCCGCCACGCTGCAACCGAGCCCGGCGGCGGCTTCGGCCGAGGTCTTGCCGGTGGCCGGCAGCATCACCACCGGGCGGTCATGGCCGATGCCGGCGAGCAGGTCGGCCACGCGCTGCGCGGCGTCGGGCAATTCGCCGAGTTCGTTCGGCTCGTTGGATGCGGGGGACGCGCTCATGGGTGGATTCTCCTTATCTATCTATATAGGGGGCAGCTCAGGTGCAGACCGCCGCGTCGTCCGCCGCCGCCCACTTGGTCAGCAGGGCGCGGCCCACGCGCGAGTTGTTCGGGCGGCCGATGGCCTGCGAGATGTAGTCGCCGGTGCGCACCACCGCCTCCAGGTCGATGCCGGTATGCAGCCCCATGCCGTGGAGCATGTAGAGCACGTCCTCGGTGGCCACGTTGCCGGTGGCGCCCTTGGCGTACGGGCAGCCGCCCAGCCCCGCCACGGACGCGTGGAAGATGCCGATGCCCACTTCCAGGCTGGCCAGGATGTTGGACAGCGCCTGCCCGTAGGTATCGTGGAAATGACCCGAGAGCCGGTCGATCGCAAACTCCATCGACGCCGCGCGCATCACTTCCTGCACCCGCGCGGGCGTGCCGACGCCGATGGTATCGGCGATGTCGATCTCGTCGCAGCCCAGGTCGCGCATGCGGCGCACCACGTCCACCACGTCGTGGACGGACACCTCGCCCTGGTAGGGGCAGCCCAGCGTGCAGGAGATGCTGCCGCGCAGCCGCACGCCGGCTTCCTTGGCGGCGGCCGCCACCGGCTCGAAGCGGGCGATCGACTCGGCGATCGAGCAGTTGATGTTCTTCTGCGAGAACGCCTCGCTGGCCGCGCCGAAGATCACCACCTCGTCGGCCCCGGCCGCCACGGCGCCCTCGAAGCCGCGCAGGTTCGGCGTCAGGGCCGAATACAGCGTGCCGGGACGGCGCTGGATGCGCGCCATGACCTCGGCGCCGTCCGCCATCTGGGGCACCCACTTGGGCGAGACGAACGACGCGGCCTCGATATTGACGAAGCCCGCGTCGGTGAGCTGGTTGATCAGCGTCACCTTGACGTCGGCGGGCACCATCGCTTTTTCGTTCTGGAGCCCGTCGCGCGGGCCCACTTCGACGATCTTCACGTACTGGGGCATGGTCATGGCTGTCTCCTCGGTTCCTTGTCTGGACGTGCCGGCCCGGCTCAGTAGCCGCGCTGCAGGTCCACCACGCCGGCAATCGGCTTGCCTTCGGCCAGCGCGCGGATCTTGCCGGCGATCTGGGCGATGCTGTCCTCGCGCAGCGTCAGCGCCGAGATATGCGGCGTGATGGTGATGCGCGACTCCTGCCAGAACGGATGGTCGGCCGGCAGCGGTTCGGTGCGGAATACGTCCAGCGTGGCGCCGGCGATCTGCCCTTCGCGCACGGCGGCCAGCAGGTCGTCTTCCACCAGGTGCGGGCCGCGCGCCACGTTGATCACATAGGCGCCCCGGGCCAGGCGGTAGAGCAGGCCGGTGTCGATGATGTCCTCGGTCTCGGTGGTCAGCGGCAGCACGTTCACCAGCACGCGCAGGCCGTCGAGGAAGGCGCGCTGGCCGTCCTCGCCATGGAACGATTCCACGCCTTCCACGGCCTTGGCCGAGCGGCTCCAGCCGCGCACCGGGAAACCGAAGCCGGCCAGCGTGCGGGCGATGTGGGCGCCCAGCGTGCCGATGCCCATCACGCCGATGGTGAAATCGGCGCGGCGATGGGGCTTGAGGAATTTCCACGTGCCGGCGCGTTCCTGGGCGTCGTAGGCGTCGAGCTTGCGGAAGTAGCGCAGCACGGCGGCGGTGACGTATTCGGCCATCTGGGCGGCCATGCCGGCGTCATCGAGGCGCACGATGGGCACGCCGGCCGGCAGCGCGTCGGGGTCTTCGTCGCGCAGGCGCAGGATGCCGTCCACGCCGGCACCGAGGTTGAACACGGCGCGCAGGTCCTGGCGGCCACGCAGCATGGCCACGGGCGGACGCCAGACCACGGCGTAGTCGGCGGCCTCGCCCTGGCTTTCCTCCCATTTCAGGCATTGCGCCTCGGGCAGCGCCTCGGCAAAGCCTTCGATCCAGGGTTCATAGCGGCCATCCGGCACGTACAACTGCAACTTCATCTCGACTCCAGTTCTTTTCGGGGGTGTTGTGGGGGCATTTTGGCACGGCAGACCCTGCTTTGCTCCCCTCTCCCTCTGGGAGAAGGGAGCAAACCGTCAGGCAGCCGTTGGCTCCGCCACCGCGAACGCCAGCAGTTGCGCGCCTTCCGCTACCTGCTCGCCCACGCCGTAGAGCACCTCGCTGACCACGCCGTCGGCGGGGGCGCTGATGGTGTGTTCCATCTTCATGGCTTCCATCACCAGCAGCGGCGTGCCGCGCGTGACGGTGCTGCCGGGCGTCACCATCACGGCGATGACCTTGCCCGGCATCGGGGCGGTGAGCTTGCCGCCCTCGCTCTCGGCCTCGCCGGCGTGGCCCAGCGGGTCCAGCCACGCCAGTTCCGTGTGCCGGCCGGCGGTGAAGACGTGGAACATGTCGCCCTCCACGTGCACCTGGCCGTGGGTGCGGCGGGTGCCCAGGTCCACGCGGATGTCGTCGGCCTTGAACACGTAGGCGAACGGCGCCGCCTGATCGGCATAGATCAGCGTGCTGCGGCGCGGGTCGGCGCGCAGCACCACTTCCACCTTGTTGCCGCGATGCGAGAAGTACAGCGTACGGGACTCCCGGCCGTTCAGGCGCCACGGGCCGGCGTGGGTCCACGGCGAGTGCCGGTCGGCCTCGTCGATGCGGCGCGTGCGGGTCTCGCGCTCGAGCAGCGCAGCCACGGCCAGCGCGATGGCCTCCATGCCGGCCGCCTTGGGCGGCGGGAACAGCACCGCCTGGTTGCGTTCGATCAGGCCGGTGTCGAGGTCTGCCGTGCGGAACGCCTCGGATTTGACCAGCCGCTGCAGGAAGGCGACGTTGGTTTGCAGCCCCACCACGTGGTAGCCGGCCAGCGCCTGCTCCATGCGCGCCAGCGCCGCGTCGCGGTTGGGGCCCCAGACGATCAGCTTGGCGATCATCGGGTCATAGAACGGGCTGATGGTGTCGCCCTCGCGCACGCCGGCATCGATCCGCACGCCTGCCGGGCCGTGGGAGTCCCCGCCAAGCATGAACTGCACCGCCGGCGGCGTGCGCAGGAAGCGCAGCGTGCCCGTGGACGGCAGGAACTGGTTGTCGGGGTTCTCGGCGTAGATGCGCGCTTCAAGCGCGTGGCCGTCGATGCGGAGCTGCTCCTGCGTCAGCGGCAGCGGCTCGCCGGCCGCCACGCGCAACTGCCACTCCACCAGATCCTGGCCGGTAATCATCTCCGTGACCGGATGCTCCACCTGGAGGCGGGTGTTCATCTCCATGAAGTAGAACGAGCCGTCCTGATTGGCGATGAACTCGACCGTGCCGGCGCCGACGTAGCCCACGGCCTTGGCCGCCGCCACCGCCGCCTCGCCCATCGCGCGGCGCCGTTCCTCGGTCATGCCGGGCGCGGGGGCCTCCTCCAGCACCTTCTGATGGCGCCGCTGCACCGAGCAGTCGCGCTCGAACAGGTAGACGCAGTTGCCGTGGGTGTCGGCAAAAACCTGAATCTCGATATGGCGCGGGCGGGTCAGGTATTTCTCGACCAGCACCTTGTCGTCGCCGAAGCTGGCCGATGCCTCGCGCTTGACCGAGGCCAGCGCGGCCTCGAAGCCCTCGCCCGCCTCCACCACGCGCATGCCCTTGCCGCCGCCGCCCGCGCTGGCCTTGATCAGCACCGGGTAGCCGATGCGGTCCGCCTCGCGGCGCAGCAGCGCCGGGTCCTGATCCTCGCCGTGGTAGCCGGGCACCAGCGGCACGGACGCGCTTTCCATCAGCTGCTTGGCCGCGCTCTTGCTGCCCATGGCGTGGATGGCCGAGGCCGGCGGGCCGATGAAGACCAGCCCTTCGGCGGCGCACGCCTGCGCGAACGCCTCGTTCTCGGACAGGAAGCCGTAGCCCGGGTGGATGGCCTGGGCGCCGGTCTCCTTCGCCATCTCGATGATGTGGTTCGCGCGCAGGTAGCTGTCGCGCGCGGCCGGGCCGCCGATATGCACGGCTTCGTCGCAGAACGCCACATGGCGCGCGTTCGCGTCCGCATCGGAGTAGACGGCCACCGTGCGGATGCCCAGCCGGCGGCACGTGGCCGCCACACGGCAGGCAATCTCGCCACGGTTGGCGATCAGGATCTTGTTGAACATGGCTCCTCCTTTGTTTCCCTTGTTATCCGGGGGGCGGCCAGTTGCTTACCTCACGGCAGGGCCGTCATCCCGCGTAGCCTTCCGCGCGGATGTCGAGCCGGGCCAGCAGCGCGCGGTCGCGCTCGGCCTGCGGGTTGCCGGTGGTCAGCAGCTTTTCGCCATAGAAAATCGAATTGGCGCCGGCCATGAAGCACAGCGCCTGCAACGCTTCGTCCATGGCCTCGCGGCCGGCGGACAGGCGCACCATCGCGCGCGGCATGGTGATGCGTGCCACGGCAATCGTGCGAACGAACTCGAACGGGTCCAGCGCTTCGGTGCCCGCCAGCGGCGTGCCCTCCACCTGCACCAGGTTGTTGATGGGGACCGACTCGGGGTACGGGTCCAGGTTGGCGAGCTGGGCGATCAGGCCGGCGCGCGCCTCGCGTGCCTCGCCCATGCCGACGATGCCGCCGCAGCAGACGTTGATGCCGGCGCCGCGCACGTGGCCGATGGTGTCCAGGCGGTCCTGGTAGGTGCGCGTGCCGATGATCTTGCCGTAGAACTCGGGCGAGGTATCGAGGTTGTGGTTGTAGTAGTCCAGGCCGGCGTCAGCCAGGCGCTGCGCCTGCTCGGCCTTGAGCATGCCCAGCGTCACGCAGGTCTCCAGGCCCATCGCCTTGACCTCGCGCACCATGTCGATCACCGGCTCCAGATGGCGGTCCTTCGGGCTGCGCCAGGCGGCGCCCATGCAGAAGCGGGTGGCGCCGTTGGCCTTGGCGTTGCGGGCGGCCTCCAGCACGGCGTCCAGTTCCATCAGCTTCTCGGCCTTCACGCCGGCGTCGTGGTGCGCGCTCTGCGGGCAGTAGCCGCAATCCTCCTCGCAGCCGCCGGTCTTGATCGACAGCAGCGTGGAAAGCTGCACCGTGTTGGCGTCGAAGTGTTCCCGATGCACCTGCTGCGCGCGGAACAGCAGGTCGTTGAACGGCAGCGCGAACAGCGCGGCGACGTCATCGACCCGCCATGCGGCGTTTTCATCACGCTCGGCGGCGGCTTGCAGGTTGCGGGCGGACTGGCGCAGGGCGTCGGCAGAAATCGTGGCGACGGTCTGGGCGGAGGTCTGTTGGGATTGTTGGGCTTGTTGGGCTTGTTGGGCTTGTTGGGTCATGGTCTTTTGCGGATTCTGTGTAGTCGGGGCTCAGTCAGCGGACTGGGCCACGGCGGTGTATCGGATATGCGGCGGCATGCTGGCCAGCAGCGGGGCGAGGTCGAGTTCCGTCGCCGCCACGGCGGGGGCCACCTGCCAGGGCAGCTCGCCCAGGCAGGGCGCGCCGAGCGCGTCGTGCAGCGTGGCGATGTTCTCGTGCGGCAGCAGCATGTCGGGGTCGATGCGGTTGGCGATCCAGCCGGCCAGCGTGAGCCCGCGCGCCCGCACCGCGTCGGCGGTCAGCATCGCGTGGTTCAGGCAGCCAAGCCGGACGCCCACCACCATCACCACGGGCACGTTGAGCATTTCGGCCAGGTCGGCGGTGTTCCAGCGCGCGGCGCCCACGTCGAGCGGCACCTGGAAGCCGCCCACGCCCTCCACCACCACGGCTTCGGCGCGATGGCGCAGCGACGCGAACGCGGCCTGGATCGGCTCGCGCGTGATGCGCAGCCCTTCCATGGCCGCCGCCAGGTGCGGAGAAACCGGCGTGCGCATCAGGAACGGGCACATCTCCTCCTGCGGCACGATCACCGAGCCGGCGGCGCGCAACTGCTCCACGTCGTCGTTCTGCCAGCGCTCGTCCAGCCACTCGCCGCCACTCGCCACCGGCTTCATGCCGACAGTGGTGTAGCCCGCCGCGTGCAGCGCGTGCAGCAGCGTGGCCGTGGCGTGGGTCTTGCCGACGCCCGTGTCGGTGCCGGTGACGAAGCAGGCCACGCGGCCGGGCTTCTTCTGCTCCTTGTCGATATCCGTCATGCGGCCTCCCGGTGCGGGATGGCCCGCGCGATGGCATCGAGCAGCCGCTGCACGTCCTGCGCGGTGTGCGAGGCGGACAGCGTGATGCGCAGCCGCGCGGTGCCGGCCGGCACAGTCGGCGGCCGGATGGCGCCCACGCGGATGCCCTCGGCCTCCAGCGCGGCAGACAGCGCCAGCGCGGCGGCGTTGTCACCGACGATCAGCGGCTGGATCGCCGTGTCGCTTTCGCCCAGCGTCCAGCCGGCCTGCGCGGCCAGCCAGGCCAGTCCGTCGCGCAGCGTGGCAATCAGCCCCCCAAGCTGCGCGCGGCGCTGGCGCCCTTCCTCACCGGCGATGATCGCCAGGCTCGTCAGCAGCGCGTGCGCCACGGCCGGCGGCGCCGCCGTCGTATAGATATAGGGGCGCGCGGTGTTCACCAGATGCTCGATGATCGTGGCGTGCGCCGCCACGAACGCCCCGGCCACGCCGGCGGCCTTGCCCAGCGTGCCGATATAGATCAGCCGTTCCGAGCGCAGGCCGAGGTGCTCCAGCACGCCCCGCCCGTTCTCGCCCAACGCGCCGAAGCCGTGGGCATCGTCGACGATGATCCACGCATCGTGGCGTTCGGCCAGCGCCAGCAGGCCAGCCAGCGGCGCGATATCGCCATCCATGCTGAACACGCTGTCGGTCACGATCAGCTTCAGGCCGCCGGTGTGGGCGGCGAGCTGGGCGTCCAACGCGGCCAGATCGCCATGCGGATAACGCTGCACATCGGCACGGGCCAGCCGAGCGCCGTCGATCAGCGAGGCATGGTTCAGCGTCTCGCAGAACAGCGTCGCGCCGGCGGTGCCGAGCGAGGTCAGCACGGCAAGGTTCGCCATATAGCCAGTGCAGAAGTACAGCGCCTGCGCCTGCGGGATATGCGGCGCCAGCCACCGCGCCAGTTCCTGTTCGAGTTGGGCGTGCGCAATCGAATGGCCGCTGACGAGGTGGGAAGCCCCGCTGCCGGCGCCATAGCGACGCGCGCCATCGGCCAGCGCCTCGGCAATCGCCGGATGGTTGGCCAGCCCGAGGTAGTCATTGCTGCTGAAGGTCAGCAGCGGCACCGGCCTGGCGTCGATGGCGCCGACCGACTGGTGCGGCGCGCAGGCCGTGTGGGCGATGCGGCGCCGGCGCGTGAGCGCCTGGGCTTCGCGGTCGGCGGCGGCGCGGGTCAGTTGCTCAAGCAGCATGGCGCACCTCCGGCATCGGTCCCGCCACCGCGTGCAGCGTGGTGAGCAGCTGCTCGCCCAGCCATTCGGCGAGTTGCTGGTCGAACACGTACGGCGGCATCAGATAGAGGGTGTTGCCGATGGGGCGCGCCAGCACGCCCTGTTCGCGCGCGGCCAGATGGAAGCGCGACGCGAAATCGGCGCCGGCGACCTCCGGGTCCACATCGGCAGCCCAGATCATGCCGCGCTGGCGCACGTTGACCAGGCGCGGGTCGGCGGCCAGCGGCGCCATGGCGTCGGCCAGCCAGCGGGCGCGCTCGCGGTTGCGGGCGAGCACGTCTTCCGCGTCGAACAGGTCGAGCGTGGCCAGCGCGGCGCGGCAGGCCAGCGGGTTGCCCGTGTACGAGTGCGAATGGAGGAAGCTGCGCGCGATGTCGTCGGCGACGAAGGCGCGCTGGATCTCCGGCCGCGACAGCACCAACGAGAGCGGCAGGTAGCCGCCGCTGATGCCCTTCGACAGGCACAGGAAGTCTGGCCACGCGTGGGCGGGCAAGGCTTCACCCTCCTGACGCTCGCGCGCCTGCTCCCAGGCGAAGAAGGTGCCGGTGCGGCCACAGCCCACGGCAATCTCGTCGGCAATCAGGTGCACGCGATAGCGGTCGCACAGCGCCCGGGCGCCTTCCAGATAGGACGGGTCATACATCGCCATGCCGGCGGCGCCCTGCACCAGCGGCTCGACGATCAGCGCGGCGATCTGGCCGGCGCGTTCGCGCAGCAGCGCTTCCAGGTCGGCCAGCGCGCGGGTGGCGACATCGGCGGCGCTCTCGCCGGGATTGGCCTGGCGGGCGTCCGGCGACATCACCACATGGGCGCGGCGCGTGAGCGGGGCGTAGGCGTCGCGGAAGATCTCCACATCGGTCACGGCCAGCGCGCCCACCGTCTCGCCGTGGTAGCCGTGGCGCAGGCACACGAACTCGCGCTTGGCCGGCAGGCCGGTGTTGTGCCAATAGTGGAAGCTCATCTTGAGCGCGATCTCCACCGCCGACGCGCCATCGGACGCATAGAAGGTGTTGCCGAGCGCCCCGCCGGTGAGCGCGGACAGCCGCTCGGCCAGCGCCACGGCCGGCGCGTGCGTGCAGCCGGCCAGCATCACGTGTTCGAGCGTCTGCATCTGGTCCGCCAGCGCGGCGTTGATGACCGGGTTGGCGTGGCCGAACAGGTTGACCCACCACGAACTGATGGCGTCGAAGTAGCGGCGGCCGTCGCTGTCGATCAGCCACGGGCCCTCGCCGCGTGCGATGGCCAGCGGCGGCTCGTTGGCGCCCGCGTCGGGCCGCAGGCGCGTGCACGGGTGCCACACGGCGCGCTGGCTGCGCGCGGCGAGTGATCCGTCAGCCGCTGGGGAAGAAAGGTGTTCCGGATGTTCCAAGGGAAGCCTCCTTTGTTGTCCGTCCACGCCGGCGCCACGCCGGACGAGGCCGGGGCGCGCTGGCAAGCAGGACGGAATGGGGAGGCTCATGGTAGGAAGGTCCTTGGGGACTTGGCAAACCGGGCTGCCCCGGCACGTTAGCGGCAACTTGACCGAGGTTGCGCGATGTTGGCGGATGCGGTGACGCGCGCGCCGCCCCATTCGGGCTTCCAGCCGCTAACGTCCGGCATCGTCCCGAAACAAATCGGCAGAAAAATCATTGCGGACGCCAGGCCGGCGCGCGTTTTTCGAGGAAAGACCGCACGCCCTCGCGCCCTTCCTCGGACGCGCGGATCGCCGCGATCCGGTTCGCGGTGTCGGCCAGCAGGTCGTTGTCGATGGCCCGCCCCGCCACTTCCTGCACCAGCCGCTTGCTCTCGCGCACGGCGTTGGGGCTGTTGGCGACCAGCGCGGCGGCCACCTCGGCCACCTTGGCGTCCAGTTGTGCAGCCGGCACCACGGCATGGACGAAGCCGAGCCGCAGCGCCTCGGCGGCGTCGAACCGCTCCGCCGTGATGAAGTAGCGCCGCGCGGCCTGCTCGCCCATCGCCCGGATCACATAGGGGCTGATGGTGGCCGGCAGCAGGCCGAGCTTGGCCTCGGACAGGCAGAAGTTGGCCGGTTCGGCGGCCACGGCGATGTCGCAGGCGGCCACCAGGCCCACGCCACCCGCGTAGGTGTCGCCGTGGATGCGGGCGATCACCGGCTTGGGGCAGGCCCAGATGGTGTGGAGCATCTGGGCCAGCGTCAGGGCATCGGCACGGTTCTCGTCGTCCGTGTAGCCGGCCATCTTCTTCATCCAGTTCAGGTCCGCACCCGCGCAGAAGGCCGGGCCGGTGCCTGCCAGCACGATGGCGCGCACGTCGGGGGTATCGCCCAGCGCGCGGAACGCGCCGGTCACCTCGGCAATCACGGTTTCGTTGAACGCGTTGCGCACGTCCGGGCGGTTCAGCGTGACCGTGGCAACGTGGTGCGCGGCGGTCACGTTCAGCGTGGTGAAGTGCATGGTCTCTGTCTCCGGGGCATCGATGGGGGTGTCAGGAGGCGCGCTCGGTGGCACCGGCTGGCTTGGGCGGGTCTTCCGGCGCGTCGTCGAACGGCATGCCGATATGGTGGAAGAAGGCGTCCACCTCGGGCAGCCACAGCGCGATGCCGTGGCGGCTGCTGAACAGCTTGTGGGAGTCGCCCTCGAACTCGCCCACGTCGACGAAGCGCGCGTCGGCGGCCGGGCCGCTCGCGGTCGCCTTGTAGTTGTTGTACAGCCGCTCGGGCAGCGGCCAGGGCCAGAAGCTGTCGTTGTCGCCGTAGAACCAGAGCGACGGGTAGCGCGCCGTGCGGCCGTAGTCGCCGAACGCATCGATCAGGTTGTTCTCCCAGCCGGCACACGCGGCATTGCGCAGCCCGCCGGCGAAGTTGACCACGCCGCGCACGCCCGGATAGCCGATGGCGGACAGCGCCATGGTCGAGAGCCCGCCATGTGACTGGCCGATCACCACGATGCGGGTCGGGTCCACATAGGGCTGCTGCACGAGGTAGTCGAGCGCGGCGATGACATCCTCGGCCTGCGCCATGCCGTTGGCGCTGATGTTGCAGCTACCGCCCACGTAGGCGCCGCCGGACTTCGAGAAGCCCTGCCGCATCGGCAGCGCCACCACGTAGCCGCGCCGCACGAACTCCGCGCTCTGCGCGGCAAAGCGCGCGCGGCCCTGGTAGGCGGGCTTGCCGGGCGCCTTGCCGTGGTTGATCACCACCAGCGGGTAGCGGCCATCGGCGGCGGGCCGGAAAATGGTCGTCTCCAGGTCCACGTTGGCGTCCGCGCCGGCCTTGGGCACCATCACCACGCGCTCGATCGTGCGCGGCGGCAGCGCGGCCAGTGCCGACTGGGCGACGGCCGCCCCGCACAGCGTGACGCAGGCCAGCGCGACGGCAACGCCGCGAACGAGGGGGGCAAGGCGCAACATGGTCAAACCAGAAAAAATGCGGTGAGGGAAAGGTCGAAACGGATACGGCAAAAACGTGGCTGACTGGCGGGCCTACATCCGGAACACGCCGAACTTCATGTCGCCGATGGGCGCGTTGAGGCTGGCGGACAGGCCCAGGCCGAGCACGGTGCGCGTCTGCGCCGGGTCGATGACGCCATCGTCCCAGAGCCGCGCGCTGGCGTAGTACGGATGGCCCTGATGCTCGTACTGGTCGCGGATGGGCTGCTTGAACGCCTCTTCCTCATCGGCGCTCCACTTGCCGCCGCGCCCCTCGATGCCATCGCGCCGCACCGTAGCCAGCACGCTGGCCGCCTGCTCGCCGCCCATCACCGAAATCCGCGCGTTCGGCCACATCCACAGGAAGCGCGGCGAGTAGGCGCGGCCGCACATGCCGTAGTTGCCGGCGCCGAACGAGCCGCCGATGATGACCGTGAACTTCGGCACCTGCGCCGTGGCCACGGCGGTCACCATCTTGGCGCCATTGCGGGCAATGCCTTCGTTCTCGTACTTGCGGCCGACCATGAAGCCGGTGATGTTCTGCAGGAACACCAGCGGGATCTTGCGCTGGCAGCACAGCTCGATGAAGTGCGCGCCCTTGAGCGCCGACTCCGAGAACAGGATGCCGTTGTTGGCGATGATGCCGACCGGGTAGCCCCAGATCCGCGCGAAGCCGCAGACCAGCGTGGTGCCGTAGCGTGCCTTGAATTCGTCGAATTCCGAGCCATCGACGAGGCGGGCGATGACCTCGCGCACGTCGTAGGGCTTGCGCGTGTCGGTGGGGATCACGCCGTAGAGTTCTTCGGTGGGATACAGCGGCGGCGTCGGCTCGTGCAGGCGGATCTGGTCCGGCTTGCGCCGGTTCAGGTGCTGGACGATATTGCGCGCCAGCGACAGCGCGTGGTGGTCGTTCTGGGCGAAGTAGTCGGCCACGCCGGACAGCCGGGTGTGGACGTCCGCGCCGCCCAGGTCCTCGGCGCTGACTTCCTCGCCGGTGGCCGCCTTCACCAGCGGCGGGCCGCCCAGGAAGATCGTGCCCTGGTCCTTGACGATGATCGACTCGTCGCTCATCGCCGGCACGTAGGCGCCGCCGGCCGTGCAGGAACCCATCACCACGGCGATCTGCGGGATGCCCTTGGCGGACAGGTTGGCCTGGTTGTAGAAGATGCGGCCGAAGTGGTCGCGGTCCGGGAAGACATCGTCCTGATTGGGCAGGTTGGCGCCGCCCGAATCGACCAGATAGATGCACGGCAGGTTGTTCTCTTCGGCGATTTCCTGCGCGCGCACGTGCTTCTTGACCGTGATCGGGTAGTAGGTGCCGCCCTTGACCGTGGCGTCGTTGCAGACGATCACGCACTCCTGCCCGGCCACCCGGCCGATGCCGGTGATGATGCCGGCGCCGGGCGCGGCGTCGTCGTACATCTCGTACGCGGCCAGTTGCGACAGCTCCAGGAACGGGGTGCCCGGATCGAGCAGTTGCTGCACGCGGTCGCGCGGCAGCAGCTTGCCGCGACCCAGGTGCTTGGCGCGGGCGGCTTCGCCGCCGCCTTCGGCCAGTTTGGCGATGCGGGCCTTGAGGTCCGCCACCAGCGCCTGCATGGCCTCGGCGTTGGCCTTGAAGGCTTCCGAGCGTGCGTTCAGTTTGGTTTCCAGCGTGGGCATGTCTCGTCCTGTTCTTTGTCTCGTTCCCGCTTACCGCTTCCCTGCCAATCCCTACCCCTGATCCTGCCCGAGCATCTCGCCATCGACATAGAGCCAGCGCGGCGTCTCCCCGGCCTCGCGCGGCTCGAACACAAAGCGGCTGCGCTCATGCAGCCGCCACGCGCGGCCACCCACCTTGTAGCGGGCGACGAATTCGACGATGGCGTGGGTGTCGTCCTGCTGGGCGTGGGCCTTGACCGTCAGCCCGAGCCAGCGCGTCTCGCGCTCCGGGGCCAGGTCGTTCGGGCAGGTGGTGGCGTGCCAGGTCTGGCGCAGCCAGTCCACCAGCCCCTTGACGTAGGCGCTGTAGCGCGAGCGCATCAGCGCCTCGGCGTTCGGCGGCAGCGCCTCGCCGCGATGAAAGCGCCCGCAGCACGCGGCGTAGTCGGCATGGCCGCACGGGCAAGGCTCGGGACCGGCGCGCTGAGGGCGGCTTGGACTCATCCGATCAGCTCCGGCAGTTGGCGCATGTCCGTGAAGATGGCGCGTGCGCCGGCTTCGCGCAGCTCGCGGGCATCGTTCAGCGCGGCGTAGCCGAGCACGGTCATGCCCGCGGCCACGCCGGCCGTCACGCCGGTGGGGCTGTCTTCCACCACCACGCAGCGCGACGGATCGACACTCATCGTGCGCGCGGCCAGCAGGTAGACGTCCGGCGCCGGCTTGCTGCGCTCGACCTCGGTGGAGGAGAAGATGTGCTCGCGCGTGTCCTGCTGGAACAGCTCGACCAGCCCGGTGCGCGTCAGTTGCAGCTTCACCTTGATGCGGTCCGCGCCGGAAGCCACGCACACGGGCAGGCCGCGCGCGGTGATGGCCTCGATGGCCTCGCGCACGTGCGGCACGGCCACCACCTCGGCCTCCAGCACCTGGTTGCGGCGCGCGAGCCACGTCGACAGCCAGTTCTCGGGCAGCGGCTTGCCCAACCGGCGTTCGATGTTCCCCAGCTCGTCGCGCACGGCGCGGCCGAGGAACCAGCGCTTCGACTCCTCCAGCGAGATGGCGATGCCCAGCTCGTTGAGCATCTCGTTGAGCACGCGGTGGACGATGGGCTCGCTGTCGACGAGCACGCCGTCACAGTCGAAGATCACGCAATCGAAGGCGGAGGGCTGCACGGGGGCCTGGGTTGCTGCGGTCATGCGGGTTTCTTTTCCTTGGTGATGTCATTGCCGCCGACGGCGCGCAGCGGGGTCTGTGCCGTCTGCCGCCGGCTCTTGAGGTAGGACTCCACCTGCTCGAAGCGGTCGAAGCCCCAGAACGGCTCCCCGTCGATGATCACGAACGGTGAGCCGAACACGCCCTTGGCCATCGCCACCTCGATCTCGGCCTTGAGCTGGTCCTTGATCTGGTAGCTGGTGGCGCCCTCGTTCATGGCGATGGGGTCGACGCCCAGCGGCTCGGCCAGCTTGGCCAGCTCCGCCGGCTCGGCGATATTGAGGTCATCGACGAACAGCGCCCGGTACACGGCCTTGGCGAACGCCGTGGCCACATCGGCGCCATGGTGGTTCTGCAGCCACAGCACCGCGCGCGCGGCGTGCTGGGTAGGCAGCGGGAAGTGGGTCGGGCGCTTGTAGTCGATGTGGTGGAATTCGGCGGTGCGCTCGAAGTCGCGCCAGCAGTATTCGCCCTTGAGCGGGATGCTCGGCAGCGGCGACGAGCCCGTCGTCTTGAACACCACGCCCAGCAGGATCGGATGCCACGCCACGTAGCGGCCGTACTTCTGCGCGATCTCGTCGATGCGGGTGCTGGCGAAGTAGCCGTAGGGCGAGGAAAAATCGAAGTAGAAGTCGATCGGTGCGGTCATGGCGAAGGGGGCTCCAGGTCAGATTCGCTTGCGTTGGGGTCAGGAACTAGGAACTGCGACGGCGATTGCCAATAGTACAAGTACGATTGCCGATAGTACGCTTCCCGCCCGCGCTCAGCCGAGCGCGCGGGCGATGAGGATCTTCTGGATGTCGCTCGTGCCTTCGTAGATCTGGCACACGCGCACGTCCCGGTAGATGCGCTCGACCGGGAAATCGGTCACATAGCCGTAGCCGCCGAAGACCTGGATGGCGTCCGAGCAGACCGCCTCGGCCATCTCGCTGGCGAACAGCTTGGCCATGGCGGCTTCCTTCAGGCACGGGCGGCCGGCATCCTTGAGCGTCGCCGCGTGCCAGACCATCTGGCGCGCCACGTCGATGCGGGTGGCCATGTCGGCCAGCCGGAACTGCACGGCCTGATGCTGGAACAGCGGCTGGCCGAAGCTTTCCCGCTCCTTCGCGTAAGCCAGCGCGGCGTCGAACGCGGCGCGGGCCATGCCGATGCTCTGCGAGGCAATGCCGATGCGCCCGCCTTCGAGCCCGGACAGCGCCATCTTGTAGCCGGCGCCCTCCTCGCCCAGCAGGTTCTCAGCCGGGATGCGGCAGTCCTCGAACACGATCTGGGCGGTATCGGACGAATGCTGGCCGAGCTTGTCCTCGATGCGCGCCACCACGTAGCCGGGCGTGGACGTGGGCACCAGGAAGGCGCTGATGCCGCGCTTGCCAGCAGCCTTGTCGGTCACGGCCATGACGATGGCCACGTCGGCGTGCTTGCCGCTGGTGATGAACTGCTTCACGCCGTTGAGCACGTAGTGGTCGCCGTCACGCCGGGCGGTGGTGCGCAGCGCGGCGGCGTCCGAGCCGACGTGCGGCTCGGTCAGGCAGAAGGCGCCCAGCATCTCGCCGCGCGCCAGCGGGGCCAGCCATTGCTGCTTCTGCGCGTCGTTGGCGAAGGCCATCAGCATGCTGCACACCGGGCAGTTGTTCACGCTGATGACGGTGGAGGTGCCACCATCCCCGGCGGCAATCTCCTCGAGGATCAGCGCCAGCGACAGGTAGTCGAGCCCCGCCCCGCCGAGTTCTTCCGGCACGGCCACGCCGTAGCAGCCGAGCGCGGCCAGTTCCTTGTGCACCGCCTTCGGAAAGGTCTTGTCGCGGTCCCACTGCGCCGCCTGCGGGGCAATGACGTCCTGCGCGAACTGCCGCACGGCATCGCGGATCATTTCCTGTTCGGGAGTCAGCAGCATGGTGTCCGGTGTCCTTTGTCTCCCTCCCCTTACCAGGGGAGCGGGGTGCCGTCGTAGTTGTGGAAGCTGCCGTTGTCGCGCTGGGTCAGGCCGGCCAGCGTGCGGCGCAGGCCGGTCACGCTCTGCTGCGGCGTGAGGTCGGCCTTGGGGCCGCCCATGTCGGTCTGCACCCAGCCGGGATGCAGCGCCACGCAGATCGCATGGCGCGCGTCCAGCGAGACCGCCTTCAGGGCGGCGTTGGCGCCGGCCTTGCTGACGCGGTAGAGCCAGCTGCGGTTGCTGTCCATCGCGCCGATGCTGCCCATGCGCGACGACAGCACGGCCAGCACGCCGCCACGCCCGTGGTTGCCGGTCTCGACGAACGGCAGGATCAGCGGCAGGGCCATCATCGGACCGAGCACGTTGGTGTGCATCACGCCGTCGAAGTCCTCGCGCGTGACCGGTTGCGCGCCTTCGCTGCGCGGGCCGATCACGCCGGCGTTGTAGATCGCCACGTCAAACGACTCGCCATCCAGCTTCCAGCCCAGCCCGGCCAGCGCGCCGGCGTCGGTCAGGTCCAGCTGGTGGGCCTCGGCGCCGAGCGCCTTGAGCGCTGCCACGCCCTCGTCGCTGCGGGCGGCGGCGATGACGCGCCAGCCGTCGGCACGGTACTGGCGGACAAACTCGAGACCGAGACCGCGCGAGGCGCCAAGGACGAGGGCTGTGGGCATGGGAGGACTCCTGTCGTGTGGGTAGGCGAGGTTGGAAGGATCAGACGATTTCGATGCCGACCGCCGTGGCCTCGCCGCCGCCGATGCAGAGGCTGGCCACGCCGCGCTTGCCGCCGGTCTTGCGCAGCGCGCCGATCAGCGTGGTCATGATGCGCGCGCCCGAGGCGCCGATCGGATGGCCCAGCGCGCAGGCGCCGCCGTGGATGTTGACCTTGTCGCGCGGAATCTTGAGGTCGTGCATGGCCGCCATCGGCACCACGGCGAAGGCCTCGTTGATCTCGAACAGGTCCACGCTGTCGGTGGTCCAGTCCAGCTTGCGGTAGAGCTTGGCGATGGCTTCCACGGGCGCCGTGGTGAACCAGCCCGGCGCCTGCGCGTGCGAGGTATGGCCGAGCATGCGCGCCAGCGGCTGCAGGCCGAGCGACTTCGCGGTCGACTCGCGCATCATCACCAGCGCGGCGGCGCCGTCGTTGATCGACGATGACGAGGCCGCCGTGATCGTGCCGTCCTTGGCGAAGGCCGGCTTCAGCGACGGGATCTTGTCCACCTTGATGCGGCGCGGGCCTTCATCGGTGTCGATCACCGTGTCGCCGCCCTTGCCCGACACCGTGACCGGCGTGACTTCCCAGCGGAAGGCGCCGCTCTCGGTCGCCTGCTGGGCGCGGCGCACGGACTCCATCGCGAATTCGTCCTGCTGGGCGCGGGTGAACGCGTACTTGGCGGCGCAGTCCTCGCCGAAGGTGCCCATCGCGCGGCCCCCGCCTTTTTCGTCACGAGAGTAGGCGTCTTCCAGGCCATCGAGCATCATGTGGTCGTAGATCATGCCGTGACCGATGCGGTAGCCGCCGCGCCCCTTCGGAATCAGGTACGGCGCGTTGGTCATGCTTTCCATGCCGCCCGCGATGGCGATCTCGAACGAACCGGCCAGCAGGCCGTCGAAGACCGTCATCGCCGCGCGCATGCCCGATCCGCACATCTTGTTGACCGTGGTACAGGCCACGTCCAGCGGCAGCCCGGCGCCGAGCGCCGCCTGGCGCGCGGGCGCCTGCCCCTGCCCGGCCGGCAGCACGCAGCCGAACACCACTTCCTGCACCTGCTCCGGCTTCAGGCCGGCGCGCTCCACGGCGGCGCGGATGGCCGCGGCG
Source organism: Cupriavidus sp. 10L45 (assembly GCF_056395225.1). Classification (NCBI taxonomy): domain Bacteria; kingdom Pseudomonadati; phylum Pseudomonadota; class Betaproteobacteria; order Burkholderiales; family Burkholderiaceae; genus Cupriavidus; species Cupriavidus sp. 10L45. The sequence continues at coordinate 225,204 of NZ_JBFTJC010000003.1, forward strand.
CCGAGCTGCGGCGCCGTCAGGCTGCTCAACTCGCTCTGGAACGCGCCCATGGGCGTGCGGGCGGCGGATACGATGACGATCGGGTCTTGCATGGTTGTCTCCTGAATACCGGTTCGTACTGTCTTGAAATCAGCGGATCGAAGCCTGCGGGGGGTCGCCGTACTGGCGATAGGCCGCGGCCAGTTGTTCGTGCAATTCCTCATTGCTGCTGGCGGCCATGCCGAGGTCGCGCAGCAGGCCATCGGACACGCCGTAGACCCAGCCATGCACTGTCACGGCCTGGCCACGGTCCCAGGCGTCCTGGAGCACCGTGGTCTGGCAGACGTTGTTGACCTGTTCGATCACGTTCAGCTCGCACAGCCGCGTGTGGGCATCGTCCTCGCGCAGCACCGTGCCGAGGTAGGCGGCGTGCTTGTCGGCCACATCCTGCACGTGGCGCAGCCAGTTGTCGGCCAGGCCGACGCGCTCGCGCTTGAGCGCTACCTTGACGCCACCGCAGCCGTAGTGGCCCACCACGGTGATGTGACGCACCTTGAGCACCTCCACGGCGAACTGGAGCACGGACAGCGCGTTCAGGTCGCTGTGCGAGATCACATTGGCGATATTGCGATGGACGAACACCTCGCCCGGCGCCAGTCCGAGGATCTGGTTGGCCGGCACGCGCGAATCGGAACAGCCGATCCACAGGTACTCGGGGGCCTGCTGGTTGGCCAGTCGCGTGAAGAAGGTGGGGTCTTCCGCGTTGACGCGGTCCACCCAGTCGCGGTTGTTCTTGAACAGTTGCGCGATGGCATCAGTCATGCCGCCCTCCTTGGAAGATCTGTGGGGTGGTCGTCGGCGCCGGGGCCGTAGCGGTGGATAAAGCGGTCTTTACTCTGATAGGCAAAAAAGTCATGGACGTGTCCGGCCATCAGCCGGTCCTTATGGTGCTGCCACATGGCAGCATCGAAGAAATCCTCGTGGTGCCGCAGGAAGGCGGCGCGCACGCGTGGGTCGCCGAGCAGGAACGTGCGGAACGTTTCCGGAAAGATGTCGTGCGGACGTACGGTGTACCACACCTCGCCAGACATTTCCTCCTCCTCGTTGCGCGGCTCGGGCACGCGGCGGATGTTGCAATCGGTCAGGTATTCGATCTCGTCATAGTCGTAGAACACCACGCGCCCGTGGCGCGTGACGCCGAAGTTCTTGTAGAGCATGTCGCCCGGGAAGATATTGGCGGCGATCAGTTCCTTGACCGCGTTGCCGTACTCGACGATGCCGTGCTCGACCTGCTCGTCGGTGCCCTCCTGGAGCCACAGGTTGAGCGGCGTCATGCGGCGCTCGATATAGACGTGGCGCACCACGATCTCCTGCCCGCCGTCGCGGCCGCGCTGGTACTCGATCATCGACGGCGCGTGGGCTTCCAGCTCGCGCACCAGCGATTCGTCGAAGCGCGACAGCGGGAAGGCCACGTCGGAGTACTCGAGCGTATCGGCCATGCGCCCGACCCGGTCGTGCTGCTTCACGAGCTGGTACTTCGACTCCACCAGCGCGCGCGTGGTTTCCTTGGGCGGCGCGAAGGCATCGCGGATGACCTTGAACACGTACGGGAACGACGGCAGCGTGAACACCAGCATCACCAGGCCCCGGATGCCGGGCGCGACCACGAACTTGTCCGACGAATGCTGGAGATGGTGGAGGAAGTCGCGGTAGAACAGGTTCTTGCCCTGCTTCTGCAACCCCAGCGCGGTGTAGATCTCCCCGCGCGGCTTGCGCGGCAGGATGTCGCGCAGGAAGGTCACGTAGGCCGATGGAATCTCCATGTCGACCATGAAATAGGCGTGCGAGAACGAGAACAGGATCAGCAGCTGTTCCGGGCGCAGCAGCACGGTGTCCAGCACGAGCTGGCCGGTCGGGCCGTGGATGATCGGGATCGCCAGCGGGTAGGTCTGGTCGCCGTTCAGCACCCGGCCGACGATGACGGCGGCCTTGTTGCGGAAGAACAGCGACGATAGCGCATGAATCTGGAAGTTCGGCGCAATCCGCGCCTCGCCCAGGTGCTCGGCGAAGGCGCGCACCACGTAGCCGATGTCCCGCGCAAGATCCTCGAACGGCCGCTCCAGCTGGTAGTTGTGCACCATCCGCTCGAAACAGGCGGCCATGCCCTCGCGGCTGCCCGGGTAGTAGGCGCGATAGGTGGGCCGCATCGGCGATTCCTCGTTCTCGATGTACTCGGTCGAGATCGCTGGCCGCACGAAGATGAAATCGTTATTGAAGTACGAGCGGTGCAGGATGCGGGTGCAGACCGAGTTGAAGAAGGTCTCGGCCAGCTCGGGCTGGTGGTGCCTGGTCAGCAGGCCGATGTAGTGCAGCTTGATCTGCTGCCAGATGCCGTCCTCGATCCGCGCGGCGTCGTACTCGTCCTCGAGGATCACCGTGGTCTCGCGCACGCGCTCGTTATAGAACGCGATGCGATCGCGCTGGAGTTGCTGCAGCCCGTGCCAATCCCCTGCCTCGAAACGCAGCTTGGCCGCGTGGCTGACCTCGCGGAACAGCCGGTAGTGCTTGTCGAAGCCGTCCAGCATGGTCCGCGCCACATCGTAGGCAATCTGCGACGAGAGCAGCTTGGGGAAGTGCGACATGTTCGAGGCGGCGGCTGCGGTAAGGGGTCAGGGAATTGTAAAGGGGTTCGCTAGCGTCGGCTGGGTTGACGATAGATCACATTCGATCACATCGTCTCGGCAAACAGCTCCCGGCCGATCAGCATCCGGCGGATCTCCGACGTGCCCGCGCCAATCTCGTACAGCTTGGCATCGCGCCACAGCCGCCCGGTGGGGTAGTCGTTGATGTAGCCATTGCCGCCCAGGATCTGCACCGACTCGCCGGCCATCCACGTGGCCTTTTCCGCCGTGTACAGGATCACCGCCGCGCAGTCCTTGCGGACCTGGCGCACGTGGCCGCTGCCCAGCGAGTCCAGGTTCTTGCCCACGGTATACAAATAGCTGCGCGCGGCCTGGAGCGTGGTGTACATGTCCGCCACCTTGCCCTGGATCAGCTGGAACTCGCCGATGCTCTGGCCGAACTGCTTGCGGTCGTGGATGTACGGCGTCACCACGTCCATGCACGCCTGCATGATGCCGACCGGGCCGCCGGACAGCACCGCGCGCTCGTAGTCGAGCCCGCTCATCAGCACCTTGGCGCCGCCATTTTCGGCGCCGAGGATGTTCTCCACCGGCACTTCCACGTTCTCGAACACCAGTTCGCCCGTGTGGGAGCCGCGCATGCCCAGCTTGTCCAGCTTCTGCGCCACCGAGAAGCCCTTCATGCCTTTCTCGACGATGAAGGCCGTCATGCCGCGCGCGCCGAGGTCCGGCTCGGTCTTGGCGTAGACCACCAGCACGTCGCAGTCCGGCCCGTTGGTGATCCACATCTTGGTGCCGTTCAGCACGTAGCGGTCGCCCCCGGGTCCGCCAACCCTGTCGGCGCGCAACTTCATGCTGACCACGTCCGAGCCCGCGTTCGGCTCGCTCATCGCCAGCGCGCCGATCCAGTCCCCCGACACCAGCTTGGGCAGGTATTTCGCCTTCTGGGCGGCCGAGCCATTGCGGTGGATCTGGTTCACGCACAGATTCGAGTGCGCGCCGTAGGACAGCCCGACCGACGCCGACGCGCGGCTGATCTCCTCCATCGCGATCATATGGGCGAGGTAGCCCATGTTCGCGCCGCCGTACTCCTCGGCCACGGTGATGCCCAGCACGCCGAGGTCGCCCATCTTCTTCCAGGCATCCATCGGGAACTGGTCCGACCGGTCGATCTCGGCCGCGCGCGGCGCCAGTTCGGCCTGCGCCCAACTGCGCACGGAGGCGCGCAGCATCTCGATGTCCTCGCCCAGATCGAATCTCAGGCCTGGCAGTTCGGTCATGTCGGTCTCCTGTCTGTTCGTGTCGGTGTTGTGGGGCGTATTTTATTGACGTTTACGTAAACGTCAATTCCATCCGAAGGCGGATGGCTGAAAGTGCGGCATCAGGCGGTTCTGGTCTTGGGGGCTTCGCCATGTGCCGCTAGCAGCGCCCGGCAATGGCGCTCGTGCTGGTCGATCTCGGCAAGCTGGGCCTGGAGGTCTTCCATCTGGCGCTCCAGAACGTCCCGATGCTGCGACAGGGCGCCCAGGAAACGCTCCAACTGCGGCGCGGTATCGCGTGGCGACTCGTAGAGATCCAGAATTTCGCGAATCTCGTTGAGAGTGAGCCCTAACCTTTTGCCGCGCAGCGTGAGCTTGAGGCGGGTGCGCTCGCGTCCGTTATAGACGCGCTTGCGGCCGCCCGGGCCCTCGCGGTCAGGCGAGAGCAGGCCCTGATCCTCGTAGAACCGGATCGCGCGCGGGGTGACGTCGAACTCGCGCGCGAGGTCGGTAATGGTGTAGGTGGCGGAGGATGGCTGTGCCGGCATGGTGCGCCCAGGAAAGTGAACGGTCGTTCGTTGTACGGTCAAGTTTTGGTCTAAGATGACGAGCAGGCCGCGACGATTGACGTTAACGTTAGCGTCAAGTGCCGCCGCTGACAATGACTGGACAACATGACCCCACAGAGCGCCCGGTGCCCCGCTGCACCCGAAGGCGCCGGATTCGACCGAGACAAGCCCCATGAACGCACTCGAAAGCCAGCTCCACTACCCGTTTGACGAGACCATGCCGGCGCCCGGCACGCGCCAGGAAGTGGCGCCCGGCGTCTACTGGCTGCGCATGCCGCTGCCCTTCGCGCTCGACCACATCAACCTGTGGCTCCTGCGCGACCGCCTGGACGGGCAGGACGGCTGGACCATCATCGACTGCGGCATCACCAACGACATCATCAAGGGGCATTGGGAGACCATCTTCGCCAACGAGCTGGACGGCCTGCCCGTGCTGCGCGTGCTGGTGACCCATTGCCACCCGGACCACGTGGGCCTGGCGCACTGGCTCTGCAAGCACTGGGACGTGCGGCTGTGGATGAGCCTGGGCGACTACATGACCGCGCGCGTGATGTCCGGCGGCAGCGGCGTCGGCTCGAATGCCGGCGGTGACTTCGCGGCGAGCCACTTCGCCCGCCACGGCCTGACCGACCCGGACAACCTCGAAAAACTGCGCGGCCGCAAAGCCTACTATCCGTCGATGGTGCCCGAGGTGCCGACGCAATACCGCCGCCTGATGGACGAGGACACCGTGACCATCGGCGCCGATCCGGCCACGGCCGGCTGGCGCGTGATCACCGGCTTCGGCCATGCCCCGGAGCACGTGGCGCTCTACAACGCCGCCACCAATGTACTGATCTCGGGCGACATGGTGCTGCCGCGCATCTCGACCAATGTCAGCGTGTTCGACATGGAGCCGGAGGCCAATCCGCTCCAGCTCTACCTCGACTCATTGAACAAGTACGAAGACCTGCCGGCTGACGTACTGATCCTGCCGTCGCACGGCCGCCCGTTCCGCAACCTGCATACCCGCATCCGCCAGTTGCAGGAGCACCATGTGGACCGGCTGGCCGAGACGCTGGCCGCCTGCGCCGAGAAGCCGTGCCATGCGCACGACATCGTCGGCGTGATCTTCCGGCGCCAGTTCGACATCCACCAGCTGACCTTCGCGATGGGCGAGGCGCTGGCGCACCTGCACGCGCTCTGGCATCGCGGGCAACTTGTGCGCGAATGCGGCGATGACGGGATCATCCGCTTCCGGACGGTCTGAGGATCAGAACGGATTAGGACGAGTCAGAACGACTCGGCAAGCGTCCTGAGGTAGCGCACGCCGGCCACGGCGCGGCTGCCGTACCAGGACAGCATCTCGCCATCGACCAGCATCACCGGCCTGCCGATCTGGCGCTCGAGCGCATCGGCATGGTCCTCGGTGAAGCGGTATGGCTCGGTCGACAGCAGCACGGCGTCCAGCTCGCGCACCAGCGCGTCGCTCCAGCGGAAGGTGGGATAGCGCTCGCCGGGCGCATTCGGCCGGCTGCAATCCCCATCGACGCAGGCCGCGAGGTCCGCGCCGTCAGCGGGCCAGGTGGCCCAATTCACCAGCGCCAGCATCCTGCTGATATAGGTGGCGCGCGACACCGTCATCCACGGGTCCTGCCAGATCGCGTACAGCACGGTGCGCGCCGGCCAGCGACGGGCGCGGATCGCGTCGAGTTCGGCCTGGAGCGCCTGCGCCAGCCCCTCCGACTGTTGCACTTTGTTGAAAATGCCACCGAGCAGCCGGTACAGCGCGAAGTTGTCCTCGGGCGCGCACGGGTGGGTGACGATCACGTGCGGCACGAAGGTGCGGATCTCGTCCACGGTTTCGCGCCGGTTCTCGTCGATATTGACCACCACGTGGGTCGGCGCCAGCGCCCGCAGCTTGTCCAGCTTGACGTCCTTGGTCCCGCCGACCTTCTCCACCGCCCGCACCGCCGGTTCGGGATGGATGCAGAAGCCGGTGCGGGCCACCATCTGGTCGGCCAGGCCGAGATCGAACAGCAGCTCGGTCACGGACGGCACCAGCGAGGCGATGCGGACCTCGCCACTGGCCGGGTCGTGGGCCTGCCCGAGGGCGTCGGTCCGCATCAGGCGTCTCCCCCACCGGCGCGGTCTGCCTTGCGCGGCTTGCGCGGCGCGCGGGCGAACAGCTTGTCGTAGAGCCACAGCGGCATCACGTGCAGGATCGACGCCACCACCCCCATCTGCCACGGAATCACCTTGTAGCGCGTGCCGGCGGCAATCCGGCGGATGGCCTTGCGCGCGAAGACGTCGGCATCCATCAGGAACGGCATGCGGTACGGGTTGTGCGCCGTCATCGGCGTGCGGATATAGCCGGGCGCGATGGTCACCACGCGGATGCGGTGCCGCGCCTGCTCCAGCCGGAGGCTTTCCAGCAGCTTCACCACGGCGGACTTCGAGGCGCTGTAGGCCCCGCCGCCGGGCAGGCCGCGCACGCCGGCCACGCTGGCGATACCGACCAGCGTGCCGCGCCAGCCGCCGACGCCGGGCGCGCGCTCGCGCATCGGGTGCAGGAAAGGCTGGAAGGTGGTCAGGGTGCCGAACCAGTTGGTGTCCATGACCAGGCGGAAGTCGTCCAGGTCCTCGCGCTCGCTGGCCACGGTGCCCACGGAGATTCCCGCGTTGGCGATGACCACATCGGGGCAGCCGAAATGGTCGAGAAAATCGGTGGCGGCGGCGTGCATGGCGTCCGCATCGCGCACATCGGCCGCATAGATGCGCACGGCGTTGGGGTTGGGCAGGGAGGCGGCGAAGTCGCGCAGGGCCTCTTCGCGCCGGCCTACCAGCCCGAGTACGGCGCCCTGCGCCGCGTAGGCGCGCGCCAGCGCCTGGCCGATGCCGCTCGATGCGCCGGTAAGGAAGACTTTCAGGGGTCGCATCGGATCAATATAGTGAATTCGGAGGGAGAACGGCCCGGATCAAGCAAAACGGCCCGGCACGCTTCTCGCGCACCGGGCCGTCGGGGTCATGCCGCGCGGATCAGAGCTTCTTCGCGCGCACGCCCGTGACCAGGAAATCCATGGCCTGGATGGCAGCCGGCTTGGTGCCGGCAATGCTCGGGGAGGTCTCGTACTTGCCCTGCACCACCACGGTCGGCACACCCTCGATCTTGTACGAATCGGCGATCTTGTTGGCGCGCTGGGCGTTCGTGGTCACCGTGAACGAGTTGTAGGTATCGAGCCACTGCTTGCGGTCGATGCCGTTCTTGGCCATGAAATCGGCGATTTCGTCGGTGGTCAGCATGCGCTTGCGGTCCTTGTGGATCGCCTCGAACACCTTGCCGTGCAGGGCGTCCAGCTTGCCCAGCGACTCCAGCGCATAGAAGATCTTGGTGTGCGGCAGCAGGTCGTCGCGGAAGGCTACCGGCACGCGCTTGAACACCACGTCCTTGCCCTGCTTGCTGACCCAGGCTTCCAGTTCGGGCTCGAAGTCGTAGCAGTGCGGGCAGCCGTACCAGAAGAACTCGGTCACTTCGATCTTGCCCGCCGGTACCGGCTGGGGCGACTTCAGCACCGTGTAGTCCTTGCCCTCGGCCGGTGCGGCCATGGCTGCGGGCGCAGTCATCAGCAGACCGCCCACGGCGGCGACGGTGGCGAGGAAAGCGGCGATTTTCTTCATCTTCGAAGGGCCTTCTGATAGGTCAGAGAGATCAGGGGGATGGCCCGCACGCAGCGAGCCGACCGGTAAGACAAGTGCGGCGGCGCCCGGTTCCTCCGCGGCGCCGCCCGCCATGTTACTGCTTTGTAAAGCGGATCACCGAAGCTTCGAAACCGTTCGATTGCAGGCGGTCGCGCGCCCGGTTCATGTCCTCGATACGGTTGAACGGCCCCAGACGAACGCGGTACATCTTCACGCCGTTGACATCGCGCTCCGTGACCTTGGCTTCGAAGCCCTGCATGGCCAGATTGGCCTTCTGGCGGTCCGCGTCGTCCTGCGAGCGGAAGGCGCCCACCTGGAGCAGGTAACCCACCTTGTTGGCGTCAGCCTGGGCGATCTCGGCGATCGGGTCGGCTACCGGCTTCTCGGCGGGGCGCGTGGCGGGTTTTTCGGCCGGACGCGAGGCATCGGCCGGCTTGGCGGCGCTGGCCGCGCCGTTGGCGGGCTGGTCAGCCGGGCGGGTGGTCGCCACCGGCGGCTGCGCCGGGGTAGCCGGCTGCCCGTCGGGCTGGCCCACCGGCTTGGCCGGCGTCTTGCTCCACAGCGGCCGGTTCGGGTCGCTCGGGCCCTCGGCCTGCTGCTGCGGTTGCGTCGGCGCCGGCAGCGGCGTGGCCACGTTGCCGGGCTCGCTCGGGCGCTGCTGGGCATTGCCGTTGGCGCCCTTCTGCTGGAACGGCGCGGGCGACTTGGTGATATACAGGGCCACCACCACGGCGATGGCCAGGCCGACGATCAGCCCGAGCACCAGGCCCAGGAACGTACCACCGCGCTGCATCCGGACATGGGTACGGGTTGGGCGCGCGGCGCGCTTGCGTTGCTGTTGCATGAAGTCCTCTTCGGTGTTGCCGGGGATTATAGGGCCTGTCCCGGCAGGCACGATTGAGACCACTCTGAAAAGTGGCCCAAGAATCCGTCACAGGGGCGTTGCGGCTCAGTTGGCGGCGGGCTCGCGGTCCATCCGTTGCGGCGCCGAGACGCCAATCACGGCCAGGCCGTTCTTGAGCACCTGGCGCGTGGCCGCCAGCAGCGCCAGCCGGGCGCGCTTGACCGCCTCGTCGTCCACCAGTACGCGGTCGGCGTTGTAGAAGGCGTGGAAGTCGCCTGCCAGGTCGCGCAGGTAGAACGCCACCGCATGGGGCGCCAGCTCGCCGGCGGCTGCCGCCAGCATGTCCGGGAACTCGGCCAGACGGCGGCCCAGGGCGATGGCCTGGGCGCTCACGTCCGCGGCGGTCACGGCGGCCAGGTCCGCCCCGGCCAGTTCCGGCAGGCGGGCTTCCCAGCCGGCGCCGCCCCAGGCCTCGAAGATCGAGCAGATCCGGGCGTGGGCGTACTGCACGTAATACACCGGGTTTTCGTCGTTCTGCTTCAGGGCGAGGTCCACGTCGAACACGAATTCGGTGTCGGCCTTGCGGGACAGCAGGAAGAATCGCACGGCGTCGCGGCCGCGCGTGAAATGGGCGGGCCAATCCGCCACGCCGGCGTCCAGCAGGCTGCGGATGGTCTCGTCGCCGCCGTTGCTCCACTCGATCAGGTCGCGCACGGTCACGTACGAGCCGGCGCGCTTGGAGATCTTCACCTCCTCGCCGTTCTTCATCACCGTGACCATCTTGTGGAGCACGTAGTCGGGGTAGCCCTGGGGAATGCCCATGTCCAGCCCCTGCAGGCCGGCGCGCACGCGGGCGATGGTGCCGTGGTGGTCGCTGCCCTGCACGTTGATGACCTTGGCGAAGCCGCGCTCCCACTTGGTGGTGTGGTACGCCACATCCGGCACGAAGTACGTGTAGGTGCCGTCCGTCTTCTTCATGACGCGGTCCTTGTCATCGCCGTCGTCGGTGGTGCGCAGCCACAGCGCGCCTTCGCTCTCGTAGGTCTTGCCCTTGGCCACCAGCGACTGCACGGCGCCTTCCACGCGGCCATCGCTGTACAGCGACGACTCCAGGTAGTAGCGGTCGAACTTCACGCCGAAGGCCTGGAGGTCGATATCCTGCTCGTTACGCAGGTAGGTCACCGCGAATTTGCGGATCGAGTCGATATCGTCGATGTTGCCCGAGGCGGTCACCGGCTCGCCGTCGCTGGCAGCCACCGTCTTGCCGGCCAGGAAGTCGGCGGCGATATCGGCGATGTAGTCGCCGTTGTAGGCGGACTCGGGCCAGCCGGCCTCGCCCGGCTTCAGGCCGCGCGCGCGGGCCTGGACCGAGATGGCCAGCGTCTGGATCTGCACGCCGGCGTCGTTGTAATAGAACTCGCGGTGCACCGCCCAGCCGTTCCAGGCCAGCAGGTTGGCCAGCGCGTCGCCCAGGGCGGCCTGGCGGCCGTGGCCGACGTGGAGCGGCCCGGTCGGGTTGGCGGAGACGAACTCCACCAGCACCTGGCCATGCTCGCCGGCCGGCCGGGCGCCGAATCGATCACCTTCGGCCAGCACGGCGCGCAGCACGTCGGCGCGGGCGGCGGGGGTCAGGCGCAGGTTGATGAAGCCGGGGCCGGCAATCTCGGCCTGGGCGACGATCGCCGTGGCACGGGGGTCGGCCTGCACGGCGGCGACGATCTTCTGGGCCAGTTCGCGCGGATTGCTCTTGAGCGCCTTGGCCACCTGCATGGCGATATTGCACGCCAGGTCGCCGTGGGCGGCCACCTTGGGGCGCTCGAAGGTGACGGCGGGCAGGGCGGCGTCGGCCGGGGCGAGCGCGCGCACGGCGTCAGTGAACGCGGCGGCAAGATTGGAGGTCTGAACAGGCAGCATGGATGTCTTTGCCCTGAAGGCGCTAAAGAGAGCGATGAACGGTCCGGAGGCGTTGCGGCAAGTGCGCCGCGCGTCGCGTGACCGGCACCGGAAATCGGGAAACGCGGAATTTTATCAGGTGCTATGCTGACATCATGCGACCGTGCCGCGCGGCTTGTGCGGAACTTCGTCACTCGTGAAAGGAAACATCATGCTGATCACCTTCAAATCCCACGCGGCGCAGGACCTGATCATGATGAAGGATCTTGCCCTCACGCTGCTTGGCATCATCGGCAAGCACATGGGCGAGCGCGGGGTGATCACGTCCGAGGAACTCCCGCGCGCCATCAAGAAACTCGAGGCCGCCGTGCAGGATGCGAAGAAGGTGCACCCCGCCGATACCTCTGTCCACTCCGACGCCCGCGACGAGGACGAGGAAGAACCCCTCCACCTGGGCCAGCGCGCCTACCCGTTCCTGGACATGCTGCGCGCGTCCGAGCGGGAAGGCGCCAACGTGATGTGGGGCGTCTGACGGCCCGCGGGCCGTAGTCGACAAGAAACAGGCAAAAAACAGGCAAAAAAATGCCCGGCCACCATCGAGGTGCCGGGCGTCCCGGATCAGGGATATATCCGGAAAGGGGGTTTTGCTGCAGGGGTAAAACGGTACAGGCCCGGCGTGCCGGGCCAGGATATTCGGTTACTCGTCGCTGCGGCGTCCCGCCAGCAGCAACCCGATACAGGCGCCGATCAGTGCGGCAATCCCCACCGCCTTCAGCGGGCTTTCGGCCACGCGCGCACGGCCGTGATCCACGGCTTCATCCATGTGTTCCCGGGCCCAGTGCATGCCATCGGTCCCCCGGGCGCGAATCCGTTCCGCCATCTCGTTGGCCCGCATGCGCAGGCGGCGGCCGGCCGCCAGGCCCTCTTCCGACCCCTCGTGCGTGAGCACGTCGATGGTCTGCTGGAGCTGGGCGATCAGGGCCTTGACCTCGCCCGAAACCGGTACAGCGGCGTCACGCGCCGCGTCGCGGGTATCCCGGGCGGCATGTTTCAACTGGCGCACGGCAGCATCGGCGCTGTCATGCAAGTGATTGATTTCCTTCCGGACTTTGGGGTTCTGCGTGAGCATAGGGACTCCTCATTGCGGTTCGGGGTACTGAGCACCGCGCCCGCCGGCCGATCCGGCGTGGGCGCGTGCCGCGTGCGTGCCCCTTACCTTCTGCGGATCAGGCCCATCACGAAGGTGACAAGCGCCACGACCAGGAAGATGAAGAACAGGATCTTGGCAATTTCGACGGCACCGGCGGCAATGCCACCAAAGCCGAAGATCGCCGCGATCAGCGCGACAACGAAGAAAACGAGTGCGTAATGCAGCATGGCCAGTCTCCCGAGGTTAGCGGGCGCACCCCGGTTGCTGCGGTGCGCCCGGCTTGCGCCACGGTGCGCAAGCTCATAGCCTCATCGTAGGGTCATGCCCCGGCGCCAGACACCGACCCCCGACCGATTCCCGTGTCAGCCAAGTCCTACAATGCACACCGCGCCGCACCGGGTGCGCCACTCGGGGGCCGTCTGTACGATTGACCCTGCCATGTCGATGTGATTCCATGGCCGCACGTGCGCCCGCGCGTCCGCCCAAACCGGTATTTCCTGGTATTCGTGATGGCCAAGCACTCCCTACTTCTCAGAAATACCCTGCTGCTCGCCGGTGGCATCGTGCTGACTCTGGCCGTCCTGATTGCCTCGGAGACGGGCAACCTGCGCCTGCGCGAGGGCTATACCGAGGCCATCCGCTCCCAGCAGCTGCAAAGCGACCTGGGCGCGCTGATGGGCGAACTCGTCAATGCCGAGGCGGGCCAGCGCGGCTTCCTGCTGACCGGCCAGGACAGCTACCTGGAGCCGTACTACAAGGCGCTGCCGCAGATCAACGCCCTGATGGCGCGCATCCGCCAGCACTACGCCAACGACGCCGAGGGCCTGCGCCAGTTTGGCGAGGCGTCCCAGTTCGTCACGCGCAAGCTCAACGAGATGGCCCTGACGCTGGTCTACGGCAAGCGCGATGTGGACGTGGCGATGGACCTGATCCGCACCGATTTCGGCCGCCAGACCATGGAAGCCGCCCGGCGCGGGCTGGAGCAGCTGCAGGTGCGCGAGTCCGGCACCGTCACGCACAACCTGGAGGCCGCCGAGCATGACCTCCAGCTCTCGCGCTACGGCATCGGGCTGCTGACGGCGATCAACATCCTGCTGCTGGTGACGGTCGGGCTCGGCCATTCGCGCCGGATGTCGATGGCCGAGGCGGCCCGTATCCAGCTGGAAGAAGAAAGCGCCCGGCTCGACCGCAAGGTGCGCGCGCGCACGCGGCAGCTTTCCGCGCTGGCGGCCCACTTGCAGCGCGTGACCGAGGACGAGAAGACCCGGCTGGCGCGCGAACTCCACGACGAACTGGGCGCCATCCTGACGGCAATCAAGCTCGACCTGCACTGGGTGCGCATGCGCGTGCAGGAGACCCACCCCGAGGCCCGCGACAAGCTGACCCGCGTGATGCTGCACGTGGACCAGGGCATCCAGATCAAGCGCCAGCTGATCGAGGACCTGCGCCCCACCGTGCTGCTGAACCTGGGCCTGCGCGAGGCCATCATCCAGTCCGTGGAAGACGGCGGCGCGCGCAACCAGTGGGAAACCGACGTGGAGCTACCCGATTCCCTGCCGCCGCTGCGCGACAGCGCGGCCATCGCGCTATACCGGATCGTGCAGGAATCGCTGACCAACGCCAGCAAGTACGCCGAGGCGCGCCACGTGTCCGTGGCGCTGGCCTGCACCGACGACCATCTCACCATGACCATCCGCGACGATGGCAAGGGGCTGCCGCCAGACTTCGACGCCGGCAGCACGGCCGGCCACCATGGCCTGCTGGGGATGGAGCAGCGCGTGCTGGCGCTGGGCGGGACGATGCAGATCGATTCCGCGCCGGGCCAGGGCGTGAGCGTGCGCGTCGAGGTGCCGCTCACCACATCGGTGCTGGCGCCGCCGGAGGAAGCAGAGAAGGAAGCCGAGCTGTAGGCCGTCAGGCCGAAGTCGCGCCGCGGCCGTCAGGCCGAGGTGGCGTATTCCTCGATCACGCGGAACACCTGCTCCAGTTCCAGCGACTTGTCGAAGAAATAGTCGGCCCCGGCCTCCGTGCACTGGCGGCGGTACATCGAGACCTGCGCATGATTGGTGTAGACGATGCGGATGCCGGAGAGCCCGGCGCGCTGCATCTCGCGCAGCACGTTGATGCCGTTGCCCTGCTTGAGCTGCAGGTCGACGATCACCACGTCATAGTGCCCGCTCGCGGCCAGCCGGATGGCCATGGCCTCGGTATCGGCCCAGTCCACGGATTCGACGAACGGGAAAGCCGTCAGGTATTCCAGCAGCATGCCCCGCAGGACCGCGGAATCCTCGATCAGGAGGACACGCAGCGATCGGGTCGAGGAGGCCGTGGCTTGCTCCGGCATGGTGCGATAGGGGGCGGGGAAAAAGGTCTGTTTGCTGACTGGGGACGACGGGACGCTACTCCACCAGGCCATTCTTGATGGCGTAGTACGTCAGGTCGGCGTTGGTCTTCATGCCCATTTTTTCCAAAATGCGCGAGCGATAGGTACTCACGGTCTTCACGCTCAGGAACAGCTCGTCGGCGATGACCGAGACCGACTGCCCGCGCGACAGCTTGCAGAAGATCTGGAACTCTCGCTCGGAGAGGGTCTGGTGCACCGGTTGCTCGGTCGGCTTGTCCAACCCGCCGATCAGCAGGTCGGCCACGGTCGGGCTGACGTAGCGGCGGCCCTGGGCCACCGTGCGGATCGCCTTGACGAGGTCGTCCGGCGCCGATTCCTTGGTCAGGTAGCCCGACGCGCCGGCACGGATCAGATTGATCGCGTACTGGTCTTCCGGATAGGTCGACAGGATCAGCACCGGCAGGTTGGGCAGGCGCTGCCGGATCAATTTGAGTACGTCGATGCCGTTCCGGTCCGGCATGGAAATATCGAGTACGAGGACATCGAACTCGCTGTCGCGCAACTGCGCCATCACTTCGTCGCCGCTGGCGGCTTCGCCCGTCACCTTGATGTCGGGTTCCTCTGAAATGAACTGGCGCAGACCGGCGCGAACGATCTCATGATCGTCGGCGATCAAGACGCGGATCATCGGTGTCTCCCACGGTGAGGGGCCGGCCGGGCTGAAGAAACACGGCCCGCGCCGGTTTCTGCATTGTAGTGCCGGCGCCGCAGCAAATATGTCAGTGTCAGGCTGACATGATGCGCCACGGCACAAGCGTGCTGCACTGCGCCAAATCGGGCGCCCGGCACACAAGTACGTCAAGGCGCCAGAACGCCAGAACGGGCGCCGAAGCGCCCGTTCTGGTCATGCATCCCGCGTCCTGCGCCCCGGCCTGGGGGTGAGGCGGCCTGGAGGGTACCGCCCCGGCCCCGGCCGGACACCGAGCGCTGGGATAGCGATCGACTACTGGATCTTGGTACCGGCGTCCGCCCCCGCCCCGGCATTGGCGCCGAGCGGCGTCACGCCGTCCTTCGACTCGCCCTTCTTGCTCTTGGCCTTGGCGTGGCTGCCCTGCTTGCTCTTCGACTTCGTCTCGGCCTTGGTGCCAGCCTCGGCACCGGCATGGGCGCCGAGGTCCGCCTTGCTGTCGGCGGCCGTCGGCGCGGTCGTCGTGGCGGCGCCACCTTGCGTGCTCAGGCCGCCCGATGCGTTGGCGCCCGCGCTTACACCTGGCGCGTTCACCGAGGCGCCCAGTCCGTTTTGCGCACCGGCGGTGACGCCGGTACCTTGGGCCATCGCCACGGAGGAAGCGGCAGCAATCGACAGGGCGGACAGGGAGATCAGCAGCTTGTTCATGGAAGAGACTCCTATTCTGGAATGCTCCGCGACGAAACATTCGTCGCGGCATTCACGCGGTGTCACGTGAACTGAGGCTCAGTCTAAGGAGTCTTTCCGGCGCGGTCTGTGAGGACTTGTAATGCCCTGTAAGCAGTGGTGAGGCCCGTTACAGGTTCGGCGCGAGCGCGCGTGCCAGCGTGGCGCGGTCTTCGCCACGGCGCGCCACCATGTCGTCGAGCTGGTCCTGGCCGATCTTGCCCACACTGAAGTACGTGGCGTCCGGATGCGCGAGATAGAAGCCGCTCACCGAGGCCGCCGGCGTCATCGCCAGCGATTCGGTGATGCCCATGCCGATCTCGGCGGCATCGAGGAACTCGAACATCGCGCCCTTGACCGTGTGCTCCGGGCAGGCCGGATAGCCGGGCGCCGGGCGGACACCGGGATACGACTCGGCGATCAGCTCGTCGTTGCTCAGCGTCTCGCCGGCGTTGTAGCCCCACAGGTCCGTCCGCACGCGCGCGTGCAGGCATTCGGCGAAGGCTTCGGCCAACCGGTCGGCCAGCGACTTGAACATGATCGCGCTGTAGTCGTCGTGGTCGGCCTCGAACTGGGCCTCCTTCTTGTCCACGCCAATGCCGGCCGTGACCGCGAACAGGCCGATGTAGTCGGCCACGCCGCTGTCCTTCGGGGCGATGAAGTCCGCCAGGCAGCGGTTGGGGCGGCGCACGCCGTCCACCACCGGGCGCTCGCTCTGCTGGCGCAGGTTGTGCCAGGTCAGGGCGACCTTGGTGCGGGTCTCGTCGGTGTAGATCTCGATGTCGTCGTCGTTGACCGTGTTGGCCGGCAGCAGCGCCATCACGCCGTTGGCAGTCAGCCAGCGGCCCTGGATCAGGCGGGCCAGCATGCTCTTGCCGTCCGAGAACACGCGGCGGGCAGACTCGCCCACGATCTCGTCGTTGAGGATGTCCGGGAATTTGCCGGCGAGGTCCCAGGTCTGGAAGAACGGACCCCAGTCGATGTAGTTCGCCAGTTCGGCGAGGTCGTAGTTGCGGAACACGCGACGGCCGATGAACTTCGGCTTCGGCGCGACGTAGCCGCTCCAGTCCACCGGCGTCTTGTTGGCGCGTGCCTGGGCCAGCGTCACCATCGGCGTGGCCTTCTTGCCGGCGTGCTGGGTGCGGATGCGGTCGTAGTCGACGCGCAGGTCATCCAGGTATTTCTTGGCGCCTTCGTCCGACAGCAGGCTGGAGGCCACGCTGACCGAGCGCGAGGCATCGGGCACGTAGACCACCGGGCCTTCGTAGTGCGGGGCGATCTTGACCGCCGTGTGCACGCGCGAGGTGGTGGCGCCGCCAATCAGCAGCGGAATCTTCTTGATGCGGAAGTAGTCGTCACGCTGCATCTCGGACGCCACATAGGCCATTTCCTCGAGCGACGGGGTGATCAGGCCGGACAGCCCGACGATGTCGGCGCCCTCGACCTTGGCCCGCGCCAGGATCTCGTTGCAGGGCACCATCACGCCCATGTTCACGACTTCGAAGTTGTTGCACTGAAGCACCACCGACACGATGTTCTTGCCGATGTCATGCACATCGCCCTTCACCGTGGCGATGACGATCTTGCCGCGCGCGCGCACGTCGCCGCCGGCCTCGGCCACCAGGCGCTTCTCTTCCTCGATGAACGGCAGCAGGTGCGCCACGGCCTGTTTCATCACCCGCGCGCTCTTGACCACCTGCGGCAGGAACATCTTGCCGGCGCCGAACAGGTCGCCGACCACGTTCATGCCGTCCATCAGCGGCCCTTCGATCACCTCGATGGGGCGACCGCCGCGCGCGAAGATCTCCTGGCGCGCCTCCTCGGTGTCCTCGACGATGAAGTTGGTGATGCCGTGCACCAGCGCGTGCGCCAGCCGCGCGGCCACCGTCACCGGCTGCTCGGGCGTGCCGCGCCAGGCCAGGTTCTCTTCCCGCTTGGCGCCGCCGCCCTTGAAGCGGTCGGCGATTTCCAGCAGGCGGTCGGTGGCATCGTCGCGGCGGTTCAGCACCACGTCTTCCACGCGCTCGCGCAGTTCCGGGTCGAGCTGGTCGTACACGCCGAGCTGGCCGGCGTTGACGATGCCCATGTCCATGCCCGCCGCGATGGCGTGGTACAGGAACACGGTGTGGATGGCCTCGCGCACCAGGTCGTTGCCGCGGAACGAGAACGAGACGTTCGAGACGCCGCCGCTCACCTTCGCGTACGGCAGGTTCTGCTTGATCCAGCGCGTGGCCTCGATGAAGTCCACCGCGTAGTTGTTGTGCTCCTCGATGCCCGTGGCCACCGCGAAGATGTTCGGGTCGAAGATGATGTCCTCGGGCGGGAAGCCCAGCTCGTTCACCAGCAGGTCGTAGCTGCGCTTGCAGATCTCGGTCTTGCGCGCGAAGGTGTCGGCCTGGCCCTTCTCGTCGAACGCCATCACCACGCTGGCGGCGCCGTAGCGGCGGATCAGCCCGGCGTGGTGGCGGAACTGCTCCTCGCCTTCCTTGAGCGAGATCGAGTTCACCACCGCCTTGCCCTGCACGCATTGCAGGCCGGCCTCGATCACCTCCCACTTGGACGAGTCGATCATGATCGGCACCCGCGCGATGTCCGGCTCGGAGGCAATCAGGTTCATGAAGCGCACCATCGCCGCCTTCGAATCCAGCATGGCCTCGTCCATGTTGATGTCGATGATCTGCGCGCCGTTCTCCACCTGCTGGCGGGCCACGGCCAGCGCCTCGTCGAACTGGCCGTTCAGGATCATGCGCGCGAACGCCTTGGAGCCGGTGACGTTGGTACGCTCGCCCACGTTGACGAACAGCGTGTCGTCGTCGATGGTGAACGGCTCCAGGCCGGAGAGGCGCATCGGACGCGGGGGCAGGTTTTGCTGGCTCATGGGAAGGCTATGTGTCTTGTGTGGGGCGGGCGATGGATCAGGCTGCCGTGGTGGCAGTTGCGGTGTCGTCGCGGTACTGGCCGGGCCAGGCGCGCGGCGCCTTGTTGGCCACGCGCGCGGCGATGGCGGCGATGTGCTCGGGCGTGGTGCCGCAGCAGCCGCCCACCAGGTTCACCAGCCCGGACGCGGCGAATTCCTCCACCAGCGACGAGGTGACCTCGGGCGTTTCATCGAAGCCGGTGTCGCTCATCGGGTTGGGCAGGCCGGCGTTCGGGTAGCAGGACACCGCGGCATCGCACACCTTGGCCAGTTCGGCGATGTACGGGCGCATCAGCGTGGCGCCCAGCGCGCAGTTCAGGCCGAAGGTGATCGGCCGGGCGTGGCGCAGGCTGTTCCAGAACGCCTCGACGGTCTGGCCGGACAGGATGCGCCCCGAGGCGTCGGTCACGGTGCCGGAGATCATCACGGGCACGCGCTCGCCGGTGTCCTCGAACAACTGGTCGATGGCGAACAGCGCGGCCTTGGCGTTCAGCGTGTCGAAGATCGTCTCGACCAGGAACACGTCGGCGCCGCCCTCGAGCAGCGCCTTGCCCTGCTCGTAGTAGGAATGGCGCAGTTCCTCGAACGTGACGTTGCGCGCGCCGGGGTCGTTCACGTCCGGGCTGATGCTGGCGGTCTTCGGCGTGGGGCCGAAGGCGCCGGCCACGAAGCGCGGCTTCTCCGGCGTGCTGAACTTGTCGCAGGCGGCGCGCGCCAGGCGGGCGGCCTCGACGTTCATCTCGTAGGCCAGATCGGCCATCTTGTAGTCTTCCTGCGCCACGCGCGTGGCCCCGAACGTGTTGGTCTCGATCAGGTCCGCGCCGGCGGCGAGGTATTGCTCGTGGATCTCGCTGATGACGTCCGGGCGCGTCAGCAGCAGCAGCTCGTTGTTGCCCTTCACGTCGATGCGATGGTCCACGAAGCGCGCGCCGCGGTAGTCGGCCTCGCCAAGCTTGTAGCGCTGGATCATGGTGCCCATGGCGCCGTCCAGGATCAGGATGCGGTCGCGCAGCAACCGGGGCAGGTTGGCGGCCCGCGTGTACGGACGGACAGGTGTGGGAGTGGCGCTCATGACGGGGCTGGGGGCGGAAGACTGCCGAATTTTGGGTAAGAGCGGGATTTTATCAGGGTGATCAAGGCATTGCGGGCAGAAAGGACATCGGAAACCCCGCTAATCCGCGCCGCACCCGGGTTGTCAGTGCCGGGCGTGGCGGCCTACACTGGGAGACGTAATCGCCACCGCACATGTTCCCAACCCGCCCCAACCGGCCATCCGCATGCAACACCTGAGTCCCGCCGACGCCCGCGCCCTGCTCGACAACGCCCCCGATGCGCTGTTCATCGACTGCCGCAGCGAGATGGAATACCTGTTCGTCGGCCATCCGCAGGGCGCCCACAACGTGCCCTGGAACGACGGGCCGGACTGGGAGGTGAACCCGCATTTCGTCCAGGCGGTGAAGAAACTGGCCGGCCATGCCTCGGCCCGCCCGGTGCTGCTGATCTGCCGCAGCGGCAACCGCTCCACGGCGGCGGCGCGTGCGCTGGAAGGCGCCGGCTTCACCACGGTGTACAACGTCCTGCACGGCTTCGAGGGCGACCTGGACCCGCAGCGGCATCGCAATACCCTGAATGGCTGGCGCCACGACGGGCTGCCGTGGGAACAGTACTGACAACGCCGCTGACCCGCCCCCACCATGAAAAACGCCCGCTTGCGCGGGCGTCGTCGTATCGCGGTGTGGCAGACGGTGCCGGGATCAGTGCATGACCAGCGGGTTGTTCATCACCGTATCGAACTTGCCGAGGAATTCATCCACCTCTTCCACGGATGGCTCGCTCTCGATCAGACGCGTCACGTCGGCGCGGAAGGTCTCGGCCATATGGCCACCGAGGAAAATTTCGCGTTTCAGGTTCTTGTCGACGATTTCGTAGCCGCCCGAGGCAAGGGGCGCATGCTCGACATCTGCTCCAAACTCGACAATGCAGTAATTGTCGCTGTTGTAGATCATTTGCATTGCGCTACCTCCTGGCGTCATGGTTGGCGACAATCCCGCGGATTATTGCGGTTTCCGGCGTAAACCGGCGTGAATGCCGCGATTTCACCTCCAAGCTGAGGGTAGTCGTCCGTAATTCAAGTTCTGCTGCCGGACGAAACCTTGCGTGCAATTGCTGCCCTCCTAGGTTGGGCATCGGCGCCGCACGCAAGTTTCTTGAGCGCCGAGCAGTTCTGTATTCCAAAATCTTTCAGCTTCTTACTACGGCACGTCGCATTGACCGCCACATGCCGCATTGCCGAGGAACGCATCGAACACCGCGAAAAAGCGTTCCGGCTGTTCCAGGAACGGCAAGTGCGCGGCCTCGGGCAATACCTCGAGCTTCGCACCGTGGATCTTGCTGGCAATGGATTGCGCCATCGAAACGGGCGCACCCTCGTCGTTTTCGCCCACGATCACCAACGTGGGGCAATGAATCCGGCCGATGGCCTCCGAGAGGTCGAAGGCCACGATGGCTTGCGCCACCCCGACGTAGCCTTCCACCGGCGTCCCCAGGAGCATCCTGCGGATCCTCTCGACCGGCTCCGGATGCGCTTCCCGGAATCCGGCCGTCAACCACCGCGCCAGCGTGGCGTTGACCATGCCCGCCATGCCATGGGCCTCGGCCTGGCCGATGCGGTTGGCCCACATCGGGTGCGCCGTCATCGGCGTATGGTCGTGCGTGTCGACCAGCGTCAGCGACAGCAGCCGCTCCGCATGCCGCACGCCGAGCGTCTGCCCGATCATGCCGCCCACCGACACCCCGCAGAAATGCGCCTGCGGTATCTCGAGGGCGTCCATCAGCGCGGCCACGTCATCGGCCAACCGCGCCATCGTATAAGACCCGATCGGGGCATCGCTGCCGCCATGGCCGCGCAGGTCGTACCTCAGTATGCGATAACGGGGCGCCAGATGCTGCACCGTGTCGTCCCAGAGCGACAGATTCGCCCCCAACGCGTGCGCCAACACCACCCACGGGCCGTCCGAACCATCGATGCGGACTTGCAGGTCCACGTCGCCAGTGCGTATGCGTCGGGGGGTCGTGTCAGCCATATGTCGGTCTCCGGGGTGTCACAGCACGAATCATTCTCATCGTCCCTCAGTACTACGATAGACGAGATCAATCTGTGTGCCATCGGGTTCCGTCTGACGGAGGCGCGCCGGCAGCCATTTCAGCGCCGGCGCCAGCCACACTTCCACGCGCCGTTTATCGCCCGGATGCCGTGGCAGGCGCACGAAGTGCTTCGTCGTGACCATGCCGTGCACGCCGATCTCGATGGTCTCCTCGCCCACGTATTGCACCTGCATCGGCTCCACCTCGCGGGTATCGGCCACATTGAAGGTGTCCGTCACGCCCGGCGCGGCATAGCGCTGGGGGTCGGCGGCGACCCATCCGACCAGTTGCAGGAACACGCTGAAGCGGTCCTGGAAGTTCTGCGGCATCGGCACCTGGCCGCCACGCGTTTCAAACACGATTTGCCCGGCGGCCGGGTCGAAGCGCGCCACTTCCTTCTTGCTGCGGCGGGCTTCCTCGTAGCGCAGCGGGGTCAGCCCGCCCGGCCCCATCTGGCCGACGCTCTGGAACACGAAGCGGAACCACAGCACGCGCGTCTCCACCACCAGCCGGTAGTGGCCGCCGTCCTGCTCCCAACGGATCAGGCCGTCCGGGTTCTGCACGCCGTTGACGTAGCTCGAGTAATGCATGGTGGCCGAGGGCGGCGGGCTGTACTGGGGCGATGCCGGCGCGGGCGGGGCCGGGGGGGCCGGCGCGGCGGTGGCGGTGGCGCCGGCTGGCGCGGCACCCTCCCCGCCGGTGCCGGTCACGGCGCCGGTCTCGCCGGACGGCGTCGTGGCCAGGTCCGGCGCCGCCTGGGGCTCGGCCGGCGCGGGCTGGGGCTGCGGGGCAGGCTGGGTCTTGGGCACCGGGCGGGGCCGGGGGCGCGGGGCCGGGGCAGGCGGGGCGGGCGGCGGCAGCAGCATCGCCTCCATCGATGGCGGAATGCTGATCTCGGGCAAGCCCGGCAGCGGCATGCGCAGCAGCCCGAGCAGCACCAGCAGGTGCGCAATCACCACGCACACCACGACCGCGATCACCGCGACCCAGCGCCGCCTGAGTCGCCTGCGTGGCTTCGTGCTATCGCGAGGGGTGGCCGGCGGGTCCGGCCGAGTGGCTTGCGCCAAGGTATCCGAGTTCCGAAGAGATCTGTCGGGCGATGTCCCGCACGCGGCGGTCCACCGAACCGCCCCATTCTGCATCGAATACGCGCTGCGCGCCGAGCACAATCAGCGCCATCGACAAATGCCCGTTGGCGTCGAACACCGGCAGCGAGATCGCGTTGATGCCCGGCAGCACGCCGCCGCGCGTGCGCGCCGCGCCCTGGGCGCGCACTTCGGCGCAGATCGCGTCGTAGTCGGCCAGCGAGGCGGGCATGTCCGGCAGCGGCGTGGCGCCGCGCGTAGCGAATTCCCGTTCGATCAGCGGCAGCGTCTGGCGCCGCGACAGGTAGGCGCCATACAGCCGCCCCGTGGCCGAGTTCAGCATCGGCATGACATCGCCCAGCCGCAGGCTCACGCTGACCGGATGGCTCGATTCTTCCCAATGGACGATGGTCGGCCCGTGGTTGCCCCACACGGCGATGCCGACGGTCTGGTCGATCTCGTCGCGCAACTGGGACAGCACCGGCCGCGCCTTGCGCACCGGATCGAGCCGGTTCAGCCCCGCCAGACCCAGTTGCAGCGCGAACGGCCCGAGGTCGTAGCGCCCGCTCACGGCGTCCTGCGCCACCGCGCCAAGGCGCTGGAAGCTCACCAGGTACCGGTGGGCCTTGGCCGGCGGCATGTCGGCGGCGGCGGCCAGGTCGCGCAGCATCATCGCGCGCGGCGAGGCCGCCAGCGCCTGGAGCAGCCGGAAGCCGACCTCGATCGACTGGATGCCCGCGCGCTTGCCATCGTCCTCATTGGAAGGATCGGCGGCGTCATCGAGGCGGGAATCGTCGGGTGCGGTCATGCGGGGCGAAGGTGGAAGCGGCGTTGCCGGCCATTCTATACGGCAGCCGGCGGCCCGGCGCCCCGGGTCCGGTAGACTACCGGCCACGCACATCGACGATTGCCCGCACCCCCATGAAACTCGCAACCCTGAAGGACGGTTCGCGCGACGGCCAGCTCGTGGTCGTCTCCCGCGACCTCAAGACCGCGCACTTCGCCACCGACATCGCCGGCACGCTGCAGCGCGCGCTCGACGACTGGGCTTTCCACGCCCCCCAGCTCCAGGACCTCTACGACGCCCTGAACGCCGGCCGCGCCCGCCACCCGTTCCCGTTCCAGCCGAAGGACTGCATGGCGCCGCTGCCGCGCGCCTACCAGTGGGCCGACGGCTCGGCCTACGTCAACCATGTGGAACTGGTGCGCAAGGCCCGGGGCGCCGAGATGCCGCCCGAGTTCTGGACCGATCCGCTGATGTACCAGGGCGGCTCGGACGACTTCCTCGGCCCGCAGGACGACATCGTCTGCGCCAGCGAGGCGTTCGGCATCGACTTCGAAGCCGAGGTGGCCGTGATTACCGGCGACGTGCGCATGGGCGCCACGCCCGAGCAGGCCGGCGAAGGCATCCGCCTGGTGATGCTGGCCAACGATGTCTCGCTGCGCAACCTGATTCCGGCCGAACTGGGCAAGGGCTTCGGCTTCTTCCAGAGCAAGCCGGCCACGGCGTTCTCGCCGGTGGCCATCACGCCGGACGAACTGGGCGAAGCCTGGCACGACCGCAAGGTGCACCGGCCGCTGACCGTGCACTGGAACAGCAAGAAGGTGGGCGCGCCCGACTGCGGCACCGACATGGTGTTCGACTTCGGCCAGCTCATCGCGCACATCTGCAAGACGCGGAACGTGCGCGCGGGCAGCATCGTCGGCTCGGGCACCATCTCGAACGTGGACCGGAGCAAGGGCTACTGCTGCATCGCCGAGCAGCGCATGATCGAGACCATCGAGGGCGGCCAGCCGGTCACCGCGTTCATGAAATATGGCGATGCGGTGCGCATCGAGATGCTCGACGCCCAGGGCCAGTCGATCTTCGGCGCCATCGACCAGCTCGTGGCGCCGCGCTGACGCGCAATGTGCCTATAATTGTCCGACCGACCGGTCGGACAATTGATCCCATGCCGGCGGAACCCTCCCTTGCCACGGAAGCCGCCCCATGACCGCAGAGACCCCCGAGACCCCGGACACCACCCTCTCCCCGCGCCTGGCGCGCTACGCGTCGCTGACGCTGCGCCGCCACGGCCCCGTGCTCGAGGTCATCATGGGCGCGGCGCAGTCCGCCAACCAGAAGCTGGCCACCGCCGACGCCGGCATGCACCGCGAGCTGGCCGAGATCTGGCGCGACATTTCCGCCGATCCGGACATCCGCGTCGCCATCATCCGGGGCGAAGGGCGCGGCTTCTCGGCTGGCGGCGACCTGTCCCTGGTCGAGGAGATGGCCAACGACTTCGCCACCCGCACGCGGGTCTGGCATGAAGCGCGCGACCTGGTCTACAACGTCATCAATTGCGACAAACCCATCGTCTCGGCCATGCACGGCCCGGCCGTGGGCGCCGGGCTGGTGGCGGGGCTGCTGGCCGACATCTCGATTGCCGCCAAGACCGCGCGGATCGTCGACGGCCATACCCGGCTCGGGGTGGCGGCGGGCGATCACGCCGCCATCGTGTGGCCGTTGCTGTGCGGAATGGCCAAGGCCAAGTACTATCTGATGCTGTGCGAGTCGCTCAGCGGCGAGGAGGCCGAGCGCATTGGCCTGGTATCGCTGGCAGTGGACGAAGACCAGCTGGTGGCCAAGGCGTTCGAGGTGGCGAACCGGCTCGCGACGGGGTCCCAGACGGCCATCCGCTGGACCAAGTACGCGCTGAACAACTGGCTGCGCATGGCCGGCCCGGCGTTCGATACCTCGCTGGCACTCGAATTCATGGGCTTTGGCGGCCCCGACGTACATGAAGGCATGGCGAGCCTGCGCCAGAAGCGGCCGCCTGAATTCCAGTAACCGGCCAGCCAAGGTGGAATGATCGGCCCTGGCGGCCCCCCCACGGAGAGCGCGCGACCATGTTCGGACAGATCCCCGATTTCACCAATGGCTTCGAATTCCTGCGCCGCATCTGGAGCGCCGGCGGCAGCCTGCCGGGCGGCGGCATGATGCCCGGCCTGAGCGCGATGACCCCGCCGATGGACCTCGACGAGGTCGACAAGCG
Source organism: Cupriavidus sp. 10L45 (assembly GCF_056395225.1). Lineage (NCBI taxonomy): Bacteria > Pseudomonadati > Pseudomonadota > Betaproteobacteria > Burkholderiales > Burkholderiaceae > Cupriavidus > Cupriavidus sp. 10L45. Next base: position 251,157 of record NZ_JBFTJC010000003.1, read on the forward strand.
CATCCACGACCTGAAGGCTGTGGAAGGCTGGCTGCAACTGAACGCGAGCCTGCTGCGCACCACCATCCAGGGGCTGGAGGTACAGCGCGCCACGCTGGTGGCCTTGCAAACCTTCGGCAACGCGCTCTCCCCGGAAGCCATGCAGACCGCGATGGAGAACGTGGCGCGCGCGGCCAACGCGCCGAGCACCTCGCCGCCGCACCCGTTCCGTCCGTCCCCCGCCTCCGAGACCGCCTCCGAGACCGTCTCCGAAGCGGAAGCCGACGCGGCCAATGCCGAGGACGACGAGGACTTCGACGCGCCGCCTGAAGTGACCGCCGGAGCCGCCGAGGGCGAGGAACCCGAAGCCGCCCCATCGCCCGAATCCGCCGGTCCCGCCCCACTGCCGCCCAACGCGAGCCTGTGGTGGGACCTGCTCCAGCAACAGTTCAGCCAGATCGCAGGCAGCGCGACGGCGGCCACCGCAGCGCCGTTCGGCAACCTGGGCGGATTCGGCGCGATGGGTGGCATGGGTGGGACGGCCGCCCCGGGCGCGGAGGGCGTGGCGCCCGCCGCACGGGACAATCCTGCCCCGAACGGCAAGGCAAGCCCGAAGCCGGCGGCCAAGCGCGCGGCGGCGAAGAAGCCCGCCGCGAAGAAGGCTGCCACCAAGGCTGCGAAGCCCGCCACCAAGACGTCCGCCACGAAAAAGCCGTCGACCAAAAAGCCCGCCGCGAAGGCACCCGCCGCGCCGGGCACCCCCAAGGACAGCGTCGAGTGAGCCGCCTGTGAGCGTCACGCACGCCGACCCGGCCCTCCGCGCCAGCCAGCGCCAGCGCACGGCGCTGGTCATGATGGGCGGCGGCGCGCGGGCGGCCTACCAGGCCGGCGTACTGGCCGGCATCGCCCGCATCGCCACGCGGCATGGGCTCGGGCATTGCCCGTTGCCGTTCGGCATCGTCACCGGCACCTCGGCCGGGGCGATCAACGGCGCCGGCATGGCGGTGGGCGCCGCGGACTTCCAGGCCGCCACCGACCGCCTCGCCGCGCTCTGGCACGGCATTCATGCCGATGACGTCTATCGCACCGGCGTGCTGGGCGTGGGTGCCTCGGGCGCGCGCTGGCTCTCGTCGCTGGCGTTCGGCTGGATCACCCGCCAGGCCCCGCGCGCGCTGTTCGACAGCGCCCCGCTCGACAGCTTCCTGACCGAGCTGTTCGAACCCGGCCGCGTGCAGGCCAGCCTGGACGCCGGCGTGCTCCAGGCCTTCGCCGTGACCGCGCTGTCGTACAGCACCGGCCGCCATGTCACGTTCTACCAGTCGCACCGGCGCATCCACCCGTGGCAGCGCAACCAGCGGCTGGCCGTGGAAGCGCCGATTGGCGTGGACCACCTGCTCGCTTCCTCATCGATTCCGTTCCTGTTCCCGGCCGTGCCGCTCGAGATCGAAGGTCATCACGAGTGGTTCGGCGACGGCACGATGCGCCAGATGTCACCGCTTTCGCCGGCCATCCACCTCGGCGCGTCGCGCATCCTGGCCATCGGCGCGGCGTCGCGCCCGCGGCCGGGCTGGTTCGATACCGTGCCGTCCGGCGGCTATCCGTCGCTCGCGCAGGTGGGCGGGCAGGCGCTGGCCAGCATCTTCCTCGATGGCCTGCAGGCCGACATCGAGCGGCTGATGCACATCAACCGGCTGCTCGCGCGCATGCCCGAGGCTGCCGGCGAGACCGACGGCTGGCGCCCGGTGGAAGTCATGACGATTTCTCCGAGCGAACCGATCGAGTCCATCGCCGCCCAGCATGTGCACCGGCTGCCGCGCACGGTGCGCGCGATGCTCGCCCCGCTCGGCGGTACCGAGGCGCGCGGCGCCGCGTTCGCGAGCTACCTGCTGTTCGAGCCCGAATTCACCCAGGCCCTGCTGGCGCTGGGCGAGCGCGATGCCGCAGCGGAGGCGGACGGCATCGCGGCCTTCCTCTATGGCGTGGTGCCCGAAACCGGCCACGCCACCGCGCGCGCCACCGATCCCGCGCTGACGCCCTACTAGCCCCCTGAGCAGCCGTCCCGGCGTCGCTTTTCGGCCTCTCAGGTCGCAATTCGTCCACTTTCCTGGGGCCAGCCCCGCTGGTTCCTCAGCCGGCACAGCGCAAGAAAAGGGCAACGTCTGTTGCAATCCCTAGTAATCGCACTAAAAAGGAACTAGAGAAAAGATTCGAGAATAATTCCCATCTGGTAGAATCCGCCCGTAATTTCAAAGGCTTACCATGCTCTACCCCGAACTGTTCAAATCATTGGAATCGGTCCGCTGGCACATGGACAAGGACATCCCCTGGGATTCCTTCGACCCCAGCCTGCTGACGGACGACCAGGCGAAGACCATCCGCATGAATGCCATCACCGAATGGTCCGCCCTGCCGGCCACGGAGATGTTCCTGCGCGATAACCGCCACGATTCCGACTTTTCGGCGTTCATGAGCATCTGGTTCTTCGAGGAACAGAAGCACTCGCTGGTGCTGATGGAGTACCTGCGCCGCTTCCGCCCGGACCTCGTGCCGACGGAAGAAGAACTGCATGCCGTGCGCTTCGAGTTCGATCCGGCCCCGCCGCTGGAGACACTCATGCTGCACTTCTGCGGCGAGATTCGCCTGAACCACTGGTATCGCCGTGCTGCCGAATGGCACACCGAGCCGGTGATCAAGCACATCTACCGCACGCTGTCGCAGGACGAAGCCCGCCATGGCGGCGCCTACCTGCGCTATATGAAGAAGTACCTGGCGCAGTTCGGCGACTCCGCGCGCGCCGCCTTCGCCAAGATCGGCGTGCTGATGGCTTCGGCCCGCCGCACGGAAAAGCCGCTCCACCCGACCAACCTGCACGTGAACAAGGCGTTGTTCCCCAACGACACCGTGCAGTCCCGCCTGCCGGACCCGGACTGGCTCGAGCACTGGCTCGACGAGCAGATCCGCTTCGACGAAGTGTGGGAAAAGAAGGTGATCGAGCGCATCCTGCACAACATGTCGCTGCTGTTCGAACGCACGTTCGACACCGTGCAGGAACTGAACCGCTACCGCAAGGAACTGAACGCCAGCCTCGTGGCAGCAGGCCAGCAACCGGCCTGATCCCCGCGACCCACGCCGTTCAATGACCGCTCCCGCTTTCGAATCGAAGCTCGTTCCCGCTGACGACGCGGCCGCGCTGCGCGCCGCCGTGGCCGCCCTGCCGCGCCCGCTGGTCTTCACCAACGGCGTGTTCGACATCATGCACCGTGGCCACGCCACCTACCTCGCGCAGGCGCGCGAGCTGGGCGCGGCGCTGATCGTGGGCGTGAATAGCGACGGTTCGGTGAAGATGCTGGGCAAGGGCGATGACCGCCCGCTGAACCATGAGTCGGACCGCATGGCGCTGCTCGCAGCGCTGACCTCGGTCGATCTGGTGGCGATGTTCCGCGAAAAGACGCCAGTGGAGCTGATCCGCCTGGTGCGCCCCGACATCTATGTGAAGGGCGGCGACTACGACATCGACACCCTCGAGGAAACCCGCCTCGTCCGTAGCTGGGGCGGCCAGGCCTACGCCATCCCCTTCCTGCACGACCGCTCCACCACCAAGCTGCTGACCAAGGTGCGCCAGCAGGGCTGATCAGCCTCGCTGTTCAACCTTCGGCGCCCGATCCGGGCTGTTTCGCGCCGCGCGCCTGCGTGCCGGCGCGGCACGCCTGGAGCGACTCCGCGCCATACCGCAGGCGCACTTCATCCATCCTTGCCCGCACCGCATCGTCCGAGGACGTCACGCGCAGCCATTGGCGCGAGACCGGCCGCGGCGCGTCCGTAATCAGCGCCGTGCGCACGCCCTGGGCGCGCAGGGATTCGAGGAAGCGGTCGGCGCGCTCGCGCTCCCGGAACAGCCCCAGCGACACGGTATAAGACGCCGACGACGCCTCATCGTCCTCGTTGCTCACCACGGACACATCGGTCACCTTGCGGCGCTTCAGCTCCGCCAGCTTGCGGTCGGCGTTCTCGCGCGTGGGCTGGGCCGGCAGGTGGACCCACCAGCGCACCTGTTCGGTCCGTTCGAACTGCTGCACCGGCAGCGAAGCCCCGGCGGCGATGGCGGCGAGGTCTTCACGCGCCCGCGCCACGGTCTGGGCCGAGAAACCGCCGATCTCGAAGCAGGCATCGGCGCGCGGGGCCGGCTGGGCCACGGCCAGCGAGACCGTGCCGGCGGGGGTGGGCGTCAGCGCGCCGCGCGGGGAGCCTGCCGGAGCGCCCGGGGCCGGGCGTACGGTGGCGGTATCGGCAGGCGGCTCAAGCCGCATCCGCTCGCCGCGCACCTGCTGGGACACCCGCTGCGGCTCGCGCGGGCTTTCCATCCAGCCAGCCAGCGGGTCCGGGCCGAACCCGCCCAGCACGGCGGCCAGCAGCAGCGCGTTGACGAGCAGCAGGATCAGCAGCAGGGCGGTCGGGCCTTTCTGGGACATGGAAGACGGTTCGGTTGGGCGATGCAAGATCGCCTGGCGGCTGCCTCAGGCCCCGGTGGCCATCGCGTGCAGTCCAAGCAGCACGAGATTATCGTGCATCTCGAACGGCATCGCGAGTGCGCCGGAGAGCGCCTGTCGCGCCCCGCCCGAAAGCAGGCAGCGCACCGGCCCGCGTTCGGCCAGCGCCCGCCAGGAGCGCTCCACGGCGCCGGCCTGGGCGGCCAGACAGCCGGCGGCAATGGCGTCGTGAGTGTTGTCAGCGCCCAACGCTCGCACCGCCCGCGCGGCGCCCGCGCCGGTGTCGAGCACGTCGAGCGCCGGCAGTTGGGCCGTGTTGCGGGCCAGCGAGCCGAGCATCAGCGCCACCCCGGGCAGGATCAGCCCGCCCTCGAAGCGTGCCCCGCCATCGGCCTGCGTGGTGACGATGTCCAGCGTGGTGGCCGTGCCGGCCGTGACGATCAGCAGCGTCTCGCCGGGCAGCCAGCGATGCGCGCCGATGCTGCCGACCCAGCGGTCCACACCCAGTTGCGTGGGTTCGCGGTAGCCGTTGGCGAGGTCGCCGTGGGCGGCCGTGGTGCGTACCCATTGCAGCGTGGGGGCGGCCCCGAAGGCGTCGGCCAGCGTCGCCGCCACTGCCTTGCCAATCGCCGCCCCGGCCACATTGGCGATCCAGACCGACGGCACGCCGGCATCCGCCAGCCCCCGCCATGTGCCGACCAGCGCCGCCAGTTCCGCCGGCGCGGCGTGCGTGGCGGCGCCCGCGTGGCGCCACGGGGTGGGCAGGGTGCCGGCCGGCGCGGTCGCGTCGGTGTCGTCCGTGCTCCACGCCCACTTGAGCCGGGTATTGCCGATATCTATCAGCAGGCGCGCGCTCATGCCGCCGCTCCGCGCAAGGACACCTCGCCGCTGGCGATCCGTTGCAGCCCGTCCGCCGTCTCCAGCAGCAGGTGGCCGTCGCCGTCCACGCCCCGGGCGAGGCCCTCGGCCAGCAGCGTGCCGTCGTGCAGCAGGCGCACCGGCTCGTCGCGGAAGGCATCGCGCGCAGACCAGCGGGCCGCCAACGGCGCGAAGCCTTCGGCCAGGAACACGGCGCGCATCGCCGCCAGCCGGTTCAGCACCGCGCCGAGGATCTCGGTGGGATGGTGGGCGGGGTCGAAGCCCGGCAGCGCCTCGGCCACACCGGCCAGCGGGCGGCCCAGCGCGGCTTCCATACGGGCATCGCGCACCAGGTTCAGGCCGATGCCGATCACGGCCCAGAGCGCGCCGGGCCGCGCCGGCACCGATTCGATCAGGATGCCGGCCAGCTTGCGGCCGTCGATCTGAAGGTCATTGGGCCATTTCAGGCCCACGCGGGTGCCGAGCGCGGGGTTCACGTCCTCGAGCGCCTCAGCCAGCGCCAGTCCCACGGCCAGGCTCAGGCCACTCAGGCGGGCCGGCGGCAGCGCCAGCGGCATGGCCACCGAGAAGGTCAGCCCCGCCTGCCCCTGCCAGGGCCGGCCCTGACGGCCGCGCCCGGCGGTCTGGCGATAGGCCACGCGCACCTGCGCGCGCTCGTCCCCCTCCACCCAGCCCTCCACCCAGCCGGCGCTGCGGCAGGCCTGGGTCAGGTCGGCGTTGGTCGAGCCGGTTTCCTCCACCACCTCCACGGTCCAACCCCGTGCGGGGCCGGTGTCCAGCGCGGTGCGCAGCGCGCCGGCGTCGATGTGCCACGCGGGCAGCGCGGCGGCATCGTCTGCAAGGCTGGGAATGCTGGGGTGGAGGCGGTCGGGAGGCGCGGTCATGCGGGGCGGGTCAGGGTGGCTTGGGGCAGTTAGCCGCGATTGTAGCCGCGTCGCCCGATTTGGCCGGATTGGCCCGATCCCGTGGCTGTCGGACAGCCCCGTGTGGCCGTGTCAGAGGATGCCCGGTCGCCACGTCACGGCCGGTAGCATAGAATCGAGACTCCCCCATCACATCGCCGCCCCCCTTTGGATTCACCCTTGGATCGCCCATCGACGCCGGCCATCGAGATTTCGCGCCAGGACGGAGCCTGCAGCATCGCGCTGCAGGGGGACTGGACCGCACTCGCGCTCGCCGGCTGCCACGAAGCCCGTGGGCTGCGCGCGCAGTTGCACGAATTGACCGAGGCGCCCCAGCACGCCGCGTGGTCGCTGGCCGGGGTGAACCGGCTCGACCATATCGGCGCGCAACTGATCTGGCAGGCCTGGAACAGCAAGATGCCGGCGAACGTCGAACTCAACGACGGCCAGCGCCGCGTGTTCGACCGCATCGCCGCGCTGCGCCGCGACGGCTGGAAGAAGCGCATGGTGGATCGCTTCAACCCGATCACCATCCTCGGCGCGAGCCTGCTGTCGTTCTTCGCCCAGTTCGCCATCGGGGTGACCATGCTCGGCCAGCTCACCTTCGACCTGCTGCGCTTCGCCCGCGCGCCGCACCGGGGGCCATGGCGCGAGATTTCGGCCAACGTCTATAACGTGGGATACAAGGCGCTGGGCATCACGGCGCTGGTGGGCTTCCTGATCGGCATCGTGCTGTCCTACCTGTCGGCCAACCAGCTGCGCACCTTCGGCGCCAGCACGTTCATCGTCAACATTCTGGGCATGGCCGTGATCCGCGAACTGGGGCCGGTGCTGGCCGCCATCCTGATTGCCGGGCGCTCCGGGTCCGCCATCACCGCGCAGATCGGCGTGATGCGCGTGACCGAGGAACTCGATGCGATGCGGGTGATGGGCATCTCGCACGGCTTCCGGCTGATCATGCCGCGCGTGATCGCGCTGGCCGTGGCCATGCCGCTGCTGGTGGCCTGGACCGACCTGATGGCGCTGCTCGGCGGCATGACCGCCGCCCAGTTCCAGCTTGGCATCAGCTACGCCTTCTTCCTGCGCCAGCTGCCCGAGGCGGTGCCGGTGGCCAACCTCTGGCTCGGGCTGGGCAAGGGCGTGGTGTTCGGCATGCTGATTGCGCTGACGGCCTGCCACTTCGGCCTGCGCATCCGGCCGAACACGCAGAGCCTGGGCGAAGGCACGACAGCCTCGGTGGTCACGTCGATCACCGTGGTCATCATCGCCGACGCCATCTTCGCCATCCTGTTCAAGGACGTAGGCCTATGAACCATCCGGCCAATCCCTCCCCCGCCCGCCGCGAGGCGATCATCGAGGTGCGCGACCTGGTCAAGCGCTACGGCGACAACGTCGTGCATGACCATCTCAACCTTGATGTCTATCGCGGCGAGGTGCTGTCCATCGTGGGCGGCTCCGGCACGGGCAAGACCGTGCTGCTGCGCCAGATCGTCGGGCTGGAGCGGCCCACGTCGGGGACCATCAAGGTCTTCGGCGAAAGCCCCGCCAAGCTCAAGCCGGCGCAGCTGCAGGCGCTGCGCAACCGCTGGGGGCTCCAGTTCCAGCGCGGGGCGCTGTTCTCGGCGTTGTCGGTCATCGACAACATCGCGCTGCCCATGCGCGAGCTGCGCGCGCTGCCGGACAACCTGATCTGCCAGGCCTCGCTGCTCAAGCTGCAACTGGTAGGGCTGTCCGCCAAGGACGCCGACAAGATGCCGGCCGACCTCTCCGGCGGTATGGTCAAGCGCGTGGCGCTGGCCCGCGCGCTGGCGCTGGAGCCGGAACTGGTGTTCCTTGACGAGCCCACGGCCGGCCTGGACCCGATGGCGTCCGACGACTACGTGGACCTGATCCGCGAACTGCGGCGCGAGCTGGGCCTGACCGTGGTGATGATCACCCACGACCTCGACACCCTCGTGGCACTGTCCGACCGCGTGGCCGTGCTGGCCGACCGCAAGGTGCTGGCCGCCGCCCCGATCCCCGAACTGGTGAAGGTGGACCACCCCTTCATTCGCGAATACTTCCTGGGCGACCGCGCCCAGCGCGCGTTGCAGGCCCTGCCGGCCCCGACCCGGCCCGGCGCGCCGCGCCCCCCTTCCGGAGACACCTGATGGAAAACAAGTCAAACGCCTTCCTTGCCGGCGTTTTCACCATCGGACTGGCCGTGCTGGTGCTGTTCTCGCTGTTCTGGTTCAGTTCCGACCACGCGGTGCGCGTGCCGTACGACCTCATCACCCGCTCCACGGTGAACGGCCTCGGGCCGCAGGCCGATGTGAAGTATCGGGGGCTCGACGTGGGCAAGGTGGTGTCGATCAAGTTCGATCCGCAGGTGCCGGGGCAGATCATCGTGCGCATCAGCGTGAACCAGGACACGCCGATCACCCGCACGACGTACGCCACGCTGGGCTTCCAGGGCGTGACCGGGATCGCCTACGTGCAGCTCGATGACACCGCGCGCGAGGCCGGCAACGACAAGGCGTCGCCGCCGCTGCCCACCTCGGCGCGGGCGCCGGCGCGCATCGCCATGCGGCCGGGCTTCTTCGAGGAACTGGAGAAGCGTGGCGACTCGCTGCTGACGCAGACCGAGACGCTGATGTCCTCGCTCAACGAGATGTTCCAGACCACCAACCGCGACGAGCTGATGGCCGCCATCCGCTCCGTGCACAAGACGGCCGAGGATTACTCGAAGCTGTCCGCCTCGCTCCAGCCGGCCGCCGCCAAGCTGCCGCAGGCGGTGGATAACCTCAACGCCACGCTGGTCTCCACGCGGCGCCTGGCGGACGAGCTGGCCAGCCCCAACGGCACGGTCTTGCGCACGGTCAACGGCGTGGGCACCAACCTCCAGGGCGCGGCGGACTCGGTGCAGTCGGCCGCCGGCATCCTGAGCGAGGAAACCCTGCCGCAACTGAACGGCCTGGCGCGCGACGCCCGCCAGACCGCGCGCACCATCGACCGCGCCGCCGGCACCTTCAACGACCGGCCCAGCAGCGTGCTGTTCGGCGGCCCCTCGCCCACGCCGGGCCCGGGCGAAGCGGGGTTCAGCGCGCCATGATCATCGACCATCGCCCTGCCCTTCGCCCCAACTTCCACCGGGACTCCGCCATGACGCCTGTAGGACTCGTACGAATCGCCGCCCTTGCCGCACTGCTCGCACTGGGCGGATGCAGCGCGCTGTCGCCGGGGCCGTCCGCGCTGACCTATGACCTCGGGCCGATGGCCGGCACGCCGTCGCAGTCGCCCGCACCGCTGCCCAAGCTGCGCGTGGCCCAGACCGACGGCCCGGTATGGATGGACAACCAGTCGCTCTACTACCGCCTGCAATACTCGCAGGCGCAGCGGCTGCAGGCCTATGCCACGCAGCGCTGGGTCGATTCGCCACCCCGCCTGTTCGATGCGCGCCTGCGCGACGCGGTGTCCGGGCGCGGCGCGCTGACGTGGTTCGGCGATGGCTCGGTGCCGGCGCTCAAGGTGGACCTGCTCGCCTTCGAGCAGGTGTTCGACAGCGCCACCGCCAGCCGGGGCGTGGTGCGGGCGCGCGCCACCGTCTATCACAAGGGCCTGATCGGCCAGAAGACCTTCGTGGCCGAGCAGCCCGCCCCCAGCGCCGATGGCGCCGGCGGCGTCAAGGCGCTCTCCACCAGCAGCGACGCGGTGATCGCCGCCATCCTCGACTGGGCTGCCACGCTGCCGCTGGCCGCCGCCACGGCATCCGGCCCGGCCGCGCTGCCCGCCGCCAACCCGCCCGGCGCCAATGCGGTGCCGCTGCCGACGGCGCCGCCGTCACCGAATCCGCCCCGGCCGTAACGGCGGCCTGTATTCGCACGCATGACTCTGGTCGCGCCCCCGACATCTCCCCCGCCCCCGCCGCCGCAGCCACCGCAGCAGCCGCGCCAGCCGGAGCTGGACGGCTGGCTGCCGCGCCACTCGCCGCTGGCGCGCGTCGGCCTGATCTGCTTCACGCTGCTGGTGGCCTACGCCAGCCTCTATCCGTTCACGGGATGGGTCAATAACGGCATCTCGCCGCTGGCCTTCCTGACCGCGCCCAAGCCGCGCTACATCACCGAGTTCGACCTGATTACCAACGTGCTCGGCTATTGCCCGTTCGGGGCGCTGGTCGTGCTGGCGCTGCACCCGCGCATCTCGGGCGCGCGCGCCACGCTGATCGCGCTGGTGGCCGGCGCGCTGCTGTCGGCGGTCATGGAGGCGTTGCAGACCTGGCTGCCGAGCCGGATCTCGTCGAATATCGACCTGATCACCAACGCGCTCGGCGCGCTGCTGGGCGCGGCCATGGTGGCGCCGTTCACCAGCGCGCTGGTGGATCGCGGCACGCTTACGCGGCTGCGCATGGCGTGGTTCGAGCCCCATGCGAGCTTTGCGATCCTGCTGGTGCTGCTGTGGCCGTTCGCGCAGATCTTTCCGCAGGAGCACCTGTTCGGCATGGGCGGCATCGTGCGGGAATGGCTGACCGACCCCGATTCCTGGCCGATGGAGATCCTGCAGGGCTACTTCCCCGCCCTGCTCGATTGGCAGAACAACGTGGGACTGCGGCCCGACGACATGCAGGCCCAGCTGATGCTGGAAACCATGGTGACCGCGTGCAGCTGGATCGGCACGGGGCTGTTCGCCTCGCTGGCGATGCGGCGCACCGCGCCGATGCTGCGCATCCTGGCCGGGCTGCTCGCCTTCGCGTTGCTGCTCAAGGCCACCGTGGCCGAGTTGCAGTTCGCGGACGACAACACCTTCAACTGGCTGTCCGAGGGGGGCCGCTTCGCGCTGACCACGAGTTCGCTGGTGCTGGTGCTGCTGCTGCGCCTGCCACGCTGGCTGCGCGCGCTGCTGGCCATCGTGGCGCTGGCGGGGCTGGTAGTGCTGACCAACGTGCTGCCGGCGAATCCCTATGCGTGGATTTCGGAGCAAGGCTGGCGCATGGGACGTTTCGTGCACTTCAACAGCCTGGCCCAGTGGCTGGGCTGGCTGTGGCCGTTCGCGGCGTTCTTCTATGTGCTGTGGCGCGTGGAGCAGATGAGCATGCGCCGGCGGCTGCAGCGGCTGGCCCGGCGCCGTGCCACGGCGCGCGCCGTGGCGGCGGCGACGGACCGGCAGGTGGATGCCGGCCCGGGTCCGGGCCAGCCCTGATCCCAATCGAATCGATTTAGTGGAGCTGGCCGCCCTGCTCGCGGATATCCGCGTCGGTGGTCAGCGTGGTCTGCACCGCCACCCGCAGGCCGGCGATCAGCGTGTCCAGCGCCAGGCTCGGCGCGCCGGGATGCCGCGCCGCCTGTTCCGGCAGATAGGGAATGTGGATGAAGCCGCCGCGCGTGCCGGTCAGGCCGTGCCGCGCGATGCCATCCATCAGCCCGTAGAACACGTGGTTGCAGACAAAGGTGCCGGCAGTCTGCGACACCATCGCCGGCACGCCCGCCGCGCGCAGGTCGCGCACGATGGCCTTGATCGGCAGCGTGGCGAAGTAGGCGGCCGGGCCATCGGCGGCAATGGTCAGGTCGATCGGCTGCGCGCCGGCGTTGTCGGCGATGCGCGCATCGTCGACATTGATCGCCACGCGTTCGATCGACAATTCCGTGCGGCCACCAGCCTGGCCGACCGCAATCGCCACATCCGGCTTCACCGACGCCAGCAGCGCCGACATCGCCTCGATGGCCGCGCCGAACACGCACGGCAGCTGGCGGGCGACGATGATCGCATCGCCCACCTGCTGGCCGTCCAGCGCCCGCACCGCCTCCCATGACGGGTTGACCGGTTCCTTGTCGAACGGCTCGAAGCCGGTAAGTAATACGGTTCGCTGGGCGGTACGCATAGTGCGTGTCTCCATCAGTTACATCAGGAAGTACAGCAGGACGATATTGGCCGCCAGGATGGCCAGCGCCGACGGCACCTGCGCGCGGATGACCGCGTTCTTGTCGTCCAGCTCCAGCAGCGCCGCCGGGACGATGTTGAAGTTGGCCGCCATCGGCGTCATCAGCGTCCCGCAGTAGCCCGAGAACATGCCGATGGCCGCCATCACAGCCGGGTTGGCGCCGAACATACCCACCAGGATGGGCACGCCCACGCCGCCGGTCATCACCGGGAACGCGGCAAACCCGTTGCCCATGATCACCGTGAACAGCGCCATGCCCACGCAGTACACCGCCACGGCCACCAGCTTGTAGTCCATGTTGATGTAGGCGGTGGCCAGGTGCGCCACGGCCTTGCCCACGCCGGCGTCCGCGAAGACCAGGCCCAGCATCGCCAGCATCTGCGGCAGCACCAGCGCCCAGCCCAGCGACTCGATCAGCCGGCGCGACTCGCGCATGCCTTGCGTCACGGTGTCACGCGTCAGCCAGCACACCACGGCCAGCGAAACCAGGCAGCCAATGCCGAGCGACACGAACGTCACGTTCTTCGGATCGAGCAGCGGCACGCCGGCCAGCTTCACGTCCTTGAACAGCACCGTGCCGATCACGGTCACCAGCGGAATCAGCAGCGCCGGGATGAACAGCTTGTTGCCCAGCCGCTTGGCGCTGGCGCGGCGCTCCGACTCGGGCAGCGTGCCGTGCTTGCCGTGGCCCACGCCGCCGAAGCCGGCGATCAGTGCCATCAGCACGGCGGCGATGCCGACGATGGCCGGCGGGATCTTGTCGCCAATCAGGAAGATGGCCGCGTACAGCGCCCAGAACAGGCCGGTGGACAGGCGACGCGGGTGCGTCTTGTCCGTGAACGTCATCAGGGCGGTAATCGCCAGCACGAAGCCGGCCAGCCAGTAGAGATAGTCGATGGATACGATCATGGCTTACTCCCCAACCTTGCCGGATGCGGCGGACGTGGCCGGCGTCCCCGCCGGCGTCTTGCCCAGTTCGCGCTCGAGCCAGCCGTCCAGCCGCTTCAGGCGCACCGCGTGGATCAGGAACGCGCAGATCGCGGTGGGAATGCCCCAGACGGCGATGTGCAGCGGCTCCACGTCGATGTTCGACGACAGCAGGAAGGTGTGCATCAGCGCGATGGCACCGAAGGCCACGAAGATGTCCTCGCCGAAGAACAGGCCCACGTTGTCGGTGGCGGCGCAGAAGGCCAGCACGCGCTGGCGCACCGGCTCGGGCAGGTGCCCGAAGCGGTTCTCGGCCGCACCTTCGGCCATCGGGGCCAGCAGCGGACGCACCATCTGCGGATGTCCGCCCAGGCTGGTCAGCCCCACGGCGGCGGTCAGCTCGCGCACGGCGAGGTAGACGATCAGCAGGCGGCCCACCGTGGCCGAGGCGATGCGCGAGATCCACGCCTGCGCGTGCTCCCGCAGGCCGTGGCGCTCGAGCAGGCCGATCACGGCCAGCGGCAGCAGGATGATCAGCGGCAGGTTGCGCGCCTTGACGAAGGCCGTGCCGATCGCGGTGAAGATCTGCATCAGCGGCATGGAAGCGGTCAGCCCCGTGACGATGGCGGCAAGCGCCACCACCAGCATGGGATTGAACCGCAGGACAAAGCCGATGACGATGACGCCGACCCCGAGCAGGGGCCAAAGATTGACAGCCGATTCCATGGGTAACACCAGATAGAAGGTGAAGCTAACGGTGGAGCAAAGCCAGCGCCGGCGGGCGGGCGCCCGTCAGGCACCAGCCCGGATGGCGATGCCTTCCGCGCCGAGCCGTTCCCGGATGCGGCGCGCGAAGGCAAGCGCGTGGGCGCCGTCGCCGTGCAGACACACGGTTTCGGCGCGGATCGGTACCCAGGTGCCGTCGATGGCGCGCACGCGTTGGTCGCGCACCATCGACAGGGTCTGGTCCAGGGCAACTTCCTCGTCGTCGTGCAGCGCGCCCGGCGTGCCGCGCTTGACCAGCGTGCCGTCGGGGTTGTAGCCACGGTCGGCGAACACTTCTTCCTTCACCTGCAGCCCGGCGTCGCGCGCCATGGTGATCATGCGGCTGTTGGCCAGGCCGAAGAAGACGAGGTCGGGGTTGTAGTCGCGCACGGCCCGTACGATGGCGGCGCAGAGTTTTTCATCGCGCACGGCCATGTTGTAGAGCGCGCCATGCGGCTTCACGTGGGCGAGCTGGCCGCCCTGGGCGCGCACGATGGCGTCGAGCGCGCCGATCTGGTACAGGACGTCGGCGTAGACGGCTTCCGGGTCGCGCTGCATCTCGGTGCGGCCGAAGTTCTCGCGGTCCGGGAAGCTCGGGTGCGCGCCAATCGCCACGTTGTTGGCGATGGCCCACTTCACGGTCTGGAGCATGGTGGCGGCATCGCCGGCGTGCCAGCCGCAGGCCACGTTGGCGGAGCTGATCAGTGCCAGCAGAGCTTCGTCGTTGCCGCAGCCTTCGCCCAGGTCGGCGTTCAGGTCGATTTGCATGGGGGTTCTCCTTGTACGGTGGGGTCCAGCCCGGTTACGCCACGAAGCGCGTGGTGGTGCGGCGGCGCGCGGCGATCTTCATGCCATCGCCCTGCCATTGCAGCGCCTGGTCGATCTGCCGCAGGTAGCGGTCCAGCTCCGCCTGCGCGGCGGCGGCCTCGTCCAGCGTGGCCTGCACGAAGCGCACGGACGCGCCGAGCGGCACCTGCGCCAGCCGCCAGAGGTCGGCGCCGATCACGACGCCAATCTTCGGATAGCCGCCCGTGGTCTGCGCATCGCTCATCAGGGCGATGGGCTGGCCGGCCGGCGGCACCTGCATCACGCCCGGCACCACGCCGTGCGAGAGCAGGTCGCCGCTGCGCTCGGCGCGACGCGCCAGCGCGGGGCCCTGCAGGCGCAGGCCCATGCGGTTGCTCTGCGGCGTGATGGTCCAGTCGGACTGCCACAGCGCGGCCTGCGCGGCGGGTTCGAAATCGGGATATTCGGGGCCGGGCAGCATGCGGATGGCCCAGGCGTCGTCGATGCGGTTCACGGGCAGCGCCCAACCGGGTGCGGCCACGCCGAGCCAGTCGCGTTCCTCGTCCAGGCCCGGACGGCCGGCGGGCAGCTTGTCGCCTTCGCGCAGCACGCGGCCCTCGAAGCCGCCATAGCCGGACTTCAGGTCCGTGCTACGGGAGTTCATGACCAGCGGCACATCGATGCCGCCCGCCACGCAGAGGTAGGTGCGGGTGCCACCGCGCGGGGACGGCAGCGTCAGGGTCTCGCCGCGATGCACATCGAAGGCATGCCAGCACCAGACCGGCACGCCGTCCAGGTTGGCGCCGCACTCGGCCCCGACCAGCGCCACGCGCATATCGACATGGAAGCGCATGGCCGCGCGGCCCAGCGTGAATTCGATGCCGGCGGCGCCGGCCGCGTTGCCGAGCAGCCGGTTGCCCACCTGGAGCGCCAGACTGTCCGCCGCGCCCGAGCGGCCCACCCCGAAGCGTCGGAAGCCCACCCGGCCGAGATCCTGCACGGACGCCTGCGCGCCGGGACGAATGATTTCGATCACGCCAGATACTCCTCGACGATGAAGCGCACGGTGTCACCCGGCGCGAACAGGGACGGCGGATCGCGGTCCGCCACGAAGAGCTGGGCGTCGGTATGGCCGATCAACTGCCAGCCGCCGGGCAGCACGGCCGGATAGATGCCGGTCTGCTCGCCGCCGATGCCCACGGCACCGGCCGGCACGGCCAGGCGCGGCTCGCGGCGGCGCGGCGTGGCCAGTTCGGGGACCATCCCGCCCATATAGGCGAAGCCGGGCTGGAAGCCAAGGAAATACACCACGTACTCGCCGGCCGCATGCCGGCGCACCACTTCCTGCGGCGTCATGCCCGTGTGCGCGGCCACATCGGCCAGATCGGGGCCGAACTCGCCGCCGTAGCGCACGGGAATCTCCACCAGCTTGCCGGTGGCGTTGCGCGTCTCGCCGGAGGCCCACGCCACCTTCAGATTGCGCTCCAGCGCGGCCACGTCGGCGGTGTCGTCGAACACCAGGGTGAGATTGTTCATGCCCGGCACCACGTCCACTACGCCGCGCCAGTCGGCGGCGCGCTCGGCCATGGCCCAGATGCGGCGCTGGACATCGAGCGAAGCGGGCGGCGCCACGCTATAGAGCAGCGCCTGCTCGGCCAGGCGATGGACGGTGCAATCGGGCATGTGGGGGCAACCTGTGAGGAAGAGGTCGGATGGCGTCGGACCGAATGTGACTCAGCCGTATTTCATCGACGATTTATCGATAAATTCATCATAACGAAACATGCCAACGCCCAGCACTCGGGGTTGTCCCTAGGATGTTATGCACCGTTAGCGACAAGATGTCGCCAAGACGGGGAATAAGTGATTTTTGCTGCGCTTATTGTGAAAGGTGGTTGAAAGGCGGTGCGCAGACATTCAAGGCGCCGCTTGCCTGCCTGTCGGAACAATAGGCAATAAAAAAGGCCGGGAGCGTGTCCCGGCCTTCTTTGATCCTGCTACCTGCGTGCTTTGTTTTGCTTCAGGCAAACCCGGCCTGATGCGCCTGCTGGTCGGCGTGGTACGAGCTGCGCACCATGGCGCCCACGGCGGCGTGGGTGAAGCCCATCTTGTAGGCCTCTTCCTCGAACATCTTGAAGGTGTCCGGATGCACGTAGCGCATCACCGGCAGGTGATGGTTCGACGGCGCCAGATACTGGCCGATGGTCAGCATGTCGATATCGTGGGCGCGCATGTCGCGCATGACTTCGAGGATTTCCTCGTCAGTCTCGCCCAGGCCCACCATCAGGCCCGACTTGGTCGGCAGGTGCGGATTGCGGCGCTTGAACTCCTGCAGCAGCTTGAGCGAGTGCGCGTAGTCGGCGCCCGGACGCGCCTGCTTGTACAGGCGCGGCACGGTTTCCATGTTGTGGTTCATCACGTCGGGCGGGGCGGCCTGAAGCACGTCCAGCGCCTTGTCCAGACGGCCGCGGAAGTCAGGCACCAGCACCTCGATGCGGGTGGCCGGCGACAGCGCGCGGGTCTGCGAGATGCAATCCACGTAATGCTGGGCGCCGCCGTCACGCAGGTCGTCGCGGTCCACGCTGGTGATCACCACGTAGTTCAGCTTCAACTGGGCGATGGTGCGCGCCAGGTTGCCCGGCTCGTTCACGTCGAGCGGATCGGGGCGGCCATGGCCCACGTCGCAGAACGGGCAGCGGCGCGTGCACTTGTCGCCCATGATCATGAACGTCGCCGTGCCCTTGCCGAAGCACTCGCCGATGTTCGGGCAGCTCGCTTCCTCGCACACCGTGACGAGGTTGTTCGCGCGCAGGATGTCCTTGATCTCGTAGAAACGCGAGTTGCCGGTTGCCGCCTTCACGCGGATCCACTCCGGCTTCTTCAGCTTCTCGGCCGGCACGATCTTGATGGGGATGCGCGCGGTCTTGTCGGCCGACTTCTGCTTGCGGGTCGGATCGTACTCGGCAGGGGATTGCGGGGCTTCGCTGGACGTGGCGATCAGGGCGTCGCTCATACTGTTCTCCGCACGCTTGGCCGCGTGCATGTTTGGCTGTGGACTTGGCTGTGAATCGGGGCCGGGTACGCCATCGCTGTGCTCAGGCGGCCTCGGCGGCGGCATTCCCGCGCACCGGGGCACGCGCTTCGCGCGCCGCCAGCACCTCGCACAGGGCCGCCGCCAGGCGTCGCGCGATTTCGGGGTAGTGGGCCGCAGTGACGGCGCCGTTCGTGGCATTCGTCGTGGCACCCAGCGTCGATGGCGTTCCTCCGGCTTCGCCTGCCCCCGGCACGGTGGCGCCCGCGCTGGCCATGTCGACTGTTTCCAGTCCGGCATAGCCGCAGGGGTTGATGCGAAGGAACGGTGAGAGGTCCATCTGCACGTTGAGGCTGACGCCGTGATAGCTGCAGCCGTTGCGGATCTTGAGGCCGAGCGCGGCAATCTTGGCGCCCTGGTGCGGTCCGTCCGACAGGTAGATGCCGGGGGCGCCGGGCTTGCGTTCGGCTGCGAGATTATACGCCGCGAGCGTGTCCAGCACCGCCTGCTCGATATCGGTCACCAGCTCGCGCACCATCAGGTGGCGACGACGCAGGTCGAGCAGCAGGTAGGCCACGACCTGGCCCGGGCCGTGATAAGTGATCTGTCCGCCACGATCGATCTTGACGACGGGGATGGCGGCGTCGGGCAAGAGCAGGTGCGCGGGGTCCCCGGCCTGGCCGAGCGTGTAGA
The DNA here is from genome assembly GCF_056395225.1 of Cupriavidus sp. 10L45. Taxonomy (NCBI): domain Bacteria; kingdom Pseudomonadati; phylum Pseudomonadota; class Betaproteobacteria; order Burkholderiales; family Burkholderiaceae; genus Cupriavidus; species Cupriavidus sp. 10L45. The sequence continues at coordinate 269,520 of NZ_JBFTJC010000003.1, forward strand.
CCGGCGGGTGCTCGACCAGCCAGATCTGGTCCGGCGTGTCGGGCGTGCGGGCCTCGGTATAGGCGCGCATGGCGTCGAAACAGGGCGCGTACGGCTCCAGACCCCGTTCGATGACTTGAATGGCATGCATGCCCGAGAGTGTAACGAAAAGGGCCGGCATCCGCCGGCCCCTGGTGGGCGACCCCGGTCATGGCGGGGTCTCGCATTCGGCCTCCCGGTCCGGCCTGGGCGGCCAGACCAGCCTCAGTTCAGGAGGCCGTGACCTGATCCTGGCCCGGTGTCCATTCGGTCCCTCGAACCAAACGCCTCACGGCGCGATACACGAGGTGTGGCAGGTCCGCCACGGTCGCCGCCGGGCGGCGTGCTTCCGCAATCAGCGCCAGCCTGACCGGGCGGGTCGCGCGCGAGTCCACGCTGATCACGATCTCGTCGCCGCGCCGGAGCAACAGGCTGCCGCCACAACGGAGCCAGTAATCCTCCGAGTCGTTCTCGCGGGTCACCCACACGTCCGTGGCTTTGGCGTCTTCCACAAAAAGACGCTGGGCAGCATGGAGCGAGAGGCTGGTGACTTCGCCAGGGACGAGGGTGAACACTGTCGTTGTGAGCAATGCTTTCATGATGGCTTTCTCCGTGTGCCGGGTGCCCGCTGACTGGTCAGATGCGCCGGAACTGGCCTGGATATTGGACCGGGCCAGTTAGGGGGCGCTGACAAGCGGTTCCGGTGCATTGCATTCTAGTGATTGCCCTAGCACTATCAAAACGATATATATTCTTGTGTCTTGTTAGCCAAACTCACATAGAGAACTCGCATCATGGTCTGGAGCGGCAGCTGGAATCCCGACAATGGACAGCGCTGGAAGCGCGATTTCCCGCGCCTGCCGGCGCTCTCCGCGCTGCGCGCCTTCGAGGCCGCCGCCCGCCACGAGAGCTTTTCCCGCGCGGCGGCGGAGTTGTTCGTCACCCATGGCGCCGTCAGCCACCAGGTCCGCGCGCTGGAGGAGGAACTGGGCCAGTTGCTGTTCGAGCGGCGCGGCAAGCGGGTGATGCTGACCGCCAACGGCCGGGTCTACGCCGAGCGCGTGCGCGACGCGCTGTTGCAGATCGCCGATGCCACGCGCGTGCTCCAGGCCGGCAACCGCGACAAGCGGCTGACCATCAGCACCATGCCGTCCTTCGCCGCGCGCTGGCTCACGCCGCGCATTGGCAGCTTTATCGAGCAGCATCCGGAGCTGGACGTGGAGCTGCTGTCCTCGAACTCGCTGGTCGACTTCGCCAATGAGGAAGTGGACATCGCGCTGCGCATGGGCAACGGCGACTACCCCGGCCTGTACGTGGAACGGCTGCTCGACGATGTGTTCTTTCCCGTGTGCAGCCCCGATTTCAACGGTGGCCGCCTGCCCGAACAGCCGGCGCACATGGCCGGCATGCCGCTGCTGCGCGGCGAGGGCGATCCGTGGCAACCGTGGTTCGAAGCCGCCGGGCTGGACTGGCCGGAGCCGCGCAAGGGCCTGCTGCTGCAGGATTCCTCGCTGCTGCTGCAGGCCGCCGCCGAGGGCCAGGGCATCGCGCTGATCCGCTCCTCGCTGGCCTACAACGACCTGCTCTCCGGCCGCGTGGTGCGGCTGTTCGACGTGAGCATCGTCTGCCCGTGGCTGCTGTACTTCGTCAGCACACAGGCCAGCCTGGAATTGCCTAAGGTGCAGGCGTTCCGCCAGTGGCTGCTGCCCGAGATGGAGCGCTTTCGCAACATTTTGTCGCAGTGGTCTGACTAGGCCAGCGCCCTACTTCTCGTTTTTGTCCGAAGGTTTCGCAGGTGCCGGCGTGGCAGTCTTTGCACGCCCCGCGCGCGGGTGGGCCTGGTCGTAGACCTTGGCCAGATGCTGGAAGTCGAGTGAGGTGTAGACCTGCGTCGTGGCGATGCTGGCGTGGCCGAGCATCTCCTGCACCGCGCGCAGGTCGCCTGACGATTGGAGCATATGCGTGGCGAATGAGTGGCGCAGCATGTGCGGATGCACGTGGGTCGGCACGCCGGCCGACATCGCCTGCTTGCGGATGCGCGACTGCACGGTGGCCCCGGACAGCCGCTTGCCGCGCGTGCCGAGGAACAGCGCGTGGGCGTCCTCGGGCGCTGCGCCGGGGCGCAGCAGCGTGTCGCGCACGGCCAGCCACGCCCGCAGCGCCTCCATCGCCTTGCTGCCGACCGGCACCGAGCGCCGGCGCGAGCCCTTGCCGATCACGGTGACCTCGGCGCCCGCCAGGTCGATCCAGCCGATCGAGCGGTACGCGCCATCCTCGGTGTAGCGCAGGTCGAGCTGCACCAGCTCCGACAGCCGCAGCCCGCTCGAATAGAACAGTTCGAAGACCGCCTGGTCGCGCCGCGCCTCGGCCGAGTCGCCGGGGCGATGGGCGACCAGCGCCACCGCGTGCTCCACCGACAGCGCCTTGGGCAGCGGCTGGCCGCGCTTGGGCGCGCGCACCCCATCGACAGGATTCACCGCCACGCCATGGCCATGGCGCGCCGCCCACAGGTAGAAGCCGCGCCAGGCGGAAAGCGTGCGGGCGATGGTCCGCGCGGACAGGCCGCCGCCGTGCATGCGCGCGGCGAAGGACCGGATGTGATGGGTTTCGAGCGCCAGCAGCGCCACGCCCGGCGCGTGGCGCGCGGCGTGGTTCTGGAGCACGGAGAGGTCGTGGCCGTAGCTGGCCAGCGTGTGTTCGGCCAGCTTGCGGCCGGTGGCCAGCCAGTCGAGGTAGCGCACCACCAGCGGATCGGGCACCGGCTTGGGGTCCGGTGCCTCGCTATCCGATGGCGGGCGGCGGGACATGTCAGTCGCGCAGGCGGTTCAGCGCGGCGCCGGCGACTTCGCCGATCTGGCCCAGGTAGGCCGTGCCCATGCCTTCGTGGAAGCGGCGCGCATCGGGCGAGCCCAGCACCAGCAGGCCGAAGGTGGCGCCCAGCGCGTCTTCGTCCGGGCGGGTCGGCACGCGCAGCGCCACCATCGCCAGCGAGGCGATGTCGTCACGCTCGAGCAGCGCGGCGGCCTCGAAGCCGCTGTTCGGGCCGCAGTACGGCGCGCGCAGCCCTTCGGCGAACAGGCGCAGGTCGTCGCTGGCGCCCTGCGCCACTTCGATGTGCGTAAAGGCTTCGCCGACGTTCCACACGCGCAGCGCCACGGCCGGCACGTCGAACACCTGCTGCAGGCCGTCCTGCACCGTGTACGGCAGCGCGTGCGAGTCGGCCTCGGCCAGCAGGCGGAGCTGCCAGGCGTGCATGCGCTGCTGGGTGCGGTCGTTGTCGTGCCCGTGGCGGACCAGGTCGGCCAGCTTCAGCTCCAGCCCCTTGTTCTTCTCGCGCAGGATTTCCATCTGGCGCTCCTGCAGCGACACGGCGCGATGGCTATGCGGGCTGGTCAGCTGCACCGCGGCCAGCAGTTCGGCGTGTTCCTCGAAGAACTGCGGATTGCTCTGCAGCCAGGCGGCGACATCTTGGGCGTTCATAAGCTTCTACCGGAGTATTTTTCGGATGGCAGTGTAGCAAACGGCACTGCTAGGTCTGGATCAGCCGCTTCTGGCGCGAAATGCTCATCAGGATGCCGATCCCCATGCCCAGCGTCACCAGCGCCGTCCCGCCGTAACTGAGCAGCGGCAGCGGCACGCCCACCACGGGCAGGATCCCGCTCACCATGCCCATGTTCACGAAAGCGTAGGTGAAGAAGATCAGCGTGATGGAACCCGCCAGCAGCCGCGAGAACAGCGTCGGCGCATTGGCGGCAATATACAGCCCGCGGAAGATCAGCATCAGGTACAGCACCAGCAGCACCGCGTTGCCGATCAGGCCGAATTCCTCCGAGAACACCGCGAAGATGAAGTCGGTGTGCTTCTCGGGGATGAATTCCAGGTGGGTCTGGGTCCCCTTGAGCCAGCCCTTGCCGGTCACGCCGCCCGAACCGATGGCGATAATCGACTGGATGGTGTGGAAGCCCTTGCCGAGCGGGTCGGTGGTGGGGTCCAGCAGCGTGCAGACGCGGTGCTGCTGGTAGTCGTGCAGGACCGGCCAGTTCACGCCCGGGGCGCAGATCTGGCTTTCATAGGAGATCAGCAGCGTGACCGCCACCACGCCGATGGCCAGCAGCGGCAGGATGATCTTCCAGGTCAGCCCGGCGAAATAGATCACATAGAGGCCGGCGGCCAGCACCAGCAGCGCCGTGCCAAGGTCAGGCTGCTTGGCGATCAGCCCCACCGGAATGCCGAGCATGACCAGCGCCACGACAAAGTCGAACCACTTGACCACGCCCTCGCGCTTCTGGAAGTACCACGCCAGCATCAGCGGCATCGAGATCTTCATGATCTCGGACGGCTGGATCACCATGCCCACGTTGAGCCAGCGCCGCGCGCCCTTGCGGATCAGGCCGAACATCGCCACGGCAATCAGCAGCGCCACGCCCACTGTATATAGGGGGACGGCGACCCGCATCAGCAGCTGGGTCGGCATGTAGGCAATCACCATCATCACTGCGTACGAGAGCAGGATGTTGCGCAGCTGGTCTTCCACGCGGCCCGGCATGTCGATGGCGGCCGAGTACAGCGCCACGATACCGGTGGCGAACAGCAGGAAGACGATCAGGGCCAGCGGCTTGTCGAAGCCCGTGAGGGCCGTCCGGATCACGGACACGACGCGGCGTTTATCCATGGTGCCCGTCTCCTTTACTCTGAAGCATTGTTACGGGGGGCGGGTGCCGTCGTGCTGACCGGCCGGACGCGTGGCTTGGCCGGCGCAGGCGCCGAGGCGGGTGCGGGGCGCGCGGCGGGTGCCGGGACCGGCACCGGAGCCGGCGCGGCCGGCTTGCTGTGGCCAAGCGCCTGGAGCATCCGTTCGTCGAGCGTGGCCACGGCCGAGGCCGGCGCGATGGCGGCCGGGTCAAGCTGGGCGGCGATCGATTCCGACGCGCCGCGCGCGCCGGCGCCCGATGCCACGGTGGCGCCGGAAGCCCCCGCCAGGGCTGCACTCGCCCCCGCAGCACTGGCGTCCGCGCCCGAGGCCGCGCTCACCGGCGCATTGGCCATCACCGTGGCCGTCGCCACGTTCGCCGTCAGGCCGGTGGTGAACACGCTCGGCGTGTCCACCGGCGGCTTGCCGCCCGCGCGCTCGCGCTCGGCCGGCGGCGGCGCGTTGGCCTGCAACTCCTCGGGCCACTTGCCGAGCAGGTAGTAATCCATCACCTTCCGCGCGATCGGCGCCGCCACGGCCGCGCCGAAGCCGGCGTTCTCGACGATCAGCGCCAGCGCGATCTTCGGGTTGTCCGCCGGCGCGAACGCGGTATAGAGCGAGTGGTCGCGCTTTCGCTCGTCGATGGCATGGTGGTTGTACTTCTCGCCCTTGGCCAGCGTGTAGGTCTGCGCCGTGCCGGTCTTGCCGGCCGATTCGTAGGCCGCGCCCGCGAACACGCGCGCGGCAGTGCCCGAGTGCGTCACGGCCACCATGGCCTTCTTGATCACGTCGATATCGGCCTGCTTGAGCGGAATCCGATAGCTTTCCTTGGGCACGGTCAGCGTCCGCTGGCGCGAGACCGAATCCTCCACCGCCTTCACCAGGTGGGGCTTCATCGCCGCGCCATTGTTGACGATGATCGACACCGCATTGGCCAGTTGCAGGATCGTGAAGCTGTTGTAGCCCTGCCCGATGCCCAGCGAGATGGTCTCGCCGTCATACCACTTCTGCTGCTCGGGCTTGCGGTACGCCTTGCGCTTCCACTCGGTGGACGGCAGGATGCCGCGGCTTTCGCCCTCGATGTCGATACCCGTGATCTGGCCGAACCCGAGCGGCTTCATGAAGTCGTGGATGCCGTTGACGCCCATGTCGCGCGCCAGCGCGTAGTAATAGGTGTCGCAGGACTGCACGATGGACGCCTGCATGTCCACCCAGCCGTGGCCGCCCGGCTTGTCGTCGCGGAAGGTGTGGTTGCCCAGCGTGAAGAAGCCCGGATCGTGCATGCCCCAGGCGGCCGTGCGCTTGCCGATGGTCAGCGCCGCCAGCGCCATGAACGGCTTGTAGGTGGAGCCGGGCGGATAGGTGCCGCGCAGCGGGCGGTTCAGCAGCGGCTTGTCCGGCGAGCTGTTGAGTTCGTCCCAGGTCTTCGAGTCGATGCCTTCCACGAACAGGTTCGGGTCGTAGGTCGGCTTGGAGACGAAGGCCAGGATGTCGCCCGTGGCCGGCTCGATCGCCACCAGCGCACCGCGCCGGTCGCCAAACAGCTGCTCGGCCAGTTGCTGGAGGCGGATGTCCAGCGACAGGATCAGGTTGTTGCCCGGCGTGGCCGGCGAGGTGGACAGCGTGCGGATCGGCCGCCCGCCCGCGCTCACTTCCACTTCCTCGAAGCCGGTCAGCCCGTGCAGTTCGGCCTCGTAGCTCTGCTCCAGGCCGATCTTGCCGATGTAGTTGGTGCCCTTGTAGTTGTCGGCGTCCTTGCGCGGATCGTACTTGGCGCCCTCGGCGTCGTTGGCCTCGTCCATCGCATCGATCCGCTCCTGGTCGCGCTGCGAGATGCGCCCCAGGTAGCCGATCACGTGGCTGGCCGATTCGCCGAGCGGGTACTGGCGGAACAGCCGCGCGCGCACATCCACGCCGGGAAAACGGAAGCGCTGGGCGGAGAACTTGGCCACTTCCTCGTCGGAAAGCTGGCTGCGGATCGGCAGGCTTTCGAAGCTGCGCGACTCCTCCAGCAGCCGCTTGAAGCGGCGACGGTCACGCGGCTGGATATCGACAAGTGACGAAAGCGACTCAATCGTGTTGTCGAGGGTATCGGTCAGCTTCGACGGCGTGATTTCCAGCGTGTAGGCCGAATAGTTGCGCGCCAGGATCACGCCGTTGCGGTCCATGATGATGCCGCGATTGGGCTCGATCGGCGCCACCGAGATCCGGTTGTCCTCGGCCTTGGCCGAGTACTGGTCGTGCTTGTACCACTGCAGCCACAGGAAGCGGGTGAACAGCAGCCCGAAGCAGATCACCGTAAACAGGGCGGCAGCCGCCACGCGGATGCGGAAGCGGCCGATTTCCAGTTCGACGTTGCGGATTTCGGTCATGGCGGTACTGCGGCGGCGGGTTCGGCGTGGGCGGTGGCCCGGGTGGCTCTATATAGATAGATCCGACCCGGGAAGGCTGGATCGGCTAAATCGGTCGGGTTTCGTCGACGTCGTGCGAACGCCGCTGTGGCGCCAACAGCACACTGGTGGCCAGCGGCCACAGCAGCGCCTCGATGCAGGGCGCCAGCAGCAGTTGCCAGCCCGGCAGGGGCGCGCCCATGGCCAGGCGGATCACCACCGGCACGGCGTGGACGATAAACAGCAGCGGCAGCACGTGCAGCGCCTGGGTATAAACCGAGAACCACAGCACGCGGCGATGGATCGTGATGGCGAAGTAGGCCAGCAGCGTGTAGGCCATGGCGTGCTCGCCCAGCAGGCGGGCATCGTGCACATCCATCAGCAGGCCGAGCAGGAAGGCCACGCCCATGCCGACCTTGCGCGGCTGGTGGATGTTCCAGAACACCAGCACCAGCGCCACCATGTCCGGAATCCAGAGCGTGGTGCCCCACGGCATCAGGTTGAACAGGAAGGCGACGATGAACGTCACCGCGATGAACGCGGGGTTGACCGGGCGCAGCAGATACTGGGGATTGGTCACCGTGCGGGCTCCGTGGCAGCGGGTTTATCGCCGTTTTTCTCTGCCGATTTCTCGGCACCGGCGCGGGCCGCCGCCGAACGCGCACCGCGCTCGGCCTTCTGCGGCTTGTCCTCGTCCTGCGGACGCGGTCCCAGCCCGGACTCGTAACGCACCACCAGCAACTGTCGGTGCGAGCGCACGCCAGCCACCGGCTCGCAGTACACGCGCGAGAAGGCGGTATCGGCCTTGCGTTCGATATGGGAGATCTTCGCCACCGGCAGGCCGGGCGGATAGGTCCCGTCCAGGCCGGATGTGACGAGAAGGTCTCCTTGCTGGAGATCGGCCGAGGCCGCCATGAAGCGCAGGTCGAGCTGCCCGGCACGCGAGCCGCCAAAGGCCACGCTGCGCAGCCCGTTACGCACCACCTGGACCGGAATCGCCTGATCCTTGTCGGTCAGCAGCGTCACTTCGGACTGGAGCGGCGAGACCCGCGTGATCTGGCCGATCACGCCGCGTTCGTCGATCACCGGATAGCCGGCGCGCAGGCCCTGCACGCTGCCCCGGTCGATCACGATGCGCTGGCTGTACGGGTCGCGGGCGTCATAGAGGATCTCCGCCGCCACCACCGGCGTGGCCGATTGCTGGGTCAGATTCAGCAGCTTGCGCAGCTGGTTGTTCTCGGCCTCGAGCTGGGCCTGGCGCACGGCGGCGCTGGCCTGCTCCACGGCGCTGCGGCGCAGCTCGCGGTTCTCGTTGGCCAGCGTGACGGACGACTGGGCATAGTCAAAGACGCCGCGCAGCGCATCGCGCGGCACCAGGACCGCGCGTTCCACCGGCATCAGCACGGTGGCGGCAACCTGGCGCGCGACGCGCATGGCGTCGAAGCGGGCATCGACCACGAGCAGCGTCAGCGCGATGGTCACGAAAATGACCAGCCGCGCCACGGCGGACGTGCCTTGCTTGAAGAGCGGCGGTGGGGAGTAATCCATTTACCCGTGCGCAGGCGAAGTCATCCCGCCGGGGGCGGCGGGAAGGGGCGGAAATCTCGTGGCGCACGCGCCGGCGCAGCCTGCTGGGGCCGGCATGCCGCGTGTCGCCACGTTGCGGTTCCTGTTCTTACTCGTACGAGAAGATGCTGCCGAGCTTGTCCATGCGCTCGAGCGCCATGCCGGAGCCGCGCACCACGCAGGTCAGCGGGTCTTCGGCCACCAGCACCGGCAGGCCGGTTTCCTCGGCCAGCAGGCGGTCCAGGTCGCGCAGCAGCGCGCCGCCACCGGTCAGCATCATGCCGCGCTCGGCGATGTCGGCACCCAGTTCCGGGGGCGTCTGCTCGAGGGCGATCTTCACGGCGGACACGATCTGGTTCAGCGGATCGGTCAGGGCTTCGAGGATTTCGTTCGACGAGACCGTGAATGCACGCGGAATGCCTTCGGACAGGTTGCGGCCCTTGACTTCCATCTCGCGCACTTCGGACCCCGGGAATGCCGAGCCGATTTCCTTCTTGATGGCTTCGGCGGTCTGTTCGCCGATCAGCATGCCGTAGTTGCGGCGGATGTAGTTGACGATGGCTTCGTCGAACTTGTCACCGCCCACGCGCACCGAACCCTTGTAGACCATGCCGCCCAGCGAGATGATGCCCACCTCGGTGGTACCGCCGCCGATGTCCACCACCATCGAGCCCGACGGCTCCGACACCGGCAGCCCGGCGCCGATCGCGGCCGACATCGGCTCCTCGATCAGGTACACCTGACTGGCGCCGGCGCCCAGCGCCGATTCGCGGATGGCACGGCGTTCCACCTGGGTGGAGCCGCACGGCACGCAGATGATGATCCGGGGGCTCGGGCGCAGCAGCTTAGAGTCATGGACCATCTTGATGAACTGCTTGAGCATCTGTTCGGTCACGGTGAAGTCGGCGATCACGCCGTCCTTCATCGGGCGGATGGCCTCGATATTGCCCGGCACCTTGCCCAGCATCTGCTTGGCTTCCTTGCCGACCGCCTGGATCGTCTTCTTGGCGTTGGGGCCGCCTTCCTGACGGATGGCCACGACCGACGGCTCGTCCAGGACGATGCCCTTGTCGCGCATATAGATCAGGGTGTTGGCGGTGCCCAGGTCGATGGCCAGGTCGTTGGAGAAATAGCTGCGGAGAAATCCGAACATCAGGAATCCTGTCTTTTGTTGGTTCGCGAGTATGCGAAACGGCCGGCGCCGTCTTCGGCCCGGCCAGGTATACGTTTGCAAGGGTGATGGTTCACGGTTCCCCCGGTGCGCTGCGGCCCGTACCGGCAAGCCGGTACGCCCCGGTGCCGACGGCGAGGGGCGCATGCCCGCCCGGTCATCGGCGATCCGCAACCGGCGCAACCTGCACGCCGGACCTACGGGAACCTTTGATTAGACTCTGCGCGAAAGTTCGCCGCCAGATGCGCCGGACAGGTCGGAAAATCGCCTGACGATGGCAGAAGCCTAATCGGAGGAACCTGATTGTGAAGTGTGAAACTGCGATGAAAACCAGCCGTTAATCGCGGACTCGCCGCCGGGCCGTGCCTTTATCGTTCGCCAATCGTTTCCTGCTCTGTTGCAGTCCTGCGACGCTCGCGCGCCGCATGCCCCGGGCGGCTGCCCTGCCCGGCACTCATGGTACGTGCCAGCAGTGGCGACGGCATCACCGGCGCAGCCGCCGGCGTGACCCGTGACCTGCCTGGAACCCGCCATTTGGCGCGCCATGTGAAGTCCGCGTTGCGGGAGGCCTGCAGCGCGTAATGATACCTTATAATCCACGCTGTTTCGGGGCGTCAGCGCCCGGAAAAACTTGTAACGAAACGATCCCGGGGGCGCCCCCGGACCCCGCTCCGGGCGTCCTGCCCGCCACCCGACCGCAACATCCCCAGTCCGATGGACTGAACCCGGCGCCCGCGCCGCATCACGCCATGGCTCTCGCACTCTCCGACGTCAAGCGCATCGCGCACCTGGCCCGCATCGAAACCAGCGATGCCGAGGCCGCGCAGACGCTCGCCCAACTGAACAACTTCTTCTCGCTGGTGGAGCAGATGCAGGCGGTGGACACCACCGGCATCGAGCCGCTGGCGCACCCGCTCTCCGCCGTGCGCGACATCGCCCAGCGCCTGCGCGAGGATGCCGTGACCGAGACCGACCGCCGCGAAGACTACCAGCGCCCGGCCCCGGCCACCGAACGCGGCCTCTACCTGGTGCCGAAGGTCATCGAGTGACGCCCGGGCCCACCCGCCCGGCCCGCCGCCGCCGCCCCTGACCGCCACCGCAGACACCAGACCGACATGTCCTTTTCCGCTGATTCCGTGACTTCCCTGCGCCAGATCGCCGATGCCCTGGCGGCGCGCACCGTTTCCGCCGAGGAACTCGCGCGCGACTACCTCGCCCGCATCGAGGCCGCGCGCGACCTGAACGCCTTCGTCGACATCAACGCCGACCTCACCCTGGAGCAGGCCCGTGCCGCCGATGCGCGCCGCGCCCAGGGCCAGGCCACGCCGCTGACCGGCGTGCCCATCGCCCACAAGGACGTCTTCGTGACGCGCGGCTGGGCCTCCACGGCCGGCTCGAAGATGCTGGCCGGCTACCAGAGCCCGTTCGACGCCACCGTGGTGGAGCGCCTCGCCGCCGCCGGCATGGTCACGCTGGGCAAGACCAACATGGACGAATTCGCGATGGGTTCGTCGAACGAGAACTCGTATTTCGGCATCGTGCGCAACCCGTGGGACAAGCAGCGCGTGCCGGGCGGCTCCTCGGGCGGTTCCGCCGCCGCGGTGGCCGCAGGGCTGGCCCCGGCCGCCACCGGCACCGACACCGGCGGCTCGATCCGCCAGCCGGCGTCGTTCTCGGGCATCACTGGCATCAAGCCGACCTACGGCCGCGTCTCGCGCTACGGCATGATCGCGTTCGCTTCGTCGCTCGACCAGGGCGGCCCGATGGCGCGCTCGGCCGAGGACTGCGCGCTGCTGCTCAACGCCATGGCCGGTTTCGATCCGAAGGATTCCACCAGCCTCACGCCCGCCCAGGGCGGCGTGGACGAGGACTTCACGCGCCATCTGGGCCAGCCGCGCGCCGGCGCCAGCGCCGACCAACCGCTGGCCGGCCTGCGCATCGGCCTGCCGCGCGAGTACTTTGGCGCGGGCCTGTCCGCCGACGTGGAAGCCGCCGTGCGCGGCGCGCTGGCCGAGTACGAGAAGCTCGGCGCGACGCTGGTCGACGTGACCCTGCCCAAGACCGAGCTGTCGATCCCGGTGTACTACGTGATTGCACCGGCCGAGGCGTCGAGCAACCTGTCGCGCTTCGACGGCGTGCGCTACGGCCACCGCGCGGCCGAGTACAGCGACCTGCTCGACATGTACAAGAAGTCCCGCGCCGAAGGCTTCGGCGCCGAGGTCAAGCGCCGCATCATGGTGGGCACCTACGTGCTGTCGCACGGTTATTACGACGCCTATTACCTGCAGGCGCAGAAGATCCGCCGCATCATCGCCGACGATTTCCAGCGCGCCTTCAGCCAGTGCGACGTGATCATGGGCCCGGTGGCGCCCACGGTGGCCTGGAAGCTCGGCGAGAAGACCGCCGACCCGGTGCAGATGTACCTGGCCGACATCTTCACGCTCTCCACCAGCCTCGCCGGCCTGCCCGGCATGAGCGTGCCGTGCGGCACCGGTCAGGACAATATGCCCGTCGGCCTGCAGCTCATCGGCAACTATTTCGACGAAGCGCGCCTGCTGCAGGTGGCCCATGCGTTCCAGCAGGCCACCGACTGGCACCTGCGCCGCCCGGCCTGATGACGATGCACGACAAGCGCCTGCTACGCCTCTTTGTCGCGATGGCCCTCGCCGTGGTGCTGGCCGGCTGCTCGCTGCCCTTCGGCGGGCGCTCCACGCCCATCGCCGCGCGGGACATCGACCTGAACGGCGACTGCCGCCGCACCGAGGAAGACGGTTTCCGCGAGGACGCCCAGCTACGCGTGGTGGACAACGCCGTGCAGCAGTTGCAGTGGAAGCTGTGGGTCGGCAAGCGCGGCTCGTGCAGCTTCAATCTGGCCGACTTCCGACAGGTGCGCAAAACGCCACATATCGAGCTGCGCGCCAACGATGGCAGCGCCTGCAAGCTGATGGTCTGGCAGGACCCGCGCCGCGTGACGCTGGCGCACGCAAGCTGCCAGTCGCACTGCACGCCCGGCATCTATGAAGAAGCGTGGCCGGTGATGTTCGAGCCGGACTCGGGCGCCTGCGCCCGCACGCGATAACGTAACTATCATGCCGCCACGCCGCCCACTCTCATCCTTCGCCGCCGGGGTTCTGCCCGGCGTTATGCCTCGGGCGCGGCGCTGGCTGCGCGCGGGTTTTGCGATGATGACGGTGGCGGCGGTGCCGGCCTGGAGCACGGTCTCGGCGCCGCAAGCGCCGATTTCGGCCTCCAGTGCGCCTGCTGTGGCGGCTTCTGTGGCGGCCTCGGCAGCCACCTCCACGTCGGCCGCCCCGGCGCCCATCGTCCAGCGCGTACGGCTGGCGGGCGATGCCGGCATGCCGACGCTCCCCGCCTACTGGTTCCTGCCCCGCGACAGCGGCCAGCCAAGGTCGCAGCCGCTGCCGGTGGTCGTGGCGCTGCACGGCTGCGGTGGGCTTGAAGACACGCATCGCGTGGCACGGCGCACCGGCTCCATCGACGAAATCCTCGACCCGGCCGGCGCCCTGCAGGCCCGCTACCGCGAGTACGCCCACTGGCTGACCGAGCGCGGCTACGCCGTGCTGATGCCGGACAGCTTCGGCCCGCGCGGCCGCATCACCAGCGGCTGCGGCGACACGCCGGACGCGCGCGGCATCGACGACAAGACGCGCCGCGCCGACGCCCTGGCCGCGCTGCGCTGGGTGGCCCGCCAGCCCGGCGTCGACCCGCGCCGCATCGTGCTGCTGGGCTGGTCGAACGGCGCGCAGGCGGTGCTGGCCGCCATCGACGCCAGCCGCCCGTGGCCGGCCGGCACGCCTGCCGTGGAGCGCGCCGTGGCCTTCTACCCGGCCTGCAAGCGCGTGGTGCGGCAGCACAATTTCAAGCTGCGCGCGCCGGTGCTGATGATGATTGGCGGCGCGGACGACTGGACCCCGGCCACGCGCTGCGCGATGCTCCAGAACGCGGTGCTGGCCCGCCAGCCCGATGCGCGCTTCCGGCTGGAGATCTACCCGGGCGCCTATCATGGCTTCGACGGCACCAGCGAGCTGCACGGCCGGCGCGACGCCTCCCGGCGCACCCCGGGCGGCGATACCGCCAGCGGCGGCGACGCCCTGGCGCGTGTGGCCGCGCTCGCCCAACTCGATTCGTGGCTGTTGAACCCCGCGCCCTGAAAAACGCCGGGTCCGGCCTGATATAGAACAGAACAGAAGACTTAAACCAGGAATACCGCCATGCAATGGGAAGTGGTGATCGGCCTGGAGACGCATACGCAGCTCTCCACCGCCTCGAAGATTTTTTCCGGCACCTCCACCGCGTTCGGGGCCGAACCCAACACGCAGGCCTCGCCCGTGGATCTGGCGCTGCCGGGCGTGCTGCCCGTGCTGAACAAGGGCGCCGTCGAGCGCGCCATCGAGTTCGGGCTGTCCATCGGCGCCCATATCGCGCCGCGCAGCATCTTCGCGCGCAAGAACTACTTCTACCCTGACCTGCCGAAGGGTTACCAGATCAGCCAGTACGAGATCCCGGTCGTGCAGGGCGGCACCATCACGATCCAGGTGGAAGGACGGCAGGGCGTCTACGAGAAGACCGTGAACCTGACCCGCGCCCACCTTGAGGAGGATGCGGGCAAGTCGCTGCACGAGGACTTCGCCAACATGACCGGCATCGACCTGAACCGCGCCGGCACGCCGCTGCTGGAGATCGTGACGGAGCCAGACATGCGCAGCTCGGCCGAGGCCGTGGCCTATGCCAAGGCATTGCACTCGCTCGTGGTGTGGCTCGGCATCTGCGACGGCAACATGCAGGAAGGCAGCTTCCGGTGCGACGCCAACGTCTCGGTGCGCCCAGTCGGCCAGAAGGAATTCGGCACCCGCCGCGAAATCAAGAACCTGAACTCGTTCCGCTTCCTGCAGCAGGCGATCGACTACGAAGTGCAGTGGCAGATCAACGAGATCGAGGACGGCCGCAAGATCGTCCAGGCCACCGTGCTGTTCGACCCGGACACCGGCGAGACGCGCGCGATGCGCACCAAGGAAGACGCGCACGACTACCGCTACTTCCCCGATCCGGACCTGATGCCGCTCGAGATCGACAGCGAGTGGGTCGAGCGCGTGCGCGCCGGCCTGCCCGAGCTGCCGGCGGCGATGCAGGCGCGCTTCGTCTCGCAATACGGCCTCTCGGCCTACGATGCGAGCACGCTCACGGCCACCAAGTCCCTCGCCGCGTACTTCGAGGCTGTGGTGACCGAAGCCGGCGTGGCCAGCGCCAAGCCGGCGGCCAACTGGCTGATGGGCGACGTGGCGTCGCAACTGAACCGCGAAGGCATGGCCATCGACGACGCCCCGGTGCGCCCGGCGCAACTGGCCAGGCTGCTGGCGCGCATCGCCGACGGCACGGTGTCCAACAACACAGCCAAGAAGGACGTCTTCCCGGCGATGTGGGCCGGCGAGTCCGGCGGCGACGCCGACGCGATCATCGCCGCCAAGGGTCTCAAGCAGATGTCCGATACCGGCGAACTCGAGAAGATCATCGACGACGTGCTGGCCGCCAACGCCAAGTCGGTCGAAGAGTTCCGCGCCGGCAAGGAAAAGGCGTTCAACGCACTGGTTGGCCAGGCCATGAAGGCCACCAAGGGCAAGGCCAACCCGGCCCAGGTCAACGAACTGCTCAAGAAAAAGCTCGGCTGACCCGCCCTCGGCGTCATCCGAGCCATCTGGCGAAAGAAGCCGGTCCGCGCAAGCGGCCGGCTTTTTTGTTGGGCGCCCCTGAGCACCCCTAAGCACCCCTAAGCACCCCTAAGCACCCCTAAGCGCCCCGCAGCGCCCGCTCCAGCGCCACGATGCGCGCCTCGAGGTCGTGCAGGCGGCGCTCGCGCGAGGCGAGGGCTTCCCGCATCTGGGCGATGGGCGCGCTCAGTTGCCCCACGGTGGCCGCGTCGGTCGGCGCGGTGCCCGGCGCGACGTTGATGATCTGGCGCTGCAGGGTGTCGGTGCCGACCGAGACCGTCAGGTCGCGGTCGCAGTACGAGGCCGTGCCGAGCGCCACGCCGTGCGCTGCCGCCGCGCGGCTGCCGTGCCCGAGCGCCACCGCGAACTCGGTGCTGGCGACGGCGTCGGTGCCCACGGCGACCGCGCCGGTATTGGTGGCCTGCGCCATCGGCCCCACGGCGATCGCCGTCGCGCCGGAGGCTTCCGATCGCTGGCCCAGCGCCACGCTTTTGTGACCGGATGCCACCGCGGCCATCCCCACCGCCGTGGTGCCGCCCACCTGGAAGCTGTCCGCGCCGGACGCCACGGCATTGCCGCCGATGGCGACGCTCCACGCGTAGGCGGCCTGCGCTTTTTCGCCGATCGCGACCGAGCGGCTGCCATAGGCATAGGTATCGCAGCCCAGTGCGACCGAGCCGGCGTCCACGGGGTCCCGCGCGGCGACATCGGCACGGGCATTCAGGCCAATGGCCACGCCGGGCCCCGACTCGCTGACCGTCGCCCCTTGGCCCAGCACGACACTGCCGACCCCGGTGGCGACGGTATCCGCGCCGATGGCGATGGCGTTGCTGCCGGGTGCCGAGGCGGCCGTCCCGCTGGCGTTCACCTGCACATACTTGAGGCCGGTCTTGCCCGAGGCGAGGTCATCCACCGTCTGCGACAGCGCGGCGATGTCCTGCGCATTGCCAGCGACGTCGGCCTCCGTGTCGGCCAGCTGGCTGCCCGTGATGGCGTCGCTGCTGCCCTGGCTCACCTCGCCGGGCCGGAGTCCTGTGACCAATGTCGATGGCAGCGTAGCGCGGCTCTTGCTCTTGTCGTCATAGGCCAGGTAGGGCGCACCGCCGCCGCCGCCACCGCCACCGCCACCGCCACCGCCACCGCCACGATTGCCGTTGGCGGACGATGGATGGTTCCCTGCTTCGGGCTCAGTCTGAGGAATTGCCATGAAGGGCTCCTGGAATCGGGTTGATCAGAACCACGGCAAGGGCGCATACACGGCCCGTGCCGTCGCCATGGTCGCTACCCGATCTCCAGAAGTACATGGATCCAAAGGCCGCCCGCCCCCCGACTACGAACGCCCCGCCGCCCGCTCCAGCGCCGCGATGCGCGCTTCGAGCTGGCGCAGCGTTGCGATGCGGGCCTCGAGGTTGCCCAGGCGCCGGGCCACTTTCGGGTTGACCTGCAGGGCCGCGTCCTTGAGTTGCGCGACGGTCACGGCGTCGTCGTCCTGCTCGCCCGGTAACACATGGGTGATGTAGCGGCCATTGTCCGCCGTGCCGACGGACACCGCGTATTCGCGGTCGCAGACGGAAGACGCGCCGAGCGCCACGCTGCCGTAGGCGCTCACCTCCGCATACTCGCCGATGGCGGTGGCGTGGTGGTTGTTGGCGATGGCGCCGCGCCCGATGCCGATGGTGCCGTAGCCGTACACGTTCGCGCTGGCTCCGATCGCCACGGCCGCCTGGCTTTGGGCGCTGGCGGCGGAGCCGACGGACACGCTCTGGTCGCCCCCCGCGAAGGCATCGGCGCCCACCGCCACGGCGGCGGAGGCGGCGGTGGCCTGGGCATCGCCGCCGATGGCGATGTTGTCCGTGTAGCCCGCATTGGCGTTGCCGCCGATCGCCACGGCCTTGTCGCCCCATGCCGTGGCGTCGCTGCCCAGTACCACCACGCCGTCGCCGGGCGAGTCCGCCCCGACCTGCGCCTGGGAGCCGATGACCACGCCCCGGCCCGCGGCGCCGAACACGGCGCCCTCGCCCACCACAACGCTCCCCGAGCCCGCCGCCACGGCGGAGGGTCCGATGGCCACGGCTTCCTGGCCACTGGCCTCGCTATCGGGACCCTTGCTGTTGGCGTGGAAGTACTTGGCGTTCTTGTCGTTCTTTCCGACTGCGCTCAGTGCCTGGAACTGTTCCCGGGTCAGGTACTGATTGCTTGCGATATCCGTCTGGGCGTTGCTCATCGAAGGTCTCCTGAAGTTGACGTTGGCCAGCGAGGCCATGTTTTCACGCCGTACTTCGGAAAACCATGGATCGGACAAACCCAGCCTAATCCATCGGCACCACGCTCACCTCCACCTCCACCGTGTGCTCGCCCCCGTACTACCTGTGGCGCACCGCACGCTCCAGCACCGCGAGGCGCGCCTCGAGTTCAACCAGCTGCTGGTTTGCCTTGAAGAGCTGGCTGCCTGCCACCGCATCCGTGCTCTGCAGGCTCTGCACAGCGGGTCGCAACCCCGCAACTTTTACCGATTGCAGCGTAAGCCGGGTCTTGCTCCTGTCGTCGTAGAGCACCAGCGCGCTCTCCACTTCCCCGCGCGCATTCACGGACAGGCCCGCCTCCTTTAACTGGCCGACCGTGGCGGCATCATCATCCTCCTGCCCCGCCGCAACACGTGCGATGAAGCGACGGGTGCTGTCATTGCCGACAGATACTGTCTGCGCGCGATCGGTCGTGGAAGCGCAACCCAGCACCACACTCTGGGCGCCATTCACGGTCGCCTTCGCGCCGATGGCCACTGCTGAATCACTGTCAACGAGGGCCAGATCGCCGATAGCAATCCCCTTGTTACCACTGGCGCTCACCGTCGCCAGACACCCGGCCGCAACCGCTCCATAAGCGTTGGTATAGGCGTAATAGCCGATGGCAGTGGTGCATATGGCATATCCCTGGGCATACGCACCCACATACACCGAGCCCGGATAGTCCGCGCCGATTGTTCCCGCCGCGTGGCCGACAGCGACGCATTCCTCGGAATCCACCTCGGCGTGACTGGCAATCGCCACCGACTCTATGCCATTGGCCTGACTGTCCGGACCGGTGCTGTTGACTGCAAAATACGTAATACCGTCGTCTTGCAGCGCAATGGCGTCAACCCGTTCCCGTAGCGCATGGAACTGCTGCAGGGTGACATACTGGCCCGGGCGGTCCCTGTCCGAGGCGTTGGCCCTAGCCTGGACATCAGTCTGATTGCTCATTGCGTTCTCCATCAGCTGCCGCGACGGACAGCGCCCCATCCTGAGTAAGAATGCCGTGTGACCGCACCATGTGCTCAAGCCACCCGGGGCCATTCCTGCACGACTACCTGTCGCGCACCGCACGCTCCAGCGCCGCGAGGCGCGCCTCGAGTTCGACCAGCCGCTGATTTGCCTTGAAGAGCTGGCTGCCCGTTACCGCTTCTGTGCTCTGCGCGCTCAGTTCAGCGGGACGCAATCCCGACACTCTTACCAACGGCAGCGTCAGCCTCGTCTTGTTCCTGTCGTCGTACAGCACCAGCGCACGCTCCACTTCGCCGCGCGCATTCACGGGCAGGCCAGCCTCCTTCAACTGGCCGATTGTGGCGACATCATCATCCTCCTGCCCCGCCGCAACACGGGCGATGAAGCGGAGCGCGCTGTCATTGCCTACGGACACCGTCTGCGCGCGATCGGTCGTGGAACCAGCGCCTATCGCCACACTCTGCTCGCCGCTCGCCGTGGCACTCGCGCCGATGGCCAATGCTGAATCACCGGCAACGATGGCTGTGTTGCCGATACTGATCCCCTTGTTAGCAACGGGGTCCACTATCGCGGCAGACCCGATCGCAACCGCTCCATAAGCCTGAGCGAGCGTGTCAAAGCCTATGGAGGTGCTGCACGTTTCGCTGGCTGAGGAATACGCCCCCACACACACCGAGCCCTGGCCAGATCCGGTAGCCAGGTAGCCGACTGCAACAGATTCTTCGGAATTTGCGGAGGCACCGCTGGCAATCGCCACCGACTCGCTGCCATTGGCCTGACTATCCGCGCCGGTGCTGTTGACTGTGAAATACATAATGCCGTCGTCTGTCAGCGCAATGGCGTCAACCCGTTTCCGTAGCGCATTGAATTGTTGCTGGGTGACATACTCACCCTGCAAGGCCCTCCCCGGAAGATTTCGCCTTGCTTCGATCGCGGTGCGATGGGTCATTGCAGTTCTCCGAAAGGTGCCGTTGGTGGACGGCGCGCATCATGGCGCCACAACGTCCAGGACGCCACCATGTTCCGCGGTCCCTCTCCTGAAGTACATGGATCCCCGGATAGATGATGCGCGGGCGCCGCCGATCACTCCACCGGCACCACGCTCACCTCCACCTCCACCGTGTGCTCGCCCCCGCCCACGATGACGCCGTGCAGCAGGGGCACGTCGCTGTAGTCGCGCGCGATGGCCAGGGTGACGTGGCGGGTGTCGGCCAGCATGGCGTTGGTCGGGTCGAGATCGACCCAGCCGTTCCCGGGGCACCAGACGCCGGCCCAGGCGTGCGAGGCATCGGCGCCCAGCAGGCGCGGCTCGCCCGGCGGCGGGTCGGTGCGGAGATAGCCGCTGACATAGCGCCCGGGCAGCCCGAGCGAGCGCAGGCAGCCGATCATCACCTGGGCGAAGTCCTGGCACACGCCGCTGCGCAGCGCGAAGGCCTCCAGCGCGGGCGTGTGGACCTCGGTGATCTCGGCGTGATACTCGAAATCGGCGTGGATGCGGTGCATCAGGTCGATGGCGCCAGCCACCACGCTCACCCCGGGCGTAAAGCTGCGCCGGGCGTAGTCGCGCAGGTCCGCGTGCAGCGCCACATTGGGCGAGGCGAAGACGAACTCGGCCTCGGGATCGAACGGCTGGCCGGCGCGGTAGCGCAGCCGTTGCGCGGCCTTCTCCCACGGCGGGCTGCGGGCCGGGTCGAGCGTGGCCCAGCGCGGCGTCAGCGTGACCGTGCTGGCCGTGGTCAGCCGCATGGTCTCGTGCGGCACGTCGAGCATGAAATGAAGCACGTTGTTGCCGAAGGCATCGGTGCGCACGTGATGGTGCGAGGGCTGCGGATCGATGTCGGTGCAGTGCGCGCTCACGGCCTGCCACGGGTAGGACGGCGGCGTGACCACGGCGCGCTGCTGCGCGTGCTCCACGGGCCAGGCGTATTGGTAGGTGGTGACGTGGTGCACGCTCAGGGTGGACGGGGCGTCGGCCTCCGGCGTCGGCGCCGGGGTGGCCGGCGGCTTGGCGGCGGGCACGGGATGCACGCTCATGGCAGGTCCGTTTCCGGCGCCACGCCGGCATGGCTGAAGTACCGGCCGCCGATTTCATCGGACAGCTTGGCCATGCGCGCGCCGAGCTGGTCGCACAGCGCGGCCAGCGTGGCATGGCGGCCCTCGTCATCGGTGGCGCACAGCACCGTGCGCGACGGCAGCGCGCTGGCCGGCGGCAGCAGTTCCGCCAGCGGTACGCGGGCCTGGCCCGTGGCGCCGGTCGGCAACTGCACCAGCTTCTCGCGCAGGCGGTCCAGCACGCCGTAGAGGCCGCGCGGGTTGGTGGCGTCCAGCACGAGCAGGTCCACCAGCGCCGGCACGTCGGTCCGGCCCGGGAACAGCGAGCGGTAGGTCAGCGTGCTGTCGAACAGGTGCAGCAGCAGGTCGAAGCCACTGCGCGAGCGCAGCGCGCCACTGCGCTCGGCCACCTCCAGGAACAGCGCCAGCGTGGACACGCGCTCGATATGACGGCCGATGAACACCAGCCGCCACGCTTCGTCGCGCGACATGCGGTCGCCCTGCGCGCCGCTGATCGCCCCGAGCTGCATCGACAGTTGCTCCAGCGCGACCAGCACCCGGGAGCGGTCGTACGAGCCCTCGCCGCTGGCCGAGCCGGCCGGGCACGCGGCGGCGGCCATCGCGTCATGGAAGTCGTTGCGGGCGGCCAGGATGGTGCGCCAGTGGTCGTTCGAGAGCCGGTTGCGGATCTCGTTGGCGGCGCGGGCGTGACTGGCCAGCGTCTGCACCACGCCGGCGCTCCCGCTGGCATCGGCCAGCGCGGACACCAGGCTGCGCTCGAACACCCGCAGCGACGCCTGCGGCGACGGCGTCTGGGCCGGCACCAGGCCGAACCACTGCGCCAATTGGCTGATCATGTTCAGCGTGCCGTCGTCGGTTTCATCGTTCGATTCGATCGATCCGAGGATCTGCCGGCACAGGCGCACGGTGTTCTCGGCGCGCTCCGCGTAGCGGCCGGCCCAGTACAGGTTCTCGGCGGCGCGGCTGGAGACGGCCAGCGGGCGCGAGGCGGGCGCCCCCGCCAGCCCGCTGCGCGCGGCCAGTGGCACGGCGCCCGAGGTCTGGCTGGAGAGCACCCAGGTGTCGGCGCTGGTGCCGCCCAGCTGCATCGACACCGCCTCCAGCCGGGGCGGCGCCAGTCGCATGAATCCGCCCGGCATGACCTGCCAGCCGCCGTTGCCATCGGCGATGGCGAACACGCGCAGCATGGACGCCCGCGAGCCAATCCGCCCGCCACCGCGCCCGTCCGGCTCCCAGCACGGCGTGTGCGAAAGCGGCAGCGGCGCCTGCAGCGTGTAGCGGTCCGGCGTCTCGGCGATGCGCGCGCGCCAGTCTTCCAGCGGCTGCAGCCCGCGCTCCATGCCCAGGCGCGGCTCGCCCGGCACGCGCGGATAGGTCGGCATGACGAAGGCCTCGGTCAGCGTCGACATGGCCTCGTCCTGCGCGGCGGCCTCGCCGCACCACCAGCTCGACACCGCAGGCAGGATCAGCGTCTCCCCGAGCAACGCGCGGGCGATGCCCGGCAGGAAGCCGTGGATCGCCGGCGACTCCAGGAAACCCGCGCCCGGCACGTTCGACACCATCACGTTGCCCGCCCGCATCGCCTCCAGCAGCCCCGGCACGCCGATGGTGGAGTCGCTGCGCAGCTCCAGCGGGTCGCAGAACACGTCGTCCAGCCGGCGCAGGATCACGTCCACGCGCTCCAGCCCGCCGAACGTCTTCAGGTAGACCATGTCGTTGCGCACGGTCAGGTCCTTGCCTTCCACCAGCGTGATGCCGAGGTAGCGCGCCAGGAAGGTGTGCTCGAAGTAGGTCTCGTTGAACGGCCCCGGCGACAGCAGCACGATGTGCAGCCCGCCGCTCGACGGCAGCGACGTGCCTTCATCCGCCCCCGCCACCAGCGGCGCGTGGGCCAGCGTGGAGATCAGCTGGGCGAAGGCCGGCGGCAGGCGCCGCACGCGCATCTCGCGGAAGGCATCGGCGAACTGGCCCGAGATGATCAGCCGGTTCTCCAGCGCGTAGCCCATGCCCGACGGGGTTTCCGTGCGATGGGCGATGACGGTCCAGCCATCGTCGGTATGGACGAGGTCGATCGCCATGGTCTGGAGGAAGCTGCCGCCGGGCGGCTGGTAGCCCTTGAGGGGCCGCATGTAGCCGGGATGGCCGTAGACCAGCCCCGGCGGCAGCAGGCCGCGCGTGAGCAGTGTCTGGGGGCCGTAGATGTCGGCCATGATGGCGTTGGCGAGCGTGGCGCGCTGGGCTGCGCCGGCCTCGATCACGGCCCAGTCCTCCTCGGCGATCAGGAACGGCAGCAATTCGAGTTGCCACGCCCGCGCGCCGCCGCCCTGGTCGGCATAGACGTTATAGGTCACGCCGTTGTCGCGGATCTGGCGCGCCACTGCCGCCGCGCGCGCCGCCAGCGCGTCCGGGCTCAGGTTGCCCAGGTCGCCCTGCTCGCCCAGTTCCGAGAAGAAGCGCGCCCAGGGCGCGCGCA
The DNA here is from genome assembly GCF_056395225.1 of Cupriavidus sp. 10L45. Classification (NCBI taxonomy): domain Bacteria; kingdom Pseudomonadati; phylum Pseudomonadota; class Betaproteobacteria; order Burkholderiales; family Burkholderiaceae; genus Cupriavidus; species Cupriavidus sp. 10L45. The sequence continues at coordinate 292,887 of NZ_JBFTJC010000003.1, forward strand.
GCGTGCCGTCCGGCAGGCGCAGCTCGTCCAGATGGCCGGACGGCACGGGCAGGGCCAGCCGGCTCGCCATGGCAGCCGGGCTGTCCGATCCGTCGAGGGGAAGCGACGACTGCAAGGGCACGGGGAGGGGTCTCCGGGGGAGGGTGTCGGGCTAGATCTGCCGCAAATCGAGCGTAAAGGGAAATTCGAGGCTGCGTTCCACCGGCGGCGCCACGGACCGCCCCGGCGTATGGCCGATGGTGAAGAAACGGGCCAGCCGCCGGCTTTCGGCCTCGTAGGCGTTCACCGGGAATGTCTGGTAATTACGGCCGCCGGGGTGGGAAACATGATACTGACATCCCCCTACGCTGCGATCCATCCACGTATCCACCACGTCGAAGGTCAGCGGGGCATGGGAGCCGATGGTCGGATGCAGCGACGACGGCGGCGCCCAGGCGCGGTAGCGCACGCCTGCCACGTACTCGCCGGCGCGCCCGGTGGGCTGGAGCGGGATGGTCCGGCCGTTCACCGTCACCACATGGCGGGTCTCGTTCATGCCGAGCACGCGCACCTCCAGCCGCTCCACCGACGAATCGACATAGCGCACCGTGCCGCCCGCCGCGCCCTCCTCGCCCATCACGTGCCACGGCTCCAGCGCCGCGCGCAGTTGCAGCGAGAGCCCGGCCGCCTCGGCCTCCACCTCGCCCACGCGCGGGAAGCGGAACTCGAAGTGCGGCGCAAACCACGCGGACTCGAACACGAAGCCGGCGCTGCGCATCTCCGCCAGCACGTCCTCCAGATCCATCTGCACGAAGGTGCCGAGCATGAAGCGGTCGTGCAGCGCCGTGCCCCAGCGCGTGAGCCGCGCGGTATAGGGCGTGCGCCAGAAACGGGCGACCATCGCCCGCAGCAGCAGTTGCTGCACCAGGCTCATGCGTGCGTGCGGCGGCATTTCGAAGGCGCGCAGCTCCAGCAGGCCGAGCCGGCCCGTGGCGCCATCGGGGGAATAGAGCTTGTCGATGCAGAACTCGGATCGATGCGTATTACCCGTCACATCAGCAAGCAGGTTGCGCAGTGCCCGGTCGATCAGCCATGGCGGGGTGTGGCCATCGCCGGCGCCTTCGTGCAGCGCCACCTGCCGACGCAGTTCCGCGAAGGCGATCTCCAGTTCGTAGAGCTGGTCGTTACGGGCCTCGTCCACGCGCGGCGCCTGGCTGGTCGGGCCGATGAACAGGCCCGAGAACAGGTAGGACAGCGCGGGATGGTTGTGCCAGTAGGCGATCAGGCTGGCCAGCACGTCAGGCCGGCGCAGGAAGGGGCTGTCCGCCGGCGTGGCACCGCCGAGCACGAAGTGGTTGCCGCCGCCCGTGCCGGTGTGGCGCCCATCGAGCATGAACTTGTCGGTGGAAAGGTGCGTCTCGTGCGCGGCCTGGTAGAGGAACTCGGTGTGATCCACCAGTTCCGCCCAGTTGCTGGCCGGATGGATGTTGACCTCGATCACGCCCGGGTCCGGGGTGACCTGGAGCAGCTTCAGGCGCGGATCGCGCGGCGGCGGGTAGCCTTCCATCACGATCTTCATGCCGAGTTCGGCCGCCGTGGCTTCCACCTCGGCCACCAGCGCGAGGTAGTCCTCGAGCACGGTCAGCGGCGGCATGAAGACATAGAGGATGCCGCGCTTGTCGCCCATCGCCTTCAACTCGACGGCCGGGCCGGCCGCGCGGCTGGGATGGCGCACTTCCACGCAGAGCGCGGTACGGATGATGTCCGCCGCCGACTCGCCAAGCGCGGGCGGGCGGGTGAAGGCCGGGGCCAGGCCCGCTGCGTCGGCCGTGGCGACCGGTGCGGGTGCTGGCTCCGCTGGTGTTGCGGGCCCGGACGGTGCCGGGGCGACGGCCTCGCCGCGCGCCTGGGCGGGCCGAACCGCCATGGCGGCCGGACCCAGCCCGGTCGGTTCGAGCGACAGCCCGCCGGCCGGCGCCGGCAACTGGCTGCGCAGCGGTGTAGTGGCCGGCAGCGGGGCGCGCGGGGCGAAGGGGTCCTGATCGAACTGCCACGGGTAGTCGGCCTCGGACACCCACGGCAGGGCGTCGAGCGGCAGCCGGTAACCCATCGGCGAATCGCCGGGCAGCAGATACATGCGGTCATCGCGCAGGAACCACGGGCCGGTAATCCATGCGGCGTCATTGCGCGACGGCGGCTCCTGCGTGGCGCGGGCCAGCGGCAGCACGTAGCCGGTGACGCGCGACAGGCCGCCTTCGAACACCCGGCGCAGGCGGGCGCGCTCCATGGCGTCTTCCAGCCGCGCCTCGTGCGGATCGACGTTGACCGGCAGGCTGCGCTCGCGCCACAGGTAGTACCAGACGTCCTCGTAGCCGGGCAGGATGAAATGCGACGCCAGGCCGAGCCGGGCGGTCAGGGTTTCCATGAAGCGCCGGGCGTCGGCGTCAGTGTAGGCGTCCGGCTCGCGCTCATCGGCGAACAGCGCCGGGTTCTCCCAGCACGGCACGCCATCGGCACGCCAGCAAATCGACAGCGCCCAGCGCGGCAACTGCTCGCCCGGATACCACTTGCCTTGGCCGAAGTGCAGGAAGCCACCCTCGCCATATTGCGCGCGCAGCTTCTGCACCAGTTCGGTGGCCAGCCCGCGCTTGGTGGGGCCGAGCGCGTCGGTGTTCCATTCGGCGCCCTCGCGGTCGCGCGCAGCGACGAAGGTGGGCTCCCCGCCCATCGTCAGGCGCACGTCCATCTGCTCCAGCGTCCGGTCGACGGCTGCGCCGGCCGCATCGACGGCCATCCATTGCGCCTCGGTATAGGGCTTGGTCACGCGCGGGGACTCATAGATGCGCGTGATCGACATATGGTGTTCGAAGGAGACCTCGCACTCGTCCACCGCCCCGCTCACCGGCGAGGCGCCGCTGGGCTCCGGCGTGCAGGCTAGCGGGATGTGGCCCTCCCCGGCCAGCAGCCCGGAGGTGGGGTCCAGCCCGATCCAGCCGGCGCCGGGCAGGTAGACCTCGCACCAGGCATGGAGGTCGGTGAAATCGGTCTCGGCGCCTACCGGGCCATCGACGGCCTTCACGTCGGGCGTCAGCTGCAGCAGGTAACCCGATACGAAACGCGCCGCCAGCCCAAGATGGCGCAGCGTCTGCACCAATAGCCAGCCGGTGTCCCGGCACGAGCCGGAGGCGTTCTCCAGCGTGGTCTCAGGCGTCTGCACGCCCGGCTCCATGCGGATCAGGTAGCGGATGTCGTGCTGGAGGCGCTGGTTCAGGGCCACCAGGAAGTCCAGCGTGGCGGTGGGCGTCCGGTCGATGCTGGCCACGAAGGCCGCCAGGCGGGGGGTCAGCTCGCCGCGCACCAGATAGGGGGCGAGGTCGTGCCCGAGGCTGGCGTCGTAGTCGAACGGGAATGTCTCGGCCGATGGCTCCAGGAAGAAATCGAACGGGTTGTAGACGGCCATTTCCGCCACAAGGTCCACCGTGACCTTGAAGCTGGTGGTCTTCTCGGGGATGACCAGGCGGGCGAGGTAGTTGGAGAACGGGTCCTGCTGCCAGTTCACGAAGTGCTGCGCGGGCTCGATGCGCAGGGAATAGGACAGGATCGGGGTCCGGCAATGCGGCGCGGGGCGCAGCCGCACGACTTGCGGTGACAGATTCACCGGGCGGTCGTAGCGGTAATGCGTGACATGGTTCAGCGCAACGTGCGTAGCCACTACAACCTCCCAGGGGTGCGGTGAATCGTCAGTAATGCGTCAGTGAATCGTCCAGATGGGCATCGGCCGGATGGAATGCAGCAAGCAAGACTTGTACCGAGCCCTATCGGCAGACCGCGCCGTGGCCCCGACGAAGTGGCGCGCGCGGCGCTTCACATCGACCCGCCACTCTTGGCGCGCAGGCCTTCCTCCAGCAGCGACCGCAGCTTGGCCAGCGCGCCGGGGTCCCCGCCTGCCGCCGCGCGGGCGTACCAGATCTTGGCCTGCTCGATGTCCTTGTCCACCACGCCGGGCTCGCCCCGCTCGTAATAGCTGCCGACGATGTACTGCGCGCCACCGTCGCCGGCTGTGGCCGCCCGGCTGTACCAGGTGAACGCCTTGCCGTAGTCGCGCGCCACGCCCCGCCCGGTGAAGTAGTTGGTGGCCAGCGCCATCTGCGCCTGCACATGCCCGCCCTGCGCCGCGCGCTCATACCAGCGATTGGCCTCCACGAGCGACTTCGGCACCAACTCGCCGCGCTCGTTCAGATCGCCCAATGTGAACTGCGCATGTGTCATCTGGTTGTCAGCCGCCTTGCGCAGCCAGACCAGCGCCTCCTGCGGCTTGGGCGACGTGCCCTCGCCACGCAACAGCATCATCGCGTAGTTGAACTGCGCCAGCCGGTTGCCCTTCTGCGCCGCCGCGGCAAACCCCTGCAGCGCGGCATCGAACTGCCCAGCCTCGTAAGCGGTCACCGCATCGCGCGTCTGCGCCTGCGCGGGCGCCGGCGGCTCGGTGGCGGCCCGCATCGGTGCGGCATGGGCCACGGACAGCACGCAGGCCAGAAATGCCATGCACGCCATGACAGCGGCTGCGGCCTGGCGAATCGGGACAAGGGAGGCAGACATGACGTGACTCCGGCGAGCAGGGGTCGGACGGAACGGGGCGCTACCAATTCAGTGTAGCGGACGACGCTTCGACCGGCTCGCCAGAATGCGAGTCGTCTTATGTACGTGGATTGGACGGCACAGAAGACTGGGGGATCACGCCGCGAAGCGGTAGCCGACGCCGACCTCGGTCAGCAGGTGGGCCGGCTGGGCGGGGTCGGATTCAAGTTTGTGGCGCAGGTGGCCCATGTACACGCGCAGGTAGTGGCTGCTCTCGGCGTGCGACGGGCCCCAGACCTCGCGCAGCAGTTCGCGGTGGGTCATCACCTTGCCGCGGTGGGCAATCAGCACCGCCAGCAGCCGGTATTCGATGGGGGTCAGGTGCACGGGCGCCTCGGCGCGCGTGACGAGGCGGTTGGCCAGGTCCACCTGCACGTCGCCGAAGGCGATGGTCGGCGTGCCCTGCGGATTGGCGCGCGCGTGGCGGCGCAGCAGCACGCGCACGCGCGCCACCAGTTCGCCCACGCCGAAGGGCTTGGTCAGGTAGTCGTCCGCCCCGGCGTCGAGCGCGGCGATCTTGTCGGCCTCCTCGGTGCGCGCGGATAGCACCAGCACCGGCACCTGCGTCCATGTACGCATCTCGCGGATCAGCGTCATGCCGTCGCCGTCGGGCAGGCCGAGATCGAGGATCACCACGTCTGGCTGGCGCGTGCCGGCATCGATCAGCCCACGCTTGAGCGTCTCCGCCTCGTGCACGGTGCAGCCCTCGGCCTGCAGCGATTCCCGCACGAAGCGCCGGATATGGGGCTCGTCCTCCACCAGCAGGACGGTCGGCGAATAGTCGAATGGCATCTCGTTCAGGGTTCCGTCCTGGCGACCTGGTTCAGGTCGCTCAGATCATTGAGGTCGTTGAGGTCATGCAGGGTTTCCGGCTCGATGTCCGGCGGATTGCCGCGCGGCAGCGCGAGCGTGAAGCGCGCGCCATGCGGCGCCGCGCCGTGCACCGGCTCCACCCAGATGCGGCCGTCGTGCGCCTGCAGGATGGCGTCGCACACCGCCAGGCCCAGCCCCACGCCTGCCGTGGCGGACTCGTGCGCGCCGCGCGTGAATTTCTCGAAGATGCGGCGCTCCTGCCCAACCGGCACGCCGGGGCCGTCGTCCTCGACGAACACCTGCACCATCTCGCCGGCCACGGCGCCGCCGATGCGCACCGTCGTGCCCGGCGGCGTGTACTTGGCAGCGTTCTCCAGCAAGTTGCAGAGCACGCGCTCCACCAGCACGGCGTCGCACTCGACCAGCGGCAGCGCCGCCAGCCCCGACACCTGCACCGGGTGCCCCGCCAGCGCCTCGCGCATCGCCGCCAGCGCCGCGCCCACCAGTTCTTCCATCGACTGCCAGCCGCGCGTAAGCGACACGTCGTGCCGCTGCAGCCGCGCCATGTCGAGCAGATTCACCACCATCGTCCGCATGCGGTGGGCCTGGACGCGCATGGCGTCCACGGTGGCCGCCACATCGGCCGGCAGCGGCGCCCGCGCGAGCGACTCGGCCATGCCGATCAGCCCGGTCAGCGGCGTGCGCAGGTCGTGCGACACCGCTGCCAGCAGCGAACTGCGCAGCTGCTCGGATTCGATCGACACCAGCGCCTGCTGCGCCACCTCCACATAGTGCAGCCGCTCGATGGCGATGGCGATCAGCGTGGCGAACACATCGGCCTGGCGGCGCAGCGCGGGGTCGGCCAGCGCGCCCCAATCGTGCGGCTCCACGGCCAGCACGCCGCGCGTCTGCATCGGCGCCTTCAGCGGCAGGTACAGCACGGTGCTGCCCGGCAGCGTGTGGGTGCCGGTGCCGGCCGCTTCGCCATGGTCGAACACCCACTGGGCCAGCACGGTGTCGATGGCTTCGCCCTTGGTGGTCCGACCTTCTTTCGGACTTGTCTCATTTGGATCCGCCACCGGAAGCAGCCGGCCCGATGCGGAGACGAGGAAGAACGACGCGTGGGCGTCGAACGCGGCACGCAGGAAGCGTCCGCCAATCTCGACGATCTGCTGCGTGGTCAGCGCCGCCGACAGCTCGCGCGCCAGTTCGTAGAGCGTGCGCGCGTCGGTCTCGCGCCGCACCGCCACGCTCGCCTGCTCGCGCAGGCCGGCAGTGAGCTGGCCGATGACCAATCCCACCGTCAGCAGCACGACGAAGGTCAGCAAATACTGCACGTCGCTGACGGCGAACGAGAGCCGGGGCGGCACGAAGAAGAAATCGAACGCCCCTACCGACAGCACCGACGCCAGCGCCGCCGGCCCCCGCCCATGGCGCAGCGCCACGCCCACCACGGCGGCCAGGAACAGCATGGCGATGTTGACGATGTCGAACCAGGGCCGGGCGAATGTGGACAACAGCGTAGCCCCGGCGCACCAGGCCACCGACCAGACATAGTCGAGGCGGCGCGTACCCGATTCGGCGACGTTTTCCTCGGACATCGCCCCTGCCGGCAGGCCCTGCGTGGCCGGCAGCGGCGCCGCGCGTGTGGTGTCGGCCGCCACGCGGATCACGTCGATTTCAGGGCAGCCGGCCGCCAGCGCATCGGCGAAGGTCTGGCGGCCGATCAACCGGTTGCCGGCGCCCAGCACCGGCGACAACGCGCGCCCCAGCAGCATGCGGCCCTGTTCGAGCCATCCGCCTTCATGCTGCCAGTCGGTGCGCGCGCGGCCCACCAGCACCTTGGTGAGATTGTGGCGGCGCACGTAGCCGGTGACCGCGCGCACCATATCGTGTCCGGCCAGCGTCTCGGTGCGGGCGCCCAGTTCCTCGGCCAGCCGCATTGCCGCGCGCACGCGGGTGCGCACCTCGGTGGACAGCGGCACCAGCCGGGGCGTGGCAATCGTCACCACGTGCCAGTCGCAGTCGAGCTGGCTGGCCAGCCGGCGCGCGCTGCGCACCACCTGCTCGGCGTCGTCGCCGGTGCCGATACAGGCCACCAGCGCCTCGCGCGTGCGCCAGACCGGTTCGATCGACTGGGCGTCGCGATAGGCGCGCACGTCGTCATCGACACGATCCGCCGTGCGCCGCAGCGCCAGCTCGCGTAGCGCGATCAGGTTGCCCTTGCGGAAGAAATTGCGCGCGGCGTGGCGGGCCTGCTCGGGCAGGTAGACCTTGCCCTCGCGCAGCCGGCGCAGCAGTTCGTCGGCGGGCAAGTCCACCAGCACGACGTCATCGGCGTCATCGAACACGGCATCGGGCACGGTCTCCCAGACCCGCACGCCCGTGATGCCGCCCACGGCCTGGTTCAGGCTCTCCAGATGCTGCACGTTGACCGTGGTCCAGACGTCGATGCCGGCGGCCAGCAGTTCGGCGATGTCCTGCCAGCGCTTGGGATGCCGGCTGCCGGCGGCGTTGGTGTGGGCCAGTTCGTCCACCAGCACCAGCGCGGGATGGCGCGCGAGCACGCCATCGAGATCGAATTCCTTGAGGATGCGGTCGCGGTAGGGCATCTCGCGCAGCGGCACGCTGTCCAGCCCGGCGACCAGCGCCTCGGTTTCGGCGCGGCCGTGGGTCTCCACGACGCCCACCACCACATCCACCCCCTGCGTGCGCAGCGCGCGGGCGGCGGTGAGCATCGCAAATGTCTTGCCCACGCCGGCCGAGGCGCCGAAGTAGACCCGCAGCTTGCCGCGCCCGGCGCGCGCGCCCTCCTCCTGCATGCGTTGCAGCAGGGCGTCGGGGTCCGGGCGGTTGTCGGCGAGGGTCATGGTAGAGGGGGCGGTGGGACGGATTCTGCCACGGGGCCGGCGGCCGTGGGCTGGCGCATCCATTCCATCAGGCGCCCCGCTTCACCCCATCCAGCGCAAGGTTCAGCTTCAGCACATTCACCCCGGGCTCGCCGAACACGGCCAGCCCCGGGCCTTCCGTGTTCGCCGAGATCAGGGCCTCCACCTGCGCCACCGACAGCCCGCGCAGACGCGCCACGCGCGCCGCCTGGTAGCGGGCCGCCGCCGGGCTGATGTGCGGATCGAGGCCGCTGCCCGAGGCCGTCACCAGATCCACCGGCACCGGCGCCTTGTTGTCGGGGTCGGCGGCCTGCAGCGCCTCGATGCGCGCCCGCGCCGCGTCCGTCAGCGCCGGGTTGCTCGGCCCGAGGTTCGAGCCCACCGACGCCGCCGCGTTGTACGGCATCGGCGCCGTGGCCGACAGGCGGCCCCAGAAGTACTTCGGCTCGGAGAACGGCTGGCCGATCAGCGCCGAGCCGACCACCTTCCCATCCTTCTCGATCAGCGAGCCGGCGGCCTCGTGCGGGAACACCGCGCGGGCGATGCCGGTCACCGCGCCGGGGTACAGCAGCCCGGTCACCACCGCCAGCCCGACGAAGATCGTCAGCGCCGGCCGAAGCAGCCCCGGCTGGCGCGGTACGTTGTTTGCGGCGGCGCCCATGGCGGCCTTGGTTTGCGTAGTCATGCGTATTTCTCCTAGACGACTCGGCTCAGACCCAGCCGAACATCGTCAGCAACAGATCGATCAGCTTGATCCCCGCGAACGGCACGATGATGCCGCCCAGCCCGTAGATCAGCAGGTTCCGGCGCAGCAGCACGGCCGCCCCGAGCGGGCGGTAGACCACGCCGCGCAGTGCCAGCGGAATCAGGGCGACAATGATCAGCGCGTTGAAGATCACCGCCGACAGGATCGCGGACGCCGGCGTGGCCAGCCCCATCACGTTCAGCAGGTTGAGCTGCGGATAGGTGGTGGCGAAGGCGGCCGGAATGATCGCGAAGTACTTGGCCACGTCGTTGGCCACGCTGAACGTGGTCAGCGAGCCGCGCGTCATCAGCATCTGCTTGCCGATCTCGACGATCTCGATCAGCTTGGTCGGATTGCTGTCCAGGTCGACCATGTTGCCGGCCTCGCGCGCTGCCTGCGTGCCGCTGTTCATGGCCACGGCCACGTCGGCCTGGGCCAGCGCCGGGGCGTCGTTGGTGCCGTCGCCGGTCATGGCGACGAGGCGGCCCTCGCGCTGGTACTCGCGGATCAGCGCCAGCTTGGCTTCGGGGGTGGCTTCGGCCAGGAAGTCGTCCACGCCGGCTTCCGCCGCGATCGACGCCGCCGTGAGGCGGTTATCGCCGGTGATCATCACCGTGCGGATGCCCATCCGGCGCAGTTCGCCAAAGCGCTCGCGGATACCGGTCTTGACGATGTCCTTGAGTTCGACCACGCCGAGCACGCGCACGCTGTCCTCGGTGCCTTCGGAGATCGCCTCCGCCACCACCAGCGGCGTGCTGCCGGCGCGCGCCACATCGTCCACGGCCTGCATCACGGCATCGGGGAACTTGCCGGCGCGGTCGGCCACGTAGCGGCGTACCGCATCGGCGGCGCCCTTGCGCACGCTGCGCACCCGCGCGCCGTGGGTGACGTCCACACCACTCATGCGGGTCTGGGCGGTGAAGGGAACGAACACGGGGGCGTCCAGGCCCTTGCCGCCCATTTCGGGGACGGTGGCGTCGGGCTGCTGGCGGGCCAGCGCCACGATGCTGCGGCCTTCCGGCGTCTCATCAGCCAGCGACGACAGCCAGGCGGCTTCGGCCAACTGGCGCGGGGTCACGCCCGGTGCGCAGATAAAGCGCGCGGCCTGGCGGTTGCCGTGCGTGATCGTGCCGGTCTTGTCGAGCAGCAGCACGTCCACATCGCCAGCAGCTTCCACGGCCCGGCCGGACGTGGCGATCACATTCGCCTCCATCATCCGGCTCATGCCGGCCACGCCGATGGCGGACAGCAGGCCGCCAATGGTGGTCGGGATCAGGCACACCAGCAGGGCCACCAGCACCGTCACCGAGACCGGCACGCCGGCCTTGGCCACCATCACGCTATATAGAGAGAACGGTTGCAGCGTGGCCGTGGCCAGCAGCAGGACCAGCGTCAGGCCCACTAGCAGGATGGTCAGCGCCAGCTCGTTGGGGGTCTTCTGGCGCTTGGCGCCTTCGACCATGCCGATCATGCGATCGATAAAGCTCTCGCCGGGGTTGGCGGTGATGCGCACCACGATCCAGTCGGACAGCACGCGCGTGCCGCCCGTGACCGACGAGAAATCGCCGCCGGACTCGCGGATCACCGGTGCGGACTCGCCCGTGATGGCGGACTCGTCGACCGAGGCCACGCCTTCGATCACGTCGCCGTCGCCGGGGATCATGTCGCCGGCCTGGACCAGCACCACGTCACCGCGACGCAGGTCCGTGGCGATGCGCGCCTCGGTGGCGCCATCGGCCCGGATGTTGGTCCGGCCCGGGCGCAGCACGCGTGCCGTCACCGTGGTCTTCAGCCCCCGCAGCGCGGCAGCCTGCTGCTTGCTGCGGCCTTCGGCCATGGCTTCGGCGAAGTTGGCGAACAGCACCGTGAACCACAGCCAGATGGAGATGGCCAGGATGAAGCCGGCCGATTCCCCACCCTGCACGGGGCTGAACAGGGCGCGCAGGAACAGTATCGACGTGAGCACGCTGCCCGCGTAGACCACGAACATCACCGGATTGCGCAACTGGGCGCGCGGCGACAGTTTCCTGAAGGCGTCGACGATGGCCGGCTTGACCAGCTCGGGCGCGAACATGCCGCCCCGGGCCGGAACCTGACGCGGGGTACGCGCCACCGAAGTGCGCGTCACCGTAGTGTCTTGCTGCATACGATTCTCCACGATTACCGGGCCACCGCCTGAGTGGCGGCCGGGATGTGCTGCAACTGCTCGGCCACCGGGCCCAGCGCCAGCGCCGGCACATAGGTCAGCGCGCCTACCAGCAGGACCGAGCCCACCAGCAGCACCACGAACAGCGGGCCGTGCGTCGGCATGGTGCCGGCGGTAGGCGGGGTGCGGCGCTTGGCGGCCAGCGAGCCGGCCATCGCCAGTACCGGCACGATGATCCAGAAGCGGCCGAACCACATTGCCGCGGCGAGCAGCCCGTTATAGAACGGCGTGTTGGCGGAGAGGCCCGCGAACGCGCTGCCGTTGTTGTTCGCCGCCGACGAGAGGGCATAGAGGATTTCCGAGAAACCGTGCGTGCCGGGGTTGAACACCCCCGCGCGGCCGGCCTCGGTCATGACCGCGATGCCCGTACCCACGAGCACCAGCAGTGGCGTGACGAGGATCGCCACGGCGGTCATCTTCATCTCGTAGGCTTCGATCTTCTTGCCGAGGTATTCCGGCGTGCGGCCAATCATCAGCCCGGCGATGAACACCGCCAGCACCGCGTAGACCAGCATGCCGTACAGGCCCGAACCCACGCCGCCGAACACCACTTCACCCAGCTGCATCAGCAGCATCGGCACCAGCCCGCCGATGGCCGTGAACGAGTCGTGCATGCCGTTCACCGCGCCGCACGACGCCGCCGTGGTGATCGTCGCGAACAGGGAGGTCGCCGAGATGCCGAATCGCACTTCCTTGCCTTCCATGTTGCCGCCGGCCTGGAGCGCAGAGGCCACGTGGTCGATACCCAGCGATGTCAGCGCCGCGTTGACCTGCTGCTCGGACACCACGGCGGCAATCGCCATGACCACGAAGATCACGGTCATCGACGCCAGCACCGCCACGCCCTGCCGGCGGTCACGCACCATCTCGCCGAAGGCGAAGCACAGCGCCGCCGGGATCAGGAAGATGGCTAGCATTTCCACGAAATTCGTGAACGGCGTGGGGTTCTCGTAGGGGTGCGCCGAGTTGGCATTGAAGAAGCCGCCACCGTTGGTGCCGAGCATCTTGATGGCTTCCTGCGAGGCCACCGGACCCATCGCCAAGGACTGCGTGCGGGTCTTGACGGTCTCCGTCACGGGCTGGCCGGCGGTGTCGAGCACGGGCTGGCCGGCCGCATCCACCTTGGGCTGGGTGTAGGTGAGTTCCGAGACCAGCGCTGCATCCTGGTAGCGGTCGAAGTTCTGGATCACGCCCTGGCTGACCAGCAGCAGCGCGGTAATCAAGGACAGCGGCAGCAGCACATAGAGCGTGGTGCGCACCAGATCGACCCAGAAATTGCCGAGCGTGGCGGCGCCGTGGCGCGCGAAGCCGCGGATCAGCGCAAACACCACCGCAATGCCAGTGGCCGCCGAGACGAAGTTCTGCATCGTCAGCGCCAGCATCTGCGTGAGGTAGCTCATCGTCGATTCACCGGCGTAGCCCTGCCAGTTGGTATTGCTGACGAAGCTGATGGCGGTGTTGAACGAGGAGTCGGGCGAGATCGCGCCGAACGCCTGCGGGTTCAGCGGCAGCATGCCCTGCAGGCGCTGGATCGCATAGACGAAGACCACGCCGAGCACGTTGAAGACGAGGACGGCGATGGCGTACTGCTTCCAGCCCATCTCCGCGTCCGCGCGCACGCCGGCCAGACGGTAGAGCGCGCGCTCAAGAGGGCGGCCCCAGGCGGTCAGGCGATAGTCGCCCTCCTCCAGCGCGCGGCGCATGTAGCGGCCGAGGAACGGCGCCATCGCGAACAGGATCGCGAGGTACAGGACCAGCAGCCCGATGAATTGTGAGGACAACGGCGTGGACATCAGAATTTCTCCGGCCGGAACAGGGCAAAAAGCAGGTAGAGGAAGATCGCGGCGGCCAGGGCCCCGCTCAGGATGTCGGTCCAGTCCATCAACGCCCCCGCTCGTCGTCCGTCTGCCGCGCAGACGGCGGGTTGGCGCCCAGCGCGGCGCACAGTGCCAGCAGCGCGCCGGTCAGCGCGCCGAAGGCCAGCAACACGAGGAAATAGATCCCGTCCATACAAACCCCAAATAGGAAAAACGTGAAGGATTCACGTTGACTTCACGTTCTGGAGATTAGGGACGGCGGGGTAAAAACGGGGTAGAGAGGGGGAGGGGTGGTGTAAAGAAGATATAAAAACGGCGCCAACGCCAGGCGTGGCGCCGTTTTCCAGCCATGGCGGCTGAGCCGGACTGGGCTAGATCCAGCCCGCCCGGTGCAACTTGCGCCAGAGCCAGGTGCAGGCCGTGGCGGTCACGCCGATGACCACCGGATAGGCGTAATGGAGCTTCAGCTCTGGCATAAAGCTGAAATTCATGCCGTAGAGGCTGAAGATCACGGTCGGCACGGCGAGGATGGCGCCCCAGCCGGCCAGCCGCTTGACCACCTCGTTCTGGCCCACCGTGACCAGCGCCAGGTTGACCTGGACCGCCGTGGTCAGCATCTCGCGCACCACGTCCAGCGTGCGGACGATGCGGCTGGCGTGGTCCTCGATGTCGCGGAAATAGGCGCGCAGCTCCTTCGGCACCAGTTCCTCGTGCAGCCGGATCAGCTGGCTGCAGATGTCCTCCACCGGATAGACCGCGTTGCGCAGCCGCAGCACCTGGTGCTTGACCTGGTACAGCCGTTCGATGGCGGCACGATCGAATTCATCGCGGAAAATGTCCTGCTCTAGCGTTTCGAAGCTGTCCTCGAGCCGGTTGACGATGGGCAGGTAGTGGTCCACCACGAAGTCCATCAGCGCATAGAGCACATAGCCGGGGCCGTTGGCCAGCCCCTGCGGGTCGCTCTCGCAGCGCTCGCGCACCGGGGCGTAGGTGGAACTGGCGCCGTGCCGTACCGAAACCACGTAGTTCGGGCCGACGAACAGGTGCGTCTCTCCCACCACCACCTCCTCCCCGACCAGTTGCGCGGTATTGAGCACCACGAAGACCGAATCGCCGTAGGTTTCCAGCTTGGGCCGCTGGTGGGCGTCCAGGGCGTCCTCCACGGCGAGGTCGTGCAGCCCGAACGCCTGCTGGACCTTGCGCAGCAACGCCAGGTCCGGTTCGTGCAGGCCCAGCCAGACAAAGGTGCCGGGCTCGGACAGTACGCCGGCGAGGGCGTCGAATTCGACCGGACCCAGCTTCTTGCCTTGACGATAGGCCGCGCAATTGACGATGGCGCCCATGGGAACTCCGTTGTCGAGATGCGCAATCGTAACAAGAGCGTCACCCTTCTGCGAGCGTAAGCGGCATCGCCCGGCACTTTAGGCGCGCGATCCGGCCGGGAAGCCCCGCATCGGGCACGTTCGGCGCCGGGTTCGAGAATTGTTACAGTTCGCCGGAGAACCGACGTTAGAATGTGGCATTTCCACGGTCACCGACTATGTCTCAGAAGAAATCGCCACGCTTCGAGCTGCGCAGTGGCAACGTCGACGCCCTCCTTCTCGCCCTCAAGACCGCCGACATCGAGGCGCTGCGGGATGATCTCCTCTCCCGCTTCGAATCGACCCCCGATTTCTTCTCCAATGACGTGGTGGCGCTGGACCTGCGCCGCCTGGAAGGCGACGACCGCCTGGCGCTGGACCGCGTGATCGACACGCTGGCCACCCTGCGGGCCCGGGCCATCGGCGTGGTGGCGCGCGACGACCAGCGCGCCTGGGCCGAAGCCTTCGGCCTGCCGCTGCTGGAGAGCCAGAGCCGCCGTGGCGGCCGGGACGAAGCGGCGACGGCTGCCTCGCCCGCCGGCGCCAAGGACGCCACCACGGCCGCCGAAACCCCTGAATCCCCCGCCGCCGAAGCCGCGCCAGTCAACAACACGGCCTCGGATATCGCCGAGATCATGGCCGCTGCCGCCGCCCCGCGCGCGGTGCCGACCCTGCTGATCGACAAGCCGTTGCGCTCCGGCCAGCAGATCTACGCGCAGGGCGACGTGGTGATCCTGGACCTGGTCAGCTACGGCGCCGAGGTCATCGCCGAAGGCAACATCCATATCTATGCCCCGCTGCGCGGACGCGCGCTGGCGGGTGTCAAGGGCAACCCGGACGCGCGCATCTTCTGCACGTGCCTGGAGCCCGAGCTGATTTCCATCGCCGGCATCTATCGGACCGCCGAGCAGACGCTCCCGGCCGATGTGCTCGGCAAGTCGGCCCAGGTGCGCCTGGCTGACGAAAAGTTGATTCTCGAACCGCTGCGGATGAAATAACCGCGCTAACCCATCGGTACGGCCGGCCCGCCCGGTACGAAATACCCTGCACCCATACTGGACCATAGAGCCATGGCAAAAATCATCGTTGTGACCTCCGGCAAGGGAGGCGTTGGCAAGACCACCACCAGCGCGAGCTTCGCCGCCGGCCTGGCCCTGCGGGGCCACAAGACGGCCGTGATCGACTTCGACGTCGGCCTGCGCAACCTCGACCTGATCATGGGTTGCGAGCGCCGCGTGGTGTATGACCTGATCAACGTGGTCCAGGGCGAAGCCAACCTGAACCAGGCGCTGATCAAGGACAAGAAGTGCGAGAACCTGTTCATCCTGCCGGCGTCGCAGACGCGGGACAAGGACGCGCTGACCCGCGACGGCGTGGAAAAGGTCATCAACGGCCTGGTGGGCATGGGCTTCGAGTTCATCGTCTGCGACTCCCCGGCGGGCATCGAGTCCGGTGCGCTGATGGCGATGTACTTCGCCGACGAGGCGCTCGTCGTGACCAACCCGGAAGTCTCGTCCGTGCGCGACTCGGACCGCATCCTCGGCATCCTGGCCTCGAAGACCAAGCGTGCCAGCGAGGGCGGCGAGCCGATCAAGGAGCACCTGCTGATCACGCGCTACAACCCGAAGCGCGTGCATGGCGGCGAAATGCTGTCGCTGACCGACATCCAGGAAATCCTGCGCATCAAGCTGATTGGCGTGGTACCGGAATCGGAAGCCGTGCTGCACGCGTCCAACCAGGGCACGCCCGCCATCCACCTGGAAGGCAGCGATGTGGCCGACGCCTATGGCGACGTGGTGGACCGCTTCCTGGGCAAGGACAAGCCGATGCGTTTCACCGACTACCAGAAGCCGGGCCTGCTCTCGCGCATCTTCGGTAACAAGTAAGGAGGACTCATCCCTATGTCGATCCTGTCCTTCCTGCTGGGGGAGAAGAAGAAGTCAGCGTCGGTCGCCAAAGAGCGGCTGCAGATCATCCTCGCCCATGAGCGCACCGGCCATTCCGCGCCGGCCGATTACCTGCCGGCCCTCCAGCGCGAGCTGGTGGCCGTGATTTCCAAGTACGTGAAGATCAGCGACCAGGACCTGCGCGTCAGCCTGGAGCGCCAGGACAACCTCGAAGTGCTCGAGGTGAAAATCGAAATCCCGCAAAACTGATTGCCCTTCGGCATTTTCGGTATTCGTTTTTCGGTTTTCGAATTAATTCGAGTTTCCCGGTCCTGAACGGCGCGCGGATACCTTCCGTGCGCCGTTATCCCATTAACTAAGGGATAACCCGCCCCTCGCAAGGAGGGGTTTTTGCATTGCAGCAACCATCCACGTGGTGGCTGCAATCGCGCCTGCACAGCCGCCCCACCGCTCGCCTCCCACGTCCATGCACTGCCATGGCGCACGCTGCAATGCACCATTATCACGAGGGTGTGACATTGTGTAGCGACAAACCAACGGAATTGCACCAAATGTCTCTCTAGAGTGCCGGTTCACGCTGCTTTTATGTCCGAAAGTTCCGTGTTTTGTTAAATTTTCGCGGCGTTTACTGCAAACGTAAACCTTTGTGCCGGCCGTGATCCGGTTACGGCACAACCACAAGACAGAAAAGGAGCACCATGAAGAAATCGCTACTCACCCTCGCCATTGGCAGCCTGCTGGCCGGCAGCGCCTACGCACAGACGTCGGTGACGCTGTACGGTATCGTTGACCAGAGCATTCGCTTCCAGACCAACGCCGACGCCGGCAACCACAGCCAGACGCAGCTGACCAACGGCGCGATCACCAACAGCCGTTGGGGCATCAAGGGCAGCGAAGCACTGGGCAACAACCTGAAGGCCATCTTCCAGCTGGAAAACGGCTTCGATCCGGATACGGGTCGTTCCAACCAGGTCAGCACCGCCAACCCGAGTGGCCGTATGTTCGGTCGTCAGGCCTACGTGGGCCTGGCCGGTGACTTCGGCGCAGTCAAGCTGGGCCGCCAGTACACCGAAGGGTTTAATTTGTTCGGCGACTTCGACCCGCTGACCATCGGTAACTACGACAACAACGCCTGGCCGTTCTTCCTGACCCAGATCCGTACCGACAACGTGGTGAGCTACTCGGGCGCGTTCGCGGGCCTGAACGTGGGCGCCAGCTACGGCTTCGGTGAGACCGCCGGCAGCATGACGCGCAACCAGTACTGGGGCACCCGTGCCTCGTACGACATCGGGCCGTTCGGCATCGGCGCCGTGTACCAGGAATTCCGCAACGCCAGCAGCGAGCGCCAGCAGATGTGGGGCCTGGCTGGTAAGTACACCATCGGCGCAGCCAAGCTGTTCCTCGGTTACGTCGGTGGCCGTGACGCCACCGGTACGATCGACAATGGCTTCCTGAACCGCTCGGCCGCCACGACCACGGTTGCCGCCCAGAACGCCATCGCCGCCGGCGCCGCCAACACGCCGCGCAAGGACATGATCGGCTACGTCGGCATGACCTACCAGGTCAGCCCGGCCCTGGCCGTGACCGGCGTGTTCTACGGCGACCACGTGAAGGACAAGAACGGCGTGGAAAGCAGCGGCAACCGCTACACCGGCGTGCTGCTGGCCGAGTACTCGCTGTCCAAGCGTACCCAGGTGTACGGCACCGTCGACTACAACAAGGTCACGGGCGCTGTGCAGGCCGAAATGCCTGGCAAGAACAACCAGACGGGCGTGGCCGCAGGTATCCGCCACATCTTCTGATTGTTGGTCTGACCGCATCGCAGAAAGGCACCTTCGGGTGCCTTTTTGTTTTTCAGGGCGGCGGGTCGTTCCTGCCGTCATCAGCGATTGGGGCCCAGCACCGGCTGGCGGCCCGTTCCACGGCGCCTGCGGGAGCCGCCGGCCGGCGCGGCGTCGGGCTTGGGTGCAGGCCCCGCCGACCCCTCGTCGCCGAGCAACTCCAGCCGATAGCCATGCGTGTACAGCGGGACGATGCGCACGCCGTTGTCGGGCCAGAGGCCCAGCTTGTTGCGCACGCGGGAGATGTGGGTGTCGATGGTGCGGGACATCGGCGGGATGTCGCGCCCCCAGACCGCCACCACCATGTGTTCGCGCGGCACCACCCGGCCGGCGTTGCGGAACAGCAGTAGCGCGAGGTCGAATTCCTTGGGCGTCAGCGCCACCTTCTGGCCGTGGCATGTCGAGGCCCGGGTGGCCAGGTGGAAGGCGAAGCAGCCCCAGGCCATGCTGCCGTCGCGCGACTGCCGCAGGTCCGGGTACGCGCGGCGCAGCAGCGCCTCGATCCGCGCGGCCAGTTCCTGCGGGCGGATCGGCTTGACCATGTAGTCGTCCGCTCCCGCTGCCAGCGTCGCCACGATGTCCCGCTCGTTGTCCAGCCCGGTCAGGAACATCACCGGCACGCGGGCGTCCAGATGGGCGCGCACCCACGCCAGCACCTCGCGGCCGCTGACCTGCGGCGCGTGCCAGTCCAGCAGCAGCAGGTCGAACGTGACCTTGCGCAGCGTCAGCAGCATGCGCCGGCCGTCGTCGAACGTCACGCACTCGTGCCCGGCGGCGGTCACGATCTCCCGAATCCGCGCGGCGTGGCCGGCGTCTGGCTCCAGCGAAGCTATCCTCAATCCCATCGTCGTTGCGCGCCCCCGAGGCGCATCCGTTGTCTGCCATCCGAGCATTAGAGGCCGGGACGCGTCGCAACCCTATAAGACGATGCTCATTTTTAGTCGGCAACAAATGTTTACTTCGTGCCGGCCGGCGCGCGGCCTACCATGGCCGCATTGAAACAAGCCGAGGGAGGCCCATCGTGAAGATCGCCGCGCTGGCGGACAACCCGTCCCGCGCCGGAATGCTCAGGCACGCGCTGCATCGGGGCGGGCATGTCGTGCGCTGCTTCGGGTGTGGAAAGTCGATGACGGACGCGGTGCGGGATGCCCGCTACGACGTGCTGCTGCTGGACCGCGCCAGTTCCATCGCCGCCGCGACGGCCGCGTGCGACGTGCTGAAATGGGTGCGCGACACGCTCGGACAAGGCGTGCCGGTGATGATGCTGGGCAGGGGCGACGACGACGCACAGGTGGCGGCCTGCCTGGCGGCGGGCGCCGATGCCTACGTGGGCGAGGCGGGGCGCGGGGCCGAGTTGCTGGCGCGCGTGGAGGCGCTGGCGCGGCGCGCGGCAGTACCGGGAATGCTGGCCGGCACCGTGGCGCCGGCGGGCTTCGGCGACATGCCCGAGCAACTCGTGAGCGGCGTCTATCGCTTCGTCACGGCCGAGCGGCAGGCCTGGGTGGCCGGTGTGCCCGTGGCGCTGGCGCCAAAGGAGTTTGCGCTGGCCCTGCTGCTGTTCCGCAACCTGGGCACGCTGGTGCTGCGCGAGGCGATGATCCGGCACGTCTGGCCGGACGGCGGGGTGCACACACACGCGCGCACCGTGGACAGCCACCTCTCGCGCGTGCGGACCAAGCTGGCGCTATGGCCCCGCAACGGCGTGATGCTGCGGGCGATCCACCGGCTGGGCAGCCGGCTGGATCTGGTCTAGCCGATGGTGGACGACGGGGGCTCAGTCGGCCTTGATGCCGGCTTCCTTGACGATGCGCGCGTTGTCTTCCGATTCCGCGCGAATAGCGGCGGCGAACTGCGCGGCGGTGCCGCCGGTGGGCACCTCGCCGCCCTTGAGCAGGCGCTCGCGCACTTCCGGCTCGCCCAGCGCCTTGTTCAGTTCGGCGTTGAGGCGGTTGATGATGGCCGGCGAGGTCTTGCCCGGAGCGAAGATGCCGAACGTCGACGTCAGGTTGGCCTTGGGATAGCCGAGTTCGGCGAAGGTCGGCACGCCGGGCAGGCTCTCCAGGCGCTTGGGCGCGCCCACGGCCAGCGCGCGCAGGCGGCCCGCCTGCATATGCTGGCTCAGCATGGGGCTGGCGTTGGTGCTCATCACCTCGAACTGCGCGCCCAGCGCGTCGTTCATCTGCTGGCCCGCGCCCTTGTAGGGGATCAGCGTGATGTCGGCCTTGGACTTCGCCTTGACCTGCTCGAGCATCACGTGCCCGACTGTGCCCAGGCCCGAAGTGGCCCAGCGGACCGAACCCGGCTTGGCCTTGGCCTGCGCGACGAGGTCCGCGAAGGCCTTGCCGGCGAAGCCCGAGGTGGCCACCACGAGCACCGGCGAGTACATGACGCTCATGACCGGCGCCACGTCGTGCTCGGGGTCGTAGTTGACGCGGCCCACGTGCGGGTTCAGCGTCAGCGGGCTGGTGGAGGCGAAGCCGATGGTGTAGCCGTCCGGCGCGGCCTTGGCCACGGCGTCGATGCCGATGCTGCCGCCAGCGCCGGCCTTGTTCTCCACCACCACGGAGGTGCCCATCTGTACGGACAGCTTCTCGCCCAGCGCGCGGGCCACGGCGTCGCTGATGCCCCCGGTCGGGTAGGCCACGATCACGCGGATCGGGCGGCTCGGGTAGGCGTCGGCCGCGTGGGCGGAGGAAACGAAGGACGGGGCCGCAAGCGTGGCGACAGACAAGGCCGCCAGCAGCGGCTTGGAAATGGCAGGAAACATGGCGGAAACGGGGCGGGAGGGTTGCTGATGGATAGGCGCTATCTTAGCCGAAGGGCCCCGGCGGCCGAACCGCCCGCTTGCCGTTCCGGCCTTGCCAGCCCTCCCGGCGAAGCCGTTTTAGCGCACGAGCGGGTGTTCCGGCACCCACGAGACGAAGAGTTCGTTGGCGCGGTCGTACAGCCGCCACGCCGTGCCGCACTCGCGGCAGGTGAAGGACAGCATGCTGAACGGCACCCCGGCCGCGCTGGCACTGACATGGGGCGCCGTGTTGCGCAGAGCCAGGCAGGCGTGCGGCTCGCGCCGGCGCGGGTCCTCGGCCAAGGCCAGGCAGTGGGCGCAGGCGGGGCGGGTGGGTACCGGCAGGGGCGGGGCGGCTGGCATGGCGGGATGACCGGAATGACCGGGGAGCGGGGGCACGGCGGACTTCATGCCCGCCATGATGCCGCAAAACGCTGGCGTTGGCCCCATCTGGCGGTGATTGGTCCGTGGCCGGGCCATGGGCAGGCCATGTCGCGCCATGTCTGCTGCGTGCGCGCGACAGGCTGGCGTTTTCACGCGGCATCGCGTCTGGCGCACTTTACGTGGCGGCGCCATGCGCTCAAGATTTCCGATCCCACATCCCCATAACAAGGAGCCTGACCGCATGCCATCCGTTCGTCGCCCCCGCTTCCCTGCCCTGCGCGCCCTGCCGTTCGCGCTGGCACTGGCCTCCGCCTGCGCCGCCACGGCCCACGCCGCCCCGGTGGAGCCGGCCTACCAGCTCGCCCAGCAGGAGAAGCCCGCGCTGATCGCCACGCTCAAGGATCTGGTGTCGATCGAGTCCGGCAGCAAGGATATCGAGGGTCTGGACCGCATCGCCGCGCTGATCCGGGACCGGCTGGCCGCGCTCGGCGGCGACGCCAAGCTGGTCGAGCCCACCGAGGTCTACCGGATGGAAGACACGCCGGAGAAGGTCGGCAAGATGGTCGTGGCCCAGTTCAAGGGCACCGGGCGCCGCAACATCATGCTGATCGCCCACATGGACACCGTGTACCTGCGCGGCATGCTCGCGCAGCAGCCGTTCCGCGTGGACGGCGACCGCGCCTACGGGCTGGGCATTGCCGACGACAAGAATGGCGTGGCCGTGATCCTCCACACGGTGGCCATCCTGCAAAAGATGAAGTTCAAGGACTACGGCACGCTGACGGTGCTGATCAACGGCGACGAGGAAATCAGCTCGCCGGGCGCCCGCGCCATGATGACCAAGCTCGGGGCGCAGCAGGACGCCGTGTTCTCGTGCGAGGCCACGCGCGTCACGGGCGACCGCCTGTCGCTGGCGACGAGCGGCATCGGTGCGATTTCGCTGAAAGTCGAGGGCAAGGCGTCGCACGCGGGCAGCGCGCCGGAGCTGGGCCGCAACGCGCTGTACGAGCTGTCGCACCAGATCCTGCAAATGCGCGACCTGTCCAACCCGGACACCGGGCTCAAGGTCAACTGGACGATCTCGAACGCGGGCACCAACCGCAACGTGGTTCCGGCCGTCGCCACGGCGCAGGCCGATGTGCGCGTGCTGCGCACCGCCGACTACGATGGCCTGGAGCGCACGCTGCAGGAGCGCGTGAAGCAGAAGCTGATTCCGGACACCAAGGTCGAGGTCAAGTTCGAGCGTCGTCGCCCGCCGCTCGAGGTCACCCAGGCGGCGCGCACGCTGGCAGCCCATGCGCAGGGCATTTATTCGGAAATCGGCGAGAAGCTGATGGTCTATGACACTGCCGAAGGCGGCGGCACCGACGCGGCGTTCGCGGCGGCGGGCACCAAGGCACCGGTGATCGAGCGCTTCGGGCTGCGCGGCTTTGGCGCGCATTCGAACGATGCCGAGTACGTGGACCTGAACTCGGTCACGCCGCGCCTGTACCTGCTGACGCGGATGATCATGGATGTGTCCCAGGATAAGGCTGGGGCCGCGAAGTAGGCGTTCTACGAGGGGTGGCGGGCAGGTTCATGCGCCGGCCCTCTCCCCCGGCCCCTCTCCCGCAAGCGGGCGAGGGGAGCAATCCAACGGCGGGCTAGGCCGCCGCGGTCTTCTTCCGTCCGCCAAGGTCCGGCAGGAACACCGCCAGCAGGCCGAGCAGCGGCAAATAGGCGCAGACGTCGTACACGGTCTTGATGCCGTGCGTGTCGGCCAGGGTGCCGAGCACGGCGGCGCCGATGCCGCCCATGCCGAACGCGAAGCCGAAGAACAGGCCGGACACCATGCCGACCTTGCCCGGAATCAGCTCCTGGGCGAACACGAGGATGGCCGAGAACGCCGAGGCCAGGATGAAGCCGATCACGAACGACAGCACGCCGGTCCAGAACAGGTTGGCGTGCGGCAGCATCAGCGTGAACGGCGCCACGCCGAGGATCGACGCCCAGATCACGCGCTTGCGGCCGATGCGGTCGCCAATCGGGCCGCCGAGGATGGTGCCGGCCGCCACCGCGAACAGGAACAGGAACAGGTAGATCTGCGAAGACTGGCGGGTCAGCCCGAACTTCTCCATGAGATAGAACGTGTAATACGTGTTCAGGCTCGCCATGTAGAAGTACTTCGAGAAGATCAGCAGCAGCAGCACCGCGATGGCGCGGACCACGGTGCGGGTCGGCAGCGGCTTGGCCGCCGTGCCGGCGCCCTTCTTCTTGGCTGCGCGCTCGGCCAGGTGGCGGCCGTACCAGCCGCCGATCTGCCACAGCACGGCAATCGCCAGCAGCGCGGCCAGCGAGAACCACGCCACGCTGCCTTGCTGGTGCACGATCCACGCCGCCAGCAGCGGCCCCATGGCGCTACCGCCGTTGCCGCCCACCTGGAAGATCGACTGGGCCAGCCCGTGCTGGCCGCCCGAGGCCATGCGCGCCACGCGCGACGACTCCGGATGGAAGATCGACGAGCCGGTACCCACCAGCGCCGCCGCCACCAGCAGCACGCCATAGGTCGGCGCCACGGACAGCAGCAGCAGCCCGCACAGCGTAAAGCCCATGCCGATGGCCAGCGAATGTGGCTTCGGATGCTTATCTGTGTACAGGCCAACGATCGGCTGCAGCAGCGACGCGGTGATCTGATAGGTCAGCGTCAGCAGGCCGATCTGGGTGAAGCTCAGGTTGAAGCCGCCCTTGAGCATCGGATAGATGGCCAGGATCAGCGACTGAATCATGTCGTTGAGGAAGTGCGCGAAGCTGATCGCGTACAACACGCGGAAGCGCGTGCCTTCCTCGCGGTGCGCGGCCTCGGCGGCGGGGGCGGGATTGACGGTTGTGCTCATGGGGCGGGGCGCATTGGCCGATCTGGTTAAAAGTGTGACGATCGCATCCTAAATGGCAAATTTCCGCCTGTCCTGCGAGAATGGGGCCGGAACTTTGGAGAAAAGGACATGCCGCCCACCCCCCGTCCTCGGAAAGCGACGCCGCCGCCAGTCGAGTGGATCGACCGCACCACGCCGGGCGCCCGGCGCCTGCCGCCCGATGCCCCGCACGACCCCGATGCCGACGCCCGGGCCGACACCTACGCGGCCTCGCCAGCCTACATCCGCTACGACCGCAGCCCGATGCCGGTAACGGCCATGGCCGCCGACTACGCCCCGGGCCACGTCACCAAGCCGCACCAGCATCCCCACGCGCAGTTGATCCACGCGATGCACGGCGTGATGGTGGTCTCCACGGCGGACGGGCAGTGGATCGTGCCGCCCACGCGCGGCATGTGGATGCCCGGCGGCACGGTGCACTGGATTCGCATGGTCGGCCGCGTGCAGATGCGCACCGCCTATATCCGCCCGGACGCCGCGCCGGACCTCCCCACCCGCTGCACCGTGCTCGGCGTCACCGCGCTGCTGCGCGAGCTGATCCTGGCCGCCATCGACATCCCCCTGCCCTATGCACCGGACTCGCGCGACGGTCGGCTGATGCGGCTGCTGCTCGATGAGGTGCTGCTGGTGCCGACCCTGCCGCTGCACCTGCCGCGCCCGAGCGATGTCGGCCTGCGGCAGATCTGCGACGCCATCGTCGAAAGCCCGGACACCGACCTGACCCTGGCCGACTGGGGAAACTCGCTGGGGGTGGATCCGAAGACGATCCAGCGACGGTTCGCGCGCGAGACCGGCATGACCTTCGGCCAGTGGCGCCAGCAGGCGCGGCTGCTGGCCGCGCTGGAGCGCCTGGCGGCGGGGGCGAAGGTGGTGGATGTGGCGCTCGACATGGGCTATGGCAGCCCGAGCGCCTTTGCGACGATGTTCCGGCGGCAGTTCGGCGTGCCGCCCAGCGCCTTCTTCCGATAACTGCCCGATGAGCCCGGTCGGGGCTCAGGCCCCGATCGGGTCCCGCTCAGGCCCCATCCAGGTAACGCTCGGCCAGCCGGGTCCAGTACGCCGCGCCCACGGTCAGATTCTGGTCATTGAAGTCGTAGCCGGCGTTGTGCAGCAGCGGCTGGTTGGCGCCGTTGCCCATCCGCACGAAGCAGCCCGGGCGCTGTTGCAGGAAGTACGCGAAGTCCTCGCTGCCGGCGATCCGGTGGAAATTCGGCACGGCACGCTCCGGCCCCACCAGTTCCTCGGCCACCTGGCGCGCGAACTCGGTTTCGGCCTCGCTGTTCACCAGCACCGGGTAGCCGCGCACGTAGTCGATATCGACCGTAGCGCCGTAACCCTCGGCGTGCGATGTAGCCAGCTGGCGGATGCGCGCCTCCATCGACGCCCGCACCTCGGGGTTGAACGACCGCACGCTGATTTCCATGCGTGCGCTGTCCGGAATCACGTTCGGGGCGTGGCCGGCGTGCAGCGTGCCGATGGTCACCACGGCGGTCTCGTTCGGATCCACATTGCGCGATACCACCGATTGCAGCGCCATCACCAGGCTGCCGGCCACCAGGATCGGGTCGATCGACTGGTGCGGGCGCGCCGCGTGGCCACCCTTGCCGCGGATCGTGATCGCTACCGTGTCGCAGGCCGCCATGAACGGGCCGGATCGGAACATGAAGGTGCCCGCTTCCACGCCCGGATGGTTGTGCAGGCCGAAGATCGCATCGCAGGGAAACCGCTCGAACAGGCCATCGGCCAGCATCCGCTCCGCCCCGCCGCCCGCGCCGATTTCCTCGGCCGGCTGGAAGATCAGGTGGATGGTGCCGTTGAAGCGGCGGGTCCGCGCAAGCTGGCGGGCGGCGCCCAGCAGCATGGTGGTGTGGCCGTCGTGGCCGCACGCGTGCATCTTGCCCTCATGCACGCTGGCATAGGGCAAACCCGAGCGCTCGTGAATCGGCAGCGCGTCCATATCGGCGCGAATGCCGACACTCCGCTTGCCCGTGCCGGCGCGCAGCGTGCCGACCACCCCGGTGCCGCCCACGCCGCGCGTGACCTGATAGCCCCACCCCTCCAGGCGGGACGCCACCAGTTCGGCAGTGCGGATCTCGTTGAAGGCCAGTTCGGGATGCTGGTGGATGCTGCGCCGGATGTCCTGCAGTTCGTCGTGGCAATCGAGCGTGTCGTGCAGCGTGCAGTAGGAGCGCTTGGGGGATTCGGTGGAGCCGTTCGCGAGCTTGACCGCGACGGTCTTCAATATCGATTCTATTTCGGGGGCATGTTCAGACATGGCATTGCTCTTGTGGCTTGCATGTATGAACAGTATTTCACGCAGGGTCGAAGGGTAAAACCCAGAATGCGGATTTCGTGCGTATGCGCCCTAAACCGTGCCAAAACTGTTGCCCTTAGGGGACGCTTTGTGTGGAACTGCGACCCTTTGTATGAAGACGTTTCAGCGGGGAACCCGAAAGTCCCCCTTTTTCTGGCAACGATGTCGGACATGGGCCGACGCCCGACTCAGCGCTCGCCGTATGGCACGACCTGCTGGGTCTGCTCGCCGAGGCCGGCGATACCGAGGCGCATGGTGTCGCCCGCGCGCAGGTAGCGCGGCGGCTTGAACCCCATGCCCACACCCGGCGGCGTGCCCGTGGCGATCAGGTCGCCGGGCAGCAGGGTCATGAAGCGGCTGACATAGCTGACCACGGTGGCGACGTCGAAAACCATGGTCGCGGTGCTGCCTTTCTGCATGCGCTGGCCGTTCACGTCCAACCACATCGCCAGGTTCTGGGGTTCGGGCACCTCGTCGCGCGTGACCAGCCAGGGGCCGACCGGGCAGAAGGTGTCGCAGCCCTTGCCCTTGTCCCAGGTGCCGCCGCGCTCGATCTGGAACTCGCGCTCGGACACATCGTTGACCACGCAGTAGCCCGCCACGTGCTCAAGCGCCTGGGCCTTCGAGACATTGCGCGCGGTGGTGCCGATGACCACGCCCAGCTCCACCTCCCAGTCGGACTTCTCCGAACCGAACGGCAGCATCACGGCATCGTTGGGGCCGTTCAGCGAGGAATTGGCCTTCAGGAAGACGATCGGCTCGGCCGGCAGCGGCATGCCGGCTTCGGCGGCATGGTCAGCGTAGTTCAGGCCGATGGCGATGATCTTGCCGATGCCGGTCCAGGGCACGCCGTGGCGGGCGCCCTCCACCAGCGGCAGCGTGGCGGGGTCGATCGCGGCCAGCCGGGCCAGCGCGGCCGGCGCCAGTTCGTCCGGGCCGATGTTGCCGATCACGGCAGACAGGTCGCGCACGCGGCCATCACGATCCACGACGCCCGGGCGCTCTGCACCGGGCTGTCCTACGCGTACTAGTTTCATGGTGATTTCCTTGGTTTCTGGGCTGGCCGTGGGAAGCGAGACGGCAAGGAAACCGAGGATAGCCGGAATCTGGCCGGCTTGTCCTGTGCAGCAGCGGAGACATCCCCGGTGGAGAAGTACCGCCAGGGTCACCACCACGCGCTACGTTTACGCCCCGGCCGGCACGCGATAGTGGGAGCTGTCGAGCAGGTCGAGCCCGCATTCGAGCTGCCCCACCCAGTCGATAAAGCGCTTCACCATCGCCCGGCCCCGGAACGACGGCCCGTGCTGCGGCACGATCCATTCGATATCCATGGTCCGCGCCATCTCGGCCCAGAGCCGGCACGCCCGGTTGCCGCTCATATAGCGGCGATGGAACGGCAGCATGCGCGGGAGATGGGCGTCGAAGTCCTCGACCACCGCGCCGGCCTCGGCGGCCGTGGTCATGGCCGCGCCCAGATCGCCCGAGAACAGGATCTTGCTGATGGGATCGTAGAAGTGGAAATTGCCCTCCGAATGGAGGAAGTGGGCGGGGACGGCGATCAGGTTGCTCGCGCCGAGCGGCACGACCATGCCGGCATCCGGAATGCCGATCACGCGGCCGGCCATCTTCCCGGCCTGGCAGATATGGGGCAGGAAGCGCGCCCATACCTGCGAGATCAACACCTTGCTGTCCGATGCCGTCAGCCAGCGGCCCACCGACGCCACGATGTCCGGATCGGCATGGGAGGCCAGCACGTAGTCGAGCCGCTTGGGCGGAAAGTGGCGGCTGATCGCCATATACAGCTCGCCGTAGGTCAGCGCACCGCCGGGATCGATCAACGCCCCGTGACCGTGGTTGACCACCAGGAACTGGTTCGACTGCACGACGTCCCCGTCGCCATCGTCCACCAGGTCGGTGAACACCATGCAGACATGCTCGCTCGATTCATATAGCGCGATAGCCATCGCGGCCCCCCTTTCGCTCGTTTTTGTTTTGAATCGGCGAAAGTACCAGCGGGGGCGGTTCGACCTTTGACGGGGATCAAAGGTCGGTCATGCGGTCTTAGCGCGTGCTGAGCAGCTTCTCGATATTGGCCACGAGTTGCTTGTCGTCCGGCTTGACCATGCTGTTGTAGCTGCCGACGACCTGCCCCTTGCGGTCGATCAGGTATTTATAGAAGTTCCACTTCGGCGCGGTGCCGGTTTCCTTGGCCAGCAGCTCGTACATCGGGTTGACATCGCTGCCGCGCACGTGGGACTTGCCCAGCATCGGGAACTTGACGCCGTAGGTGTTGTAGCAGAAGTCGGAAATTTCCTTCGAGGAGCCGGGCTCCTGCGAGAAATCGTTCGACGGGAAGCCGAGCACGACCAGGCCGCGCTCCCGGTACTTGGCGTAGAGCGCCTCGAGGCCCTCGTACTGCGGCGTGAACCCGCAGTAGCTGGCCGTGTTGACCACCAGCACGACCTTGCCGGCGTACTGGCACAGGTTCTGGGGCGACTCGTCCTGCAGGCGCGGGAACTTGAAGTTGAGCGTCGCCGGGCAACTGCCGGCCTGACCGGCTGAAGCGGCGGCTGTGGGGGTCGACTTCTCGGCGGCGTGGGCTGCGCGCGGCAGCAGGCTGGCCGTGGCGGCGGCCATCGCGGACACCGCCAGGGCGGCGAGCAGCGCGCGGCGCTGGAGCGTCAGGGTGGCCGTGCGCGGGTGGCGCATCCGGGTCGGGGGGACCATGCGGGTCATGACGGGCGACTCCATATTGGGGCGTGAAAGGTAGCCTCCGCAGTCTACGCCTTCGTCGGGTTCACTGCACTCCGTGCTGCAGGATCGATGATGGAAGATGGCGGCCGCCATCCGTCCGGGGGTCAGTCCATCACCGCCGTCGCGGCGTGCTCGGTCACGCTGGTACGCAGTTCCAGGTCCGGCATGCGCCGCACGATCAGTAACGCCACCACCGCCGCCACCGCGCCCGCCGCGAAAATCAGCTGGAAGCCCGACTCCACGCCGGCGGACAGCACCTGCCGCACGGCCGGCGACAGATGCGCCATCGCCTCGCTACCGTGGCGCAGCGCGCCAAGGTCCAGCGCCTGGGTCACGCCGGCGCGGCCCATCGCCTCGCGGAACTCCAGCGCCAGCAGCGTGCCGGCCAGTGCGCCGCCAATCGCGCTGCCGAGCGAGCGCACCACCAGCAGCGCGCCGGTGCCGGCGCCCATGTCGCGGCGCTCGAGCGCGTTCTGTACCGAAATCAGCGTGCCGACCATCGCCATGCCCAGCCCCACGCCGCCCACCGTCATGGCGAGCAGGACGGCAGCCGTGGGCACGTCCGGGGTAGCGCCAGCCAGCGCGCTCAGGCCGATGGCGGCCAACACGAAGCCGGCGCTGAGAATGCCCCGCATGCGTCCCATGCGCGGCGCCAGCCAGGCCACCACGAGGTTGCCGGCCACGGTGGACAGCAGGAACGGCACCACGAGCAGGCCGGACATCGCGGCATCGGCATTGCGCGCCAGCTGGAAATGCAGCGGCAGCGCGAAGATGCACAGGAAGATATTGAGCGCGGCCAGCGCCGAGGCGCCCACGCCCATCACATAGGCGCGGTTGCGGAACAGACGCGGCGGCAGCATCGGGTCCGCCGCGCGGCGTTCCTGCCAGGTCAGCAGCGCCAGCGCCCCGGCCGTGATGGCCAGCAGCGCGCCGGTTTCCGGGGAGATCCAGTCGAAGGCATCGCCGGCCCAGCTCATGGCGAGCAGGAAGGCGACGATGGCCACCGCGAGCAGCAGCGCGCCCAGCCAGTCCACGCGCGGCCGGCCGCCGCGCGGGCGCAGGTTGGCCAGGCCCCGGTAGCACATCGCCATGGCCAGCGCGCCGAGCGGCACGTTGATCCAGAACAGCCAGCGCCAGGACAGATGATCGGACACCCAGCCGCCCACCAGCGGCCCGGCGATGGAGGCCATCGCCCAGACCATCGCCAGATAGCCCTGGTAGCGCCCGCGCTGGCGCGGCGCCACTACGTCCGCAATGGCCGCCTGCGCCAGCGACATCAGCCCGCCGCCGCCCACGCCCTGCAGCGCCCGGAACAGGATCAGCTGCGTCAGCGACTGCGCCAGCGCGCACGCCACGGAGGCGAGGATGAACAGCGTGATGGCCACCATCAGCAGGCGCCGCCGCCCGAAGCTATCGGACAGCTTGCCGTACAGCGGCGTGGTGACGGTGGAGACGATCAGGTAGGCAGTGACGATCCACGACAGATGCCCAAATCCGTTGAGATCATTCGCAATGGCGGGCACGGCGGGGATGACCACGGTCTGGTCCAGCGCCGCGAGCAGGATACATAACACGATGCCGCCGATCACCCGCATGATGGCGCGGTGATCGTGGACGATGGGCGGATGTTCGGGAACGGAGGCGGTAGCCTCCACGGCGGATTGCGGCGAGGTGGGCGACGACATGTGGCTACGGCGGGATGGAGGCTGCGGGCACCATCCCTTGCGTGGGGACGGCCTAATTCAGTATCCGCATAATTATATGCGGAAGCCATCGTTGACGTAGCAATGAATTTTGGCGAGAAGTGGCCACGGCGCCACATGGCGCGTCCGTGGCCTGATGGCCGCTAGCGCGAGCCGCCGGTGATGTAGTGTTCGAGTTGCTCGATCACGAAACGCTGTTCGCTGATGATGTTGTTCACGAGGTCGCCGATCGACAGCATGCCGAGCAGTTCGTCCCCTTCCATCACGGGCAGGTGGCGCAGGCGGTGCCGCGTCATCAGGCTCATGCAATCGTCCGTGGTCTGGTCCGCCCGCACATAGATCACCGCTGAGGTCATGATCTCCCGCACTAGCGTTTCGCGCGACGTACGTTGCATCAGAATCACTTTTCGGGCGTAATCGCGTTCGCTGAGGATGCCCTGGATCTTGCCGTGCTCCATCACCAGCAACGCGCCGATGCCTTTCTCCGCCATCAGTTGCAGCGCGGCGTAGACCGTCGCTGAAGGAGGAATGCTGAAGATCGCCTGATTTGGCTTCGCTTCCAGAACCTGCCGTGCGGTTTTCATAGACCGACTCCTTATTGCTGTCTGGGGAAATCGCTGCACCGGCCCGCCGCGCTGTCTTGCCCCCGCATACGCCGCCGGCCGCTCATTCAGATTAGCAAAGGATAGTCGGCGCTTACAGGGTGACTTTCACGAATCTTTGTAAGCAAGCCGACGTGCCCTATTGTTTCTTCTTGCGCACAATTCCCAGCAGCGAAGTCGCGCGTTACTCGGTCAGCATCCGCACCCGCACCTTGCGGCCCTTGACCTTGCCATCGTTGAGCCGTTTGACCGCTTCCTTGCC
Source organism: Cupriavidus sp. 10L45 (assembly GCF_056395225.1). NCBI lineage: Bacteria > Pseudomonadati > Pseudomonadota > Betaproteobacteria > Burkholderiales > Burkholderiaceae > Cupriavidus > Cupriavidus sp. 10L45. Next base: position 324,798 of record NZ_JBFTJC010000003.1, read on the forward strand.
GATGGCACGATCCACGGCGATGTACGTGGACATCTCCATCACGTTGATCTTCCCGATCTGTTCCTTGGTGAAGCCGGCCTCGCCGGTCAGCGCGCCGAGGATGTCGCCCGCGCGGATCTTTTCCTTGCGGCCGCCGAGCATTTGCAGCGTGACCATCGGCGGCAGCAGGCGCTCCTTGCTCTTCGGCACCAGCTCGGTCAGCGCGTGCCATTCGAATTCGCCGCCCTGATGCTGTTCCAGGTTCCCCACGCGCCCCATTTCATCCATGCTGACCAGGCTGAACGCCCAGCCTTCGGCATCCGCGCGGCCCGTGCGGCCGATGCGGTGCACATGCACCTCGGGGTCGGGCGTGACATCGACGTTGATCACGGCTTCCAACTGGGCGATGTCGAGACCGCGGGCTGCCACGTCCGTGGCCACCAGGACCGAGCAGCTCCGGTTCGCAAACTGCACCAGCACCTGATCGCGGTCACGCTGTTCCAGGTCGCCATGCAGCGCCAGGGCCTCGAAGCCCTGCGCGCGCAGCAATTCGACGAGATCGCGGCAACGCGCCTTGGTATTGCAGAAGGCAAGCGTGCTGGCAGGCCGGAAGTGATCGAGCAGGCGGCCCACAGCTTGCAGGCGGTCGCCATCCTCCACCTCGTAAAAACGTTGACGAATCTTGCTGGCGCCGTGCGTCTCGGCCAGCTTGATCTCGCGCGGCTTGTTCAGGAACTGCTGGCTCAGCTTGACGATGCCGGGCGGGTAGGTGGCCGAGAACAGCAGTGTCTGGCGGTCCTTCGGGCAATGGTTGGCGACGAACGCGATGTCATCGAAGAAGCCCATGTCGAGCATGCGGTCCGCTTCGTCCAGCACCAGCGTATTGATACCGCGCAGGTCCAGGCTGCCGCGCTCGATGTGATCGAGAATGCGCCCCGGGGTGCCCACAACGATATGCGCGCCATGGATAAGGCTGTCGACCTGTGGCCGCATAGGCGACCCGCCGCACAGCGTCAGCACCTTGATGTTCTCTTCCGCACGCGCCAGGCGGCGGATTTCCTGCGTGACCTGATCGGCCAGCTCGCGCGTGGGACAGAGCACGAGCGCCTGCACGTCGAAGCGGCGTGCGTCGAGCCGATGCAGCACCGCAAGCCCGAAGGCGGCGGTCTTGCCGCTACCAGTCTTGGCCTGCGCGATCAGATCCTGCCCGGCCAGCGCCAGCGGCAGGCTGGCGGCCTGGATCGGCGTCATGGTGTCGTAGCCGAGCTGCGCCAGCGTGGCGAGCATAGCGGGCGACAGCGCCAGATCAGAGAACGGCGCGCCTGCCGAAGTCGTGGCGGGGGCGGTGGAGTTGGGGGTTGGGCTCGAAGTCATGCCGGATTATAGCGGCGGGGGTGGCTCGGAAACCGGCTTCAGTCACGCAGCCTTGCGCGCGGCGGGCTTCTTCACCGGCACGTCCTCGGTCGGCGCCCATCCCAGCCGCTCGAGCAGGGCCTGCGCCGCCGCCGGCGCGTGCTCCTTCGCCCCGTTGATGAAGAACAGGAACAACCCCTTGGGCTTCTGACGGGCGCCGGCCTGCTCATCCACGCGCGGCAGGTCGTCCGGCACGCTACCGCCGGCCCACGCGGTGGCGCGCGCGGCCCAGGCGTCGAGATCTTTCGGCGCATAGCCGGTCTTGAGCTTGGCCTGCGCGTTCATCAGCCGCGCATAGGCAAAGTCCGCGGTCGGGTCCGCGAACGACGGAAACTTTGGCGAATCTGTGTACACCGTGGCCGCCTTGAACTTGCGCGCGAGTTTCAGGTAGTCGTCGCACATAAAGCTCTCGTGCCGCACCTCAAGCACGTGCCGCAGCTTCACGCCTTCGACAGCATCCGGGAGCAAGGTCAGGAATGCCTCGAAGTCATCGGCCACGAACTGCTTGGTTGGCGCGAATTGCCAGACGATGGGACCGAGTTTCTTGCCCAGCTCGGCAATGCCGCTGTCGATGAAGCGGGCGATGGAGTCGCCCGACTCGGCCAGGATGCGCCGGTTGGTGGCGAAGCGCGACGCCTTCACCGAGAACACGAAGCCATCCGGGGTCGCATCGCGCCAATTGGCGAATGACGTTCGCTTTTGTGTCCCGTGATAGGTGCTGTTGATCTCGATGGCGGTCAGGTGACGGCTTGCGTACTCGAGTTCGCGCGCCTGCGCGAGCCCGGACGGGTAGAAGTTGTCGCGCCATGGCGCAAAACTCCATCCGCCGATGCCGATGTGGATGTTACCTACCGTCTTGCCTTGCTTGCGCACTGCCATGACCACCTCCGCCAATCACGCAAAATGCGATGCATACCAGTCTAGCGCGCAGCGGCGTGTCCGGCCAACGCCACGTTTTCGTCGCATGACGATTCATGGCGGGAATGTTGCTTCCTGAATGTGGCGACCGAAGGCACACTACAACCGATTCCAGCCGCCTCACCTAACCCGGAGGGCCCGCCTTGCGCATCGACCCCGACACGCTCCCGGCCATTCTGCAAAGCATCGAGGCACGGGCCCTGGCACTGCGCGACACCCCGCCAGCCGGCTTGTTTTCGTCGATCGACGAGACGGCGGCTCACATCGACCTGCCCATGGAGCGGGTGCTGTATCAGCCGCCGCCGGCTGCGGCCCTGAGTCAGAGCCTTCTCAAACGACGGGTCGAAGCTGCGCTACGCAGCCAGCCGCAAGTCTCGCTGCAATCCCTCTGCGGGGACCACCCACTCGAACACGGCCTCGCGGAGTTGCTGACTTATCTGCAACTGACTGGCGATACCTTCCATTGCGTCGTCGATGAGGCGGCGACCGAGACCGTCACCTGGCACGCGCGCGGCATGGGCGGCGAGCCGCTGACACGCGGCGCACAAATGCCACGCGTCGTCTTTGTGAGACATGGATCATGAGCGCGCACGGTCCCCACGCCCTGTCGCCCCTTGTGGTCCCGCTGCTCAAAGGGGTGCTGTGCCGCGAAGACTCACCCAGCGCTTGGCAGGCACTCGTGTCACAGCAGGCAGCCGTGCGCGACTATGTGGCCGTGCTGGGCCTCGCCCTGGTCGTCGACGAGGACGATGGATTCGCATTTCTACGAGTGCTATCAGCGCCAGCGGCAGATGCCACGGCGCCCTCTTTGATCGCCAGACGCCCCCTGTCCTACGCGGTCAGCCTCACGCTGGCGTTGCTGCGCAAGGCGCTCGCCGAATTCGACGCTGCCGGTCTCGATGGCCCACTGATCCTGACGCGCGAAGACATCGCTGAATTGCTACGCACGTTCCTGCCTTCGGGCAGCAATGAAGCCAAACTTATCGACATGGTCGACTCGCATGTGGGCAAGATCGTCGAACTCGGCTTCCTGCGGCGCGCGGGCCAAACGGAAACACCTTCGTACGAAGTCCGCCGGGTGTTGAAAGCATTTATCGACACCCAATGGCTGGCCGATTTCGACGCGCGGCTGGCCGCCTATCAGACACAACTGCGCGGCACCTCCACCGAGCGCACGCGAGGCGTCGATGGATAGGCCACCCACCATGGCACCGGAGACGGTGGCCCCGGATATCGAGGCCACCACACTGGATGCAGGATTCCGCCTGATGCGGCTCGAGGTCTCGAACTGGGGGCCGTTCCGGCAAGGTGTGACATCGATGTGTCCCGACGGCCGCCATGCCGTGCTGACTGGCAACCTCGGGCCAGGCACGAGCGCCCTGGTCGAGGCCTTGAGAATGCTCCTACTCCCGGCCCCGAACCCCGCTATCACGCCGCATGCGACGGATCGGCCCGCCATGCTGCTTGGCGTCTTCCACAATGCCGCGTTCGACAGAACGGTCACCCTTGCCCAGATATTCCCTAGCGCGGCGGATCAGCCCCTGCCCGCGCGGCTGTTCGTCGCCGCGCCGCATGAATTGAGCATCGGCGGGGATCTTTCTCACTTCGACGGCGACCTCGTCGCCCTCCGCAAATCGCTGCGCACGGTCGGCGCCGAATCCTTCGACACCTTCGCGCGGTATCACGCATGGTTCCGTCGCTGTTTCACCATCGGCGATCCGCTACCCGTCGAGGCTCTGCGCGCCTGCCGCGACGCGCTGGACGGCTACTTTGCCAGCCTCAAGCTCGCGCTGCTGGAGGTGCGGCTCGGACAACTGGCCGACGACTGGGCGCGGCACGACCGCCGCGTGCTGGATGAAGTGGAGCGCCACGCCGCGCTGCGTGCCCAGGCGCTGCACCTGCGGCATAGCATTTCCGCGAGTGGCGGCGAGCGGATCGCGCAGCTCGACATCGATATCGAGCAACTCGAACGGGTACGCGACATCCGCCGGCAACGCGCAACGCTGTACGCCACGCTGATTGCCTCCGTCAACGAAGCGCCTGCCGCCACCGAGGCGGACTTCCTCGCCCAACGCGAGCGGCTGGCGGCGCGCCGGGCCCATGCGCCGTCCGCAGCGCTCTCGCAACTCTCCGCTTTTTCAGACTTCCACGAAATCGACTGGCACATGCCGGCGCGGGACGCCGCGCGGCTCGGCGAGGAAAAGCAACGACTCCAGAATGCCTCGGACATCCTCCAGCAACTGGCCGATGGATTGGAGGAATTACGAGGGACGATCCGGTCATGCGAGCAATCGCTCGATGCCTGCCGCGACGCCCGCACGGCGGCGCAGACGGCGATGGCCATCGCAGAAACGGAGCGCCAGCAGGCGGAAGACCTACTGGCCGCGTCCGAACCCGCCATGCAGTCGGCCAGCCTCGACATGCTCGACGCGCTGCGCGCCGAGGCGTTCGGGCAACACGCGCCCACCGTGGAATCATGCGACCCCTGCCGCGAGAGCATGCGCCGCTGGCTCCAGGCCCGCATCGACGCCGACGCACGCGACTGGGCACTTCTGGACGAACAACTACGCGACGCGCCATCCGCGCTGGCCACCGCAGAGGCGGCTCGGCCCTACCGCTTCCACCTCGCCGTGCTGGATGAATCATTCTGGCGGGGCGACGACGACACCACGCGCAACTGGCTACAACGGCTAGGCGCCGCCAACGTGCAATGCCTGATCGTCACCCCGATGGAGAAGATTCCTATTGTTGAGCCGATGGTGTCCAGCGTGGCGTTTGTGCGGTATGAGGGAGACGCTGCAGCGCGGGTCTGGCGCGTGGCAATCGGGAATGTGTAGGAAGAAAATTACCGATCGATAACGCGAAAGCGTCTATCGAGCGATTTAGGAAGGAAATCTTCCCGATCGGTAAGTCGGCAGATCCGAGACAGCCCGCTCTATCCGCGAAAACCGTATCCCTCACAGTCCCCGAACACCACGGCACTTTGGAAACGCCTCACATCCCCAAAATGCCTTACCCACGTTAGCGCCTTGCTTTGCGATCCGCTGGAGCATCTGTGCACCGCACTTCGGGCAAGCTGGCGTCGGGCCGGCACTTGAGGCCATCGGTTCGACGGAGGTATATTGTGCCGACAGTGCAGGAGATGGCGCGATCGCTTCGTTTTTTCGAATCCGAGCCAATAGCGACGCGCCATCCACGAGTTCGATATTCTTGCCCCTGGCAAATGCCGCCGCATCCGACGTGAAAACGCCTGACGTCACGACAAAACCGCCAGCCGCGCCTCTATCCGTCATGACGCCGTAGAGTTCCCGAACCACTTTCACGGAGACCTTGTACGCCTTCCACTGTTTGCATTGAACCAGGAATATCTCGCCGGACTTTCGCAATTGTAGGTCCACGCCGCCGTCAGCTCCACCGCCACCGACTTCTGTCACGGTATAGCCATCTGCGCGAAACGCCTGTCCCACAAGCATTTCGAACTCGCGCCACGACATTTGATTCAGGGCTTTACCTGACGCATCAGCGGCTACCGCGCCAATAAGCCTCTCTCGCTTTTTCTTTTCAAAATACGACGCCAACGCGCCTGCGAGAACGATGGTAGGGACGATGTACTGGCCATATGTGGCGAACGCCTTGACCATCTGTGCAACAACCATACTGCCGATCTGACCAGGCGGCACATTGGTGGGAACGTCGGCGATGGCATAACGATGCAATATGCCGTAGGCGACCACAGCAAGGACTACGCTGGCCCACCATGGCAACATCCGGGCAATACCGAAAAGATCCTCGAAGACACCGTTATTATTTCTTCTTGCCATCGCGATGCTCGCTTACGCCCGTAGGGTTTTTGAATTCGTCCTTATGCCGCGAGTGTGCCTGAATTCGATTCCGCTACGCTTCCCCCGCAGGTGGGGGATATTTCACCGCATTCATTTCCATTTTCGCCCTCACCGCGGCATCCAGATCCACCCCCAACGCCGTCACAAGCTGCGTGAGGTAAATCGTAATATCCGCCAGTTCCTGCTCCACATGCGCCCGCTCCGCGGTCGCCATGACGTTGCGGGATTCCTCTTCCGTCTGCCACTGGAAGATTTCCACGAGTTCGGACACCTCGACGCTCAGCGCCATGGCGAGATTCTTGGGGCTGTGATACTTGCCCCAGCCGCGCCGCTCGCCAAAGGCGGCGGCGGCGAGTTGGAGATTCTTGATATCGATGAGAGGCATGGACAGTCTCACTTCAATGAAAAAGGGTTACGGCCTGGCAAGCCGTAACCCCATTTGATGACTAGCGTTTTTATGATCTCGCTAGGATCGGCGCACCACCTCAAACATCAATATTCCGCGCCACCAGCGCATTCGACTCAATGAAATGACGACGCGGTTCCACTTCGTCGCCCATCAGTGTGGTGAAGATCTGGTCGGCCGCGATGGCGTCTTCGATCTGCACGCGCAGGAGGCGGCGCTGGGTCACGTCCAGCGTGGTTTCGAACAGCTGCTCGGGGTTCATCTCGCCCAGGCCCTTGTAGCGCTGGCGGGACACGCCGCGCTCTGCTTCGGAGAGCAGCCATTGCATGGCCTGGTGGAAGTCGGACACCGTCTGATCGCGCAGGCGTTCGCCTTCGCCGCGCTTGACCTTGGTGCCTTCCGGGATCAGGCCCTGGAAGGTCGTGGCGGCGCGGGCGAGTGCGGCGTAGTCGGCGCCATGGACGAAGTCCGCGTCCAGGTGCGACAGGCGCACGTTGCCGTGGTGCCGGCGCGCGATCATCAGGCGGTGCTTGTCGGTTTTCTCGTCGAATTGCGCATACACGTCAGCGGTGCCGTCGTCGTTCACGGCGGCGCCCAGCAGCGTCTTGGCGTGCATCTCGGCCAGCTTGGCCTTCAGCGCCACGGCCGAGGCTTCCGCCGCTGCCGCGTTGTCGAGATCCAGCACCACGCCGTCGGCGATGGCGCGCAGCGCGTCCGGGTCGACGATGCGGGACAGGCGGCCGATGACGCCTTCGGCCAGCTGGTACTGGCGCGCCAGCTCGGTCAGGGCGTCGCCCATGATCTCGCTGCCGTCCGGGCGCGTCAGGGACGCCTTCTCCATCGCCAGCTTCAGCAGGTAGGCGTTGAGTTCGTTGTCGTCCTTGATGTACCGCTCTTCCTTGCCGTGCTTGATCTTGTACAGCGGCGGCTGGGCGATGTACACATAGCCGCGCTCGATGATGTCCGGCATCTGGCGATAGAAGAACGTCAACAGCAGCGTGCGGATGTGCGAGCCGTCCACGTCCGCATCGGTCATGATGATGATGCGGTGGTAGCGCAGCTTCTCGAGGTTGTAGTCGTCCTTGCCGATGCCGGTGCCCAGCGCCGTGATCAGCGTCAGCACTTCCTGGCTGGACAGCATCTTGTCGAAGCGCGCGCGTTCCACGTTCAGGATCTTGCCCTTCAGCGGCAGGATTGCCTGGAACTTGCGGTCGCGGCCCTGCTTGGCCGAGCCGCCTGCGGAGTCGCCCTCCACCAGGAACAGTTCGGACAGCGCCGGGTCGCGCTCCTGGCAGTCGGCCAGCTTGCCCGGCAGGCCCATGCCGTCGAAAGCGCCCTTGCGGCGCGTCATTTCGCGGGCCTTGCGGGCCGCCTCGCGCGCACGAGCGGCATCCACGATCTTGCCGCAGATGATCTTGGCGTCGTTCGGCGTTTCCAGCAGGAAGTCGGTCAGCGCCTTGCTTACCAGTTCCTCCACCGGCAGACGCACTTCGGACGACACCAGCTTGTCCTTGGTCTGCGAGCTGAACTTCGGCTCGGGCACCTTCACGGACAGCACGCAGGACAGGCCCTCGCGCATGTCGTCGCCGGACGTCTCGATCTTGGCCTTCTTGGCGATCTCGTTTTCTTCGATGTACTTGTTGATGACCCGCGTCATTGCCGCGCGCAGGCCGGTCAGGTGGGTCCCCCCGTCGCGCTGCGGAATATTATTCGTGAAGCACAAAACCTGCTCGTTGTAGCCATCGTTCCATTGCATGGCCACTTCCACCGTGATGCCTTCCTTCTCGACATTCGCGTAGAAAATGGTCGGATGCAGCACGGTCTTGGCGCGATTGATGTACTCGACGAAGCCCTTCACGCCGCCCGAGTAGGCAAAATCCTCTTCCTTGCCCGTGCGCTGGTCGGTCAGGCGGATGTGCACGCCGTTGTTCAGGAACGAGAGTTCGCGGATGCGCTTGGACAGCACCTCGTAGTGGAACTCCACGTTGGTGAAGATTTCCTCGTCGGCCAGGAAGTGCACTTCGGTGCCGCGCTTGTCGGTCGCACCGATGACCTTCATCGGCGAGACTTCCACGGGGTTGCCATCCGGACCGTTCACGGTCTCGATCACGCGGTTCTGCACCTCGCCCTTGGCGAACTCGATCAGGTTGACCTGGCCGTCGCGGCGCACGGTCAAACGCAGCCACTTGGACAGCGCGTTCACGCAGGACACGCCCACGCCGTGCAGGCCGCCAGACACCTTGTAGCTGTTCTGGTTGAACTTGCCGCCCGCGTGCAACTCGGTCATGGCGATTTCCGCCGCGCTGCGCTTCGGCTCGTGCTTGTCGTCGAACTTCACCGCCGGCGGAATGCCGCGGCCGTTGTCGACGATGGAGATCGAGTTGTCGCTGTGGATCGTGACCTGGATCTCGGTGCAATAACCAGCCAGCGCCTCATCGATGGAGTTATCCAGGACCTCGAACACGAGGTGGTGCAGGCCAGTACCGTCGGAGGTGTCGCCGATATACATGCCCGGGCGCTTGCGTACCGCCTCCAGGCCTTCCAGGATCTGGATCGAAGAGGCTCCGTAAGAGTTTTCCTGCTGCGGATTTTGCTGGTCGGTCATGTTTTCCTACTCACGATACTCACGGCAAATGCGGAATCCGGTCCCGACGCCGGGCTGGCGCGGGGTCTGGGGTCCGCAATGGCGGGTTACTTAAAAACGGCAAAAGGGGCGGATCGTTGGGATCCTGCCCCTGCTGCGGTGTGTGCCCGGTTGTCTACTGGACAGTCCACGGCCATCCCCGCGTGGGCGGGCATGGCCGGAGTCCCGGTCATCAGATCCGCATCGGCATGACGACGTACTTGAAGTTGTCGTCTTCCGGTACGGTAATCAGGGCGCTCGAATTGGAGTCGCCCAGGCTGACCTGCACCTGTTCGCTCTTCAGGTTGGCCAGCACGTCGAGCAGGTAGGTCACGTTGAAGCCGATATCGAGCGCGTCGCCCGAGTAATCGAGTTCGAGTTCTTCCTGCGCCTCTTCCTGATCGGCGTTGGTCGAGCTGATCTTCAGCATGTGCGTATCGAGGATACAGCGCACGCCCTTGAACTTGTCCGTGGTCAGGATGGCGGTACGTTGCAGCGCCTGCTGCAGCTTCACGCGGTCGATCGCGAACGCATTCTTGTAGCCCTTGGGGATCACGCGCTGGAAGTCCGGGAACTTGCCTTCCACCAGCTTGCTGATCAGTTCGATGTTGGCGAACGTGAACTTGACCTGGTTGGCCGCCAGCTGCACCTGCACGGGATCGTCGTTATCTTCGAGCAGCCGCTGCAGTTCCAGGATGGTCTTGCGCGGGATGATCACTTCCTGGCGCGCGCCGCCGCCGGTGGCCTCGGTCTCGAGTTCCACGCCGCAGTACGCCAGGCGGTGCCCGTCGGTGGCCACGGCCATCACCTTCTTGCCGTCCACGACGAGCAGCATGCCATTCAGGTAATAGCGGATGTCCTGCTGCGCCATGGCGAAGTGGACCATCGCCAGCAGATGCTTGAACGTCTTCTGCGGCAGGCTCACGCTCGCGTTGAACTCCGCAGCCTCGGCCACAGTCGGGAATTCCTCGGCGGCCAGCGTCTGGAGCGCGAAGCGGCTCTTGCCCGATTGCACCGTCATCCGCTTGTCGTTCAGCGACAGCGCCACGTCACCGTCAGGCATCGCGCGCAGGATGTCCAGCAGCTTGCGCGCCGCCACGGTGGTGGCCACGCTGTCGCTGCCAACGCCGCATTCGGCGTGGGTGGTGATCTGGATCTCGATGTCCGTCGAGAGGAAGGAAACATTCGAGCCGGACTTGCGAATCAGCAGGTTGGCCAGGATCGGGAGGGTGTGGCGGCGCTCCACGATGCCGCTCACGATTTGCAGCGGACGCAGCAGATTGTCTCGCGAGGTTTTGACCAATTGCATTGAATTTATCCTTCGTCGTTTGTCGTCAGCGACCGCAGGTTGCGCGCAACCCCAAATTCACTTAGGAATCAAGGAGTTAATTGTGCATTGTACCAAGGATAAGCCGCTGCGGTGAAGCGGGCCGGCTCCGGCGCGGAGGACGGCTGTGCCTAAAAAGCCACGATCCGTCATTTCTTCCCGCCAAGCCGCCCCGACTCACCGCAAAGCCTTATCTGAGGCCGATTTCCCGCGATCCAAGCGTTTCGTTCAGTCGCCCGTTTGCCGCCGGGCGCGCACCCTGTAGTATGCCAGCCCGGCAAGGCCAACCTTTAAAATCATAAAACGGTGCCAGGCGGCGCAGGATTCACCTGCGTCACCGGCTCAGGCATCACCCCTTGAGCGTCTGTTCCAGCACGTGCAGCTCGTGGTTCAGCTGCGCGTCCTTGCTCCGCTCGTCGGCGATCTTGCGCACGGCGTGCAGCACCGTGGTGTGGTCGCGTCCGCCGAACAGCTCGCCGATCTCCGGCAGGCTCTTCTGCGTCAGCTCCTTGGCCAGGTACATGGCGATCTGGCGCGGCCGGGCGATATTGGCGGGCCGCTTCTTCGAATACATGTCCGCGACCTTGATGTTGTAGAAGTCGGCACAGGTCTTCTGGATGTTCTCCACCGAGATCTGGCGGTTCTGCACGGTTAGCAGGTCCTTCAGCGCCTCACGCGTGACATCGATCGTGATGTCCTTGCCGTGGAAGTTGCTGAACGCCAGGATCTTGCGCAGCGCGCCTTCCAGCTCGCGCACGTTGGAACGCAGGTGCTTGGCGACGAAGAACGCCACCTCTTCGGGCACGCTCACGTTCTCGGCGGCGGCCTTCTTCATCAGGATGGCCACGCGCATCTCGAGCTCGGGCGGCTCGATGGCCACGGTCAGCCCCGAGTCGAAGCGCGAGATCAGCCGGTCGTCGATGCCGGTGATTTCCTTCGGATACGTGTCGCTGGTGATAATCACCTGTGCGCGATTCGCGATCAGCGCCTCGAACGCGTAGAAGAATTCTTCCTGCGTACGGTTCTTGCCGGAGAAGAACTGGATATCGTCGATCAGCAGCAGGTCCAGCGAGTGGTAGTACCGCTTGAACTCGTCGAACGCCTTGCGCTGGTACGCCTTCACCACATCGGACACATACTGCTCCGCGTGGATGTAGCGGATCCGCGCGCGCGGGTTCTCCATCAGCATGAAATTGCCGATGGCATGGATCAAGTGGGTCTTGCCCAGGCCCACGCCGCCATAGAGATAGAGCGGGTTGTACGACTTGCCCGGGTTGTTGGCCACCTGGATCGCGGCGGCGCGCGCCAGCTGGTTGGCCTTGCCGGTGACGAAGTTGTCGAACGTCAGGATCGGGTTCAGGCGCGAGCGCTCATGCACCGTGTCGCTAGGCTGGGCGCCGCCCATCGGCTGCGGCTGGCCCGGGTGGGACTGGTGCTGCGGGTGTTGTTGGTGCTGCGGGTGCTGCTGCACATGCTGCGGATGCTGGGGCTGCACGCGGTACGAACGCGCGCTGGCCTCCGACGGGTCCATCTGGGCCACGTCGATATCACCGATATCCGCGCCATGGCCGCCGGCATTGCCTTGCAGCGGATGACCGGTGTGCGGCGCCTGCGGCATCTGCGGCCGCGCCGGGTAGTTGCCCTGGGGATTCAGGGCAGCCATGCCGGGATAGCCGCTCGGCGCGCCCGGGTTCGGATAGTCGGGATAACCGGTTCCCTGCGGCGCATGAGAAGCGCCGTGTTGTCCACTCGGATAGCCGTTGCCGGGTGCGCCCATCGGCGTACCCATTGCAGCGTGCGCGCCGGCGTTGTCACCCATCTGTGCCGTGGCCTGCTGGGTATAGGCGGCCGCGCGCCCCGAGGCGGCAGGGTCAAGGACAAAGTGAACGCTAACCTGCGCTTCCCAATATTCGCAGGCGAGGGCCGTGATGCGGCCCGAGAATTGGCTCTTGACCCAGTCGAGCTTGAAGCGGTTAGGCGCGGCAATCCGCAGCGCATGCGCCTCCTCGTCGAAGGCGACGGGCGCCAACGGCTTGATCCAGGTCTTGAACTGTTGCGGCGTCAGTTCGCGCTCGAGTTGCGCGGCTGCCGCCTGCCAGAAATCTTGCATGTGTTCTTGTTTGGTGATCGCGCCAGGCCGCAGCGCGTCACGAGTATCGGGGTGCCCGCCAATCATCCGGCTTCCCGCCACGCGGCCCCTCGGGGGCCAGCGCGACGCGGCAATGCCACCCCATCGGCGTGCGGCAAGCATCGCCCGATCAAGCGGTATACCAAGGCAGGAAGTCCGGGTTGTGCGTGCGCCACGCGGCCCGTGTAGTGTTTGGACCGGGATTGTACCCCCCGCCTCAAGTTATCCACAAAGGATAACCCTGTGGACAAGTTGTGAAAATTCAGTGGATTGCTGTGCACAACCTATAAGGAAGAACGGCCCGGAGAGGGGCCTGGGCAGCTGATAATCCATCGGAAACAACGAGTTGGACATCTTGGCTACCGCATATAGGTGACCCCGGATACCCACAAGGTTACCCACCGGCCATTGTGGACAATGGCGCACCGACGCATGCGCCTGCCATTGTGGCGGCGTCGGCGGCACTGGCCATCGGTTGCCTTGACAGTTCGCGCGAATATCGGTTAAATGGCGGGTTCTGCGATGCGGCAGGGGATCACGTATGCGCATCGCCGGGTCTGGCCCGTACCGCCACGTGTAAACATGTGCGGCATCAGGCAAGCGGCCTGATCCCCCGTCAGCGCCTCGGCCTTCAGCCAGGCCAGCGGCGGCCGGCAGCAAGACAGAACCAGAATCGTCGGCAGACCGCAGCAAACCCGATCGGAATTGCGGCGGCCCCATGCGAACCATACGCGGCGGCCAAGGCGCCCCGGCATTGGCCGGCGCCCGGAAAGCCCGGATCAACCAGAGAGTGCAACATGAAACGTACCTACCAACCTTCCGTTACCCGCCGCAAGCGTACCCATGGTTTCCGCGTGCGCATGAAGACCCGCGGCGGCCGTGCCGTCATCAACGCTCGTCGCGCCAAGGGCCGCAAGCGCCTGGCCATCTGAGCGCCGGGCGACCGGCCCGGACGGTCGAGCGCCGCGATGGCCTGCCATCGCACCGCGCACTGACCGTCCCCGCCACCGCCTCGCACTCAGGTCAGCCAGGGGCAGCCGCCGCAAGCCCAGCGATCCCGCTAGCTTTGCACAGCGTGTCTACCCATGCCTTTCCCAAAGCCGCGAGGCTCACAAAGACGGATGAATTTTCATCCGTTTTTGCTTTGCGGCCACGGCGTCGCAGCGCACACTTCGTGCTGTACGTGCGAGCCAACGGCCAGGCGCAGGCCCGGCTGGGCATCGTCGTCGGCAAGAAGTTCGCGCCGCGCGCCGCCGAGCGCAACCTCGTGAAGCGCATGGCGCGGGAACTGTTCCGGGGCCAGCAAGCCAAACTCGCGGGCCGCGACATCCTGTTGCGGCTGCAGGCCAAGTTTCCGCGCGCGGACTTCGCCAGCCGGACGGCCGTCCGGCGGGCGTGCCTTGCGGAAATCGCCGGCCTGCTCGAGGTGGCGGCCAGACCCTTGCCCACCGCCCCGCCCGCCGTCGATGCGGCCGGCCCGGCGGCGCCTGCCACGCCCAACGCGCCTGCCTGATATCCACCATGAAGCGAATCCTGCTTGCCCTGCTGCGCATCTACAAGATCGCATTGAGTCCGTACCTGGGCTCGCGGTGCCGCTTCCTGCCTACCTGCTCCGAGTACGCCCGTGACGCCATCGTGCTGCACGGACCGGCCCGGGGCAGCTGGATGGCCGCGTGCAGGCTCTGCCGCTGCCATCCTTTCACGCAGGGCGGGTATGATCCCGTGCCCGACCCCACGAAACACGGGAATGCCGCCGCGGCGACTCCTGCCTCCGCCGCGCCAGGCCGCCCGCCTGTCACGGTCCGGCTCCCGAGACCCTGATTTCCTCCGACCATAGCGAGACATGGATATCAAACGCACCATCCTGTGGGTCATCTTCTCGATGGCCCTCGTGCTGCTCTACGACAACTGGCAGCGCGCCAACGGCCACGCGTCGATGTTCTTCCCGAGCGCCAACACGCAGCAGCAGGCCGCCCCGGCCGGCGGCGCGAGCGGCGCTGCGGCGCAGGGCGACGTGCCCAAGGCGAACGCATCGGCCACCGCGGGTGCTTCGGCGCCGGGCGCAGTGCCTGGCGCCCCGCAGGCCGCTGCCCAGCCCACGGGCGAGAAGGTGGTGGTCACCACCGACGACCTGCGTGCCGAGATCGACACGGCCGGCGGCATCCTGTCCCGCCTAGAGATGCTCAAGCACCACGAGAAGGACGGCAAGCCGGTCGTGCTGTTCGAACGTGACGCCAACCGCACCTACATGGCGCGCTCCGGCCTGATCGGCGGCGACCTGCCCAACCACACCACGGTGTTCTCGGTTGCGCCGGGTCCGCGTACGCTGGATGGCAAGGACAAGCTCGAAGTGGTGCTGACCGCCGAGAAGAGCGGCGTGAAGTTCGTGAAGACTTACATCTTCCACAAGGGCAGCTACGTGGTGGATGCGCGCTTCGACGTGACCAACGCCGGCACGGCGCCGATCTCGCCGACGCTGTACCTGGAACTGGCGCGCGACGGCAGCAAGGTCGAGCAGTCGCAGTTCTACAGCACCTTCACCGGCCCGGCCATCTACACCGATGCCGACAAGTATCACAAGCTGAGCTTCGAAGACATCGCCAAGGGCAAGGCCACCGTGCCGGCTGCCACCACCAGCGGCTGGGTGGCGATGGTGCAGCATTACTTCGCCTCCGCCTGGATTCCGCAGGCTGGCAAGCAGCACAGCTTCTACGCCGAGCAGATCGATCCGAACCTGTACCGCGTGGGCATCCAACAGCCGCTGGGCCAGATCGCGCCGGGCGCCTCGGTGACCACCGATGCCCGCCTGTTCGCCGGTCCGCAGGAAGAGCGCATGCTCGAGCAGATCACGCCGGGCCTGGAGCTGGTGAAGGACTACGGCTGGCTGACCATCCTCGCCAAGCCGCTGTTCTGGCTGCTCGAGAAGCTGCATGGCGTGCTGGCCAACTGGGGCTGGTCGATCATCGCGCTGACGGTGCTGATCAAGCTGGTGTTCTTCCCGCTGTCCGCAGCGAGCTACAAGTCCATGGGCAAGATGAAGGACCTGCAGCCGCGCATGACCGCCATCCGCGAACGCCACAAGGGCGATCCGCAGAAGATGAACCAGGAGATGATGGGGCTGTACAAGACCGAGAAGGTCAATCCGCTGGGCGGCTGCCTGCCCATCGTGATCCAGATCCCGGTGTTCATCGCGCTGTACTGGGTGCTGCTCTCGTCCGTGGAAATGCGCGGCGCGCCGTGGCTGGGCTGGATCCACGACCTGTCGGTGCCGGATCCGTTCTACATCCTGCCGGTGGTGATGGCCGTGTCGATGTTCGTGCAGACCAAGCTGAACCCGACCCCGCCGGACCCCGTGCAGGCGAAGGTCATGATGATCATGCCGCTGGTGTTCTCGTTCATGTTCTTCTTCTTCCCGGCCGGCCTGGTGCTGTACTGGGTCGTGAACAACATCCTGTCGATCGCCCAGCAATGGCAGATCAACCGGATGCTCGGCAAGGGCAAGGCGGCGGCGGTGGCCAAGGGCTGATCGCGCTGACATTCGCCTGAGACGAATCTGAAAGTAAGCCCGGCCTCGCGCCGGGCTTCTTTTTTGGTGCGCCGGCGGCGTATGCTTGTGCCCTGATCCAGCCACGATGAAGAGGACGCGAGATGACATGGTCGGCCAGCCAGTACGTACAGTTCGAGGATGAGCGCACGCGCCCGGTGCGCGACCTCGTGCAGGCGATTCCCACCCGCGAGGCGCGGCGCGTGGTCGACATCGGCTGCGGGCCCGGCAACTCGACCGAGGTGCTCGCGGCGCGCTATGCCGACGCCCAGGTCACCGGCCTGGACAGCGATGCCGACATGGTGACGGCCGCCCGCAAGCGCCTGCCGAATATCGACTTCGCCCTCGCCGACGCCACCACGTGGACCGACGCCGGCCCCTATGACGTGATCCTGGCCAACGCGGTGTTCCAGTGGGTGCCCGATCACGCCACGCTGTTCCCGTCGCTGGTGAGCAAGCTCGCGCCGGGCGGCAGCCTGGCCGTGCAGATGCCGGACAACCTCGACGAACCGCCGCACCTGCTGATGCGCGAGACGGCCATGAACGGGCCGTGGTCGCCCAAACTCACGGCGGCGGCGCAGGCGCGCACGCCGCTGGCGTCCGAGCGCTGGTACTACGAACTGCTCAAGCCGCATTGCTCGCGCGTGGATGTCTGGCGCACCATCTACCAGCATCCCCTCAAGGGCGGCCCCGCCGCCGTGGTGGAGTGGTTCAAGGGCAGCGGCCTGCGGCCATTCCTGGCGCCGCTGGACGCCGCCGAGCAGGCCGACTACCTGCGCCAGTACGAAGCCGCGCTGGCCAAGGTCTTCCCGGCGATGGCCGACGGCACGGTGCTGCTGCCGTTCCCGCGCGTGTTCATCGTCGCCACGCGCTAGCGGCAACTCCTTGGGCGCCCTTGTGCGGCGCAGCGGTCACAGCATCTCCGGCGACGCGTGCGCTATCGCCTACACTGCAGTGACACAGTCATTGTCGTGGAGGTCAGAGGTTGCCGATGCCTACCGCCCCCGCCCTGCACCGGAACATGCGGCCGGCCCAAGCCTTCGTGGACCTGGCCACGCAGGGCCTCAGCGCCGTGGAGGACGGGCTGGAACTGGTCTTGCACCGCGATCAGGCAGAGGACGTCCACGCGCTGCGCGTGGCCTTGCGACACCTGCGCGCCGTGGCCTGGGCCTTCGGCCCGGTACAGCCCGCGCGCGTCAAGGCCCGCTGGAAGCGGGCGCTGCGCGACGTGGCGAACGCCGCCAGCGACGTGCGCGACTGGGACGTGTTCGTCATCGAGACGCTGTCCCCGGCGCTGGCCGACCATCCCGGCGATGCCGTGCTGGTGGCGCTGATCGAGACCGCGCAGGCACGCCGGTCGGCCGCGCGGGAAGGCATGGTTACACGATTGTCACGATATCGGCAGGCGCCTTTGCCTACACTGCACCGAGACCTGCTGCACCTTGCCGGGCGCAAATCGCGCGGCAAGCTGGGCGCGTTCGCCCGCAAGCGCATCCGCAAGGCACGCGATCGGGTACGTGACCTCACCCGCACCGCGCGCGACGGCCGGACCGAGCACGTGCACAAGCTCCGCATCGGCAACAAGCGGCTGCGCTATGCGATCGAAGCGCTGTCCGATGTCCTGCCGAAGCGCTATCGCAAAGGACTGCGCAAGCAACTCGTGGCAAGGCAGGGGGAGCTCGGCGCCGTGATCGACGCCTCGGTGGCACGTCGGTTGATGGCGGAATGCCTCGGTGTATCGACGACCGAATCCATGGCCGAATCGACAGCCAAACCCACCCCGCCCTAACCGCCGGCATGCGCCGCACCCATCCCGTTCTGCGACAATAGTGCCCATGACTGCTCCCCAGCTTCCTATCGCCGCCATCGCTACCGCACCAGGTCGTGGCGGCATCGGCGTCGTGCGCGTCTCCGGCCCCGATGTGGGCACCGTGATGCGCGCGGTCTGCGGCCAGACGCTCAAGCCGCGCCATGCCACTTACCTGCCCTTCCTCGATGCGCGCGGCTGCGTGATCGACCACGGCCTCGCGCTGTACTTCCCCGCCCCCAACTCGTACACCGGCGAAGAGGTGCTCGAACTGCAGGGCCACGGCGGACCGATGGTCATGCAGATGCTGCTGTCGCGCTGCCTGGAGTCCGGGCGCGAGATTGGCCTGCGCGTGGCCGAGCCCGGCGAGTTCACGCGGCGCGCCTTCCTGAACGACAAGCTCGACCTCGCCCAGGCCGAAGCGGTGGCCGACCTCATCGAAGCCAGCACCGAGGCCGCGGCGCGTTCCGCCGCGCGCTCGATGGAAGGCGAATTCTCGAAGGCCATCCACGCGCTGGTCGAGAAGGTCATCCATCTGCGCATGCTGGTGGAGGCCACGCTGGACTTCCCCGAGGAAGAGATCGATTTCCTCGAAGCCTCCGACGCGCGCGGCCAGCTGGCCCGCATCCGCAGCGACCTCGCCGGCGTGCTGAAGCAGGCGCGCCAGGGCGCGCTGCTGCGCGAGGGGCTGTCGGTGGTGCTCGCCGGGCAGCCGAACGTGGGCAAGTCGTCGCTGCTTAACGCCCTGGCGGGCGCCGAACTGGCCATCGTCACGCCGATTGCCGGCACCACGCGCGACCGCGTGCGCGAGACGATCCAGATCGACGGCATTCCGCTCCACATCATCGACACCGCCGGGCTGCGCGAGGACGCCGCCGACGAGGTCGAGCGCATCGGCATCGAGCGCACCTGGGAGGCCATCGGCCGCGCCGACATCGTGCTGCATCTGGTGGATGCCCCCGACTACATCGAGCATGGCCTGTCCGAGATCGACGACCACATCGACGACCAGCTCAGCGGCCGCCTGCCGCCGGGCGCGCCGATCGTGCGCGTGGTGAACAAGATCGACATGGCGCCCGCCGCCGGCGAGATGATGTTCGGCGGCAACCGCCCGCACGTGGTGGCGGCCAACGGGCCGAACCCGACCGAGATCTGGATCTCGGCGCGCACCGGCGCGGGCATCGACCTCATGCGCCGCGAACTGCTGCGTCTGATCGGCTGGCAGTCCGGCAACGAGGGCACGTTCCTCGCGCGCGAGCGCCATCTCACCGCGCTGCGCAACGCCCAGTCCCACCTCGACGTGGCCACCGAACGCGCGCAGCAACAGGCCCAGGCGCTCGACCTGTTCGCCGAGGAACTGCGGCTGGCGCAGGACCACCTCAACAGCATCACCGGCGAGTTCACGAGCGACGACCTGCTGGGAACCATCTTCACGCGGTTTTGTATTGGGAAGTAGGGCCTGCCCGGGCCGCACATCCCTGAACCGGAGTTACACATGCCCCGCGTCTCCAAGGCGGAAGCCGAACGGCACCGCGTCACTATCGAACAGGTCTCCTCGCGGCTGTTTCGCGAGCAGGGGTTTCATGGCATCAGCGTGGCGGACCTCATGGGGGCGGCTGGGCTGACGCATGGCGGGTTCTATGGCCATTTTGCGTCGAAGGATGCGCTGGCGGCCATCGCCTGCACGCGGGCGTTCGAGGAATCGGGCGCGCGCTGGCGCAAGCGGGTGGAGGAATCTCCGGACAAGGCCACCGCCCTCGCCGGGCTGATCGAGAACTACCTGTCCGTGCGCAACCGCAACGCCGCCGGCACCGGCTGCGCAGCGGCGGCGCTGGCCAATGACGTCGCCCGCGAGGGCGAGGAGAAGCCGGTGCGTGCGGCCTTTGTCGACGGTATCCGCGATCTGCTCGAGATCCTCGAGGGCGTGCAGCCGGGCGACGACCCGGCGGCACGGCGCGCGGCGGCCATCGCGCAGATGTCCACGATGGTCGGCGCGCTCGTGCTGTCGCGCGCCACGCTGGGCACCGGGTTGTCCAACGAGGTGCTGGCGGCGGCCAAGGCGCAGTTGCTGGCGCAGGTTGGCGACGCCGATGGGGTCTCGGGCGGCCCAACCGGGTAAACTGCCGCTTTTCCTCCTCAGCCCCCCTCCAAGATGTCCCGTCTCCGGCAAACCCTTCTCATCATCGTCTTCGTGGCGATCATCGGCATCCTGTGGTTTGTCGGCAATGACACTGGCGAGATCGTGCCGACCGGGCCCGCTCCCGCCGAGACGGCCGAGGTGGTGCCGGCCAGCGTGCCGCGCGGCATTCCGCACGACGGCACGCTCGATCCGATCAGCATCGACGAGAACCGTCCCGCCGACCGGCTGCCCGAGTACGCGGCGGCGGCCCTGCTCAACGACTATCGCGACAACACCGGGGCGGCCGACGACCGCTATCGGGGCAAATACTTCATCGTGGAAGGCGTGGCCAGCGGCATTCGCCGTGAAGGGACGGAGGTGTTTCTGGAGATCCGCACCGATGCGCCGGGCCAGGTGGTCCGCGCCGTGCTGCTGCCGGAACAGATCTGCGGACCGGCCGGTCGCCGATGCGAGGTGGAGGCACGCGCCACGATGGTCCGGCGCGGCCAGAAGGTGGCCGTGGAGTGCACCGGCGCCGGGCTGGCCGAGGGTGGCACGCCGCTGCTGAACGAGTGCCTGGTACGTGGCGGCGCCAACTAAGTCCCCAACGAAGAAGCGCCTCCCGGGCCGCCTGGCCGCCTGACAGCACGGATGGGCCGATTTTCCCCCTCTGTTCCCCGCATTGACCGCCGCGCCGCACGCCTACAGTACGCAGGCATGCTGCCGGCACTGCGCCCCTCGCTTGTTGTTGTGAGCCCGGGCGGCCGGCACCCTCGCCGACGCGATCCAGGACACACCATGAAGAGAGCAACCCTTGCCGCTGCGCTGGCCCTGCTGGCCACCGGCTGTTCCACCTACCAGGCGGTCACCCCGGTCGACCGGCCGGTCACGTACGACCCCATCGCCGGCTACCAGTCCGGTGCCTATGGCGGCCCGGCCGAATTCCGTGTCGATGGCAACCAGGTGATTGGCGCCGATGGCGCGCTGTTCTGCGTGGTCACCAACCAGGTGAACGGCAATGCCTATGTGGAAGACTTCGCGGCCTCGCTGCGCGCGCGCAACTTCGAGGTGAAGATGCTGCCGCCGTATTCGTCGATCGCCTCGTGCCCGATGACGGCCACCTACACGGCCCAGCGCCAGACCTACGTGACGCCATTCCTGACCTCGGCGGACATCACCATCTACCGCAACGGCGAGCGCGTGGGCAAGGCCCTGTTCAACGCCAACCGCAGCGCGGGCGGCGTGAACCTGAGCCACCTGATCCCGCCGGCGTCCAAGATCGAGGAACTGGTCGACCAGCTCTTCCCGGGCCTGAAGCCCAAGCCGCAGCCGGCCCAGGCAGCGCCCGCCCCGGCACCGGCGCCCGAGGCAGCCCCGGCGCCGGCACCCGCCGCCTGACCGTCCCCGGTCAGGCCTGCAGTCAGGCCAGCAGTCAGGCCAACCAGCAGCCCAGCCATCAGGCCAGCCGGAACACCTCCACCGCCTGGCGCAGCTCCTGCGCCTGGTGATGCAGGCTCTCGGCGGCCGCGGCGGCCTCTTCCACCAACGCGGCGTTCTGCTGCGTGGTGGTATCCATCTCCGCCACCGCGCCGCTGACCTGCGCCAGCCCCTGCGCCTGCTCGCGGGAGGCCACGCTGATGTCGCTCATCAGCGCCGCCATGCCTTCCACGCGCCGCACCATGTCGTCGATGGCGGAACCGGCCTGCTGCACGGCCTCGTTGCCAGACTTCAGGTCCGTCACGGTCCGCTCGATCAGCCCCTTGATTTCGCCCGCCGCGTTGGCGCTGCGCTGTGCCAGGCTGCGCACCTCGCCGGCCACGACCGCAAAGCCGCGCCCGTGCTCGCCCGCCCGGGCCGCTTCCACGGCGGCGTTCAGCGCCAGGATGTTGGTCTGGAAGGCAATGCCGTCGATCATGCCGATGATGTCCACCACCTGCTGCGCGTTGCGATGGATCTCGGCCATCGTATCCACCACCTTGCCCACCGTCATTCCGCCCGCGCGGGCGGCCTCGGCGGCGCTGGCCACAGCGGCGTTGGCGTCGTGGGCGTTGTCGGCGTTCTGCTTCACGGTGGCGGAAAGCTGTTCGATGCTGGCCACGGTGCGCTCCAGGCTGCCCGCCTGCGAGGCCGTGCGCGACGACAGGTCCGCGTTGCCGCTGGCGATCTGGCTCGTGCTGCCGGCGATGGCCGCCACGCTGCCGCGCACCTTGTCCACGATGCCGGTCAGCCCCTGCCCCACGCCGTCGATGGCGCGCATCAGCTCGCCGATCTCGTCATTGCGCGGGCTGTCCAGCCGGGCAGTCAGGTCGCCCTCGGCCAGCCGGGAGGCCGCGCCGGCCGCGTGCGTCAGCGGCTGACTGACCATGCGACGCAGCAGCCACCAGAACGCGGCGGACACCGCCAGCGCCACCAGCAGGCCGGCGGCCAGGAAGCGGTTGCGGCTCGCCACCAGTTCGCCGCGCAGCGAATCCATCGGCACCGTGCCGGCGATCACCCACTGCCACTCGGGGTAGGTGGCGAACGCGGTCAGGCGCTCGGCGGTGGCGCCATTGCCGTCATTGCCCATGGCCACCGTGTGCACCATCGAGCCCTCCTTGGCGGCGATCATGTCGCGCACCCAGGTCTTGCCATCGGCGTCCTTGGCGTCGATGCGCACCGAGCCCTCGCCGCCGGCCCGGTCGACCAGCACCTTGCCCTGGTCCGCGCCCGGCCGGGCGTCGATCACCATGAAGTGGCCATCGCTGCCGATGGCTTTGCGGCGGATGCGGTTCTTCAGCATCGCCAGCTCGGCCTCGACGTTCACGCCCACGTACAGCGCGCCGACGATTTTGCCGCCGGCGTCGCGCACCGGTTCGTACTTGCTCATATAGGGCTTGCCGAACAGCCAGGTCAGCGCGCGGTAGGACTTGCCCGCCGCCACGGCCGTGTAGGCGGCGCCGGCGCGGTCCAGCAGCGTGCCGATGGCGCGCTGGCCGTCCTGCTTCTTGAGCGAGGTGGTCACGCGGATGTAGTCGTCGCCGGTGCGCGCGAACACCGTCGCCACCACGCCACCGGTGGTGGCGAGGAAGCGGTCGGGCACGTCGAAGCTGTTATTGAGCACGAGGTCGCCGCTGCGGAACGTCGGTGTGGCCTTGCCGGCCATTTCCACGGTCTGCGCCGGGTCCACGCTGTACGGGCCGGGCAATACGGCCGCGAAGCTCAGCATGAAGCGATCGGCTTCCTGGAGGATGGTGTCGTCGAGCTGGCCGACCAGTTCGCTGAGGGTCTGGCTTTCGGCGTAGATGGCCTCGCGGGCCTGGTCCTCGAGCTGATGCATGCTGCTCAGGGACAGCGCCAGCGCGTAGGCGCCGAATGCGATGATCTGGACGACCAGCACCACCAGCGCGATGCGGGTGCCGATGCTCCAGCTACCGGCGAGCGCGCGCGCGCGGCCGGCCGACGCGGGTCGGGAGAGTGAGAGAGAAGTCAAAAGGGGCGCTCCGTGGCAATTCCACGCACCTTAATGGCGCGCGGGCAACGCCCGCTCTGACGGCAGGTCGTCACAGCGTCAATAACGGATGGCGCGCCCCCCGGCTTGAATGGATCGAACGCTTACTCTAATAGGTCACATCAGGATGCAATGTCGATTGCAACCGGTTGCATGGATGTGTTCGATCAAACGTCCAGCCGACCAAGTCGTACAACCGTCACACCCGGCCGAAGCTGGCGCAGCGACGGCATCACCAGCACGCAGTGGTCGTACGGCGTGGTCACCGGCTCGCCATCGCGCCAGCCGATCACGGTGCCCGCCTGGTCGAAGGTTTCCAGCCCCGTGTACGGGCCGGCGAAGCGGAAGTCCATGCTCGCCGCCACCACGGGCTCGGTCACGCGTACCACGCGCTGCGCCGCCGGGAGCGGGCGCAGCCAGCCGGCCGGCAAATCCGCTTCTTCGACGATGCCCGCCTGCAGCAGGAAGCGCGCCGTGCAGTCGCGCGCCACGTCCACGGCGGCGGTCTCCCAGTGCTGGCCGCACTCCACCAGCAGCGCGTTGCGCGCGCTGGCCGGGTCGCCGAAGCCGGCGTAGTCGCGCATGCGGCGGCCCTCGGGGTGGCCTTCGTCGACGATGATGTCCGCCGGGGCGCCGAGCGCCTTCGACAGCGCGATGCCCTTGTCGAGCGGCCCGGAGACGATCAGCGGCCGGCTTTTCTCGTGCATCGAGTGCAGGTCGAGCAGCAGGTCCACGGTATCGATCACGGGGCGCATGGCGCGGGCGCGTCGCAGTTCGCTGGAATCGCGCGTGGTGTCGTCGAGCACGGCGGCGGTCCAGACGCGGTTGAAGTCCTGGTCGACGAAGCGCGAGGCATCGGGCCGGGCGGCGTCGAAGGTGGCGTAGGCGTCCACATTGGCGAACGCCAGCGTCAGGCGCCCCCGGCGCGGACGCAGGCCGTGGTCGAGCAGGCCGGCCACGGCGATGGCGCCGCAGACCTCGTTGCCGTGTGTCAGCGCGTTGACCATCACATGCGGGCCCGGCAGGCCGGAATCGAACGTGTGGACGTAGGCGATGCCGGTGTTGCCGGCGGCGTAGGGGCGGATATCGGGAAAGCTGACCTCCACCGGATAGGCGGCGAAGGCGGGAGGCGTCTGCGTCATGGAAAGAATCCTATTTACTCGCGGATATCGGCGGTCTGCACGATGGTCCGATAGCGGGCCGTCTCGCGCTTGATAAAGGTGCCGAACTGGGCCGGATTGGCCGGCGCCACCTCTACGCCAGCTTCGGCCAGCTTCTTGCGGACGTCCGGCAGGGCCAGCACGGCCTGCATCTCGGTGTTCAGGCGGTCGATCACCGGGCGCGGCGTGGCGGCAGGCGCCATCAGGCCGAACCAGACGCCCATGTCCACGCCCTTGAGCGACGGCGTCTCGGCCAGCGCCGGCACGTTCGGCGCCACGCTGGCGCGCTTGCCCTCGGTCACGCCATAGGCGCGTACACGGCCCGCCTGGATATGCGGCAGCGCCGACGACAGCACCATCACGGCGAGGTCGATCTGGCCGCCCAGCAGGTCCGTGGCCATCGCGGAGGCGCCCTTGTACGGCACGTGCGTGATGTTGACCTTGCCCTGCTGCTTGATCAGCTCGCCCGCCAGGTTCAGCGGCGTGCCCACGCCCGACGAGGCGTAAGACAGCTTGCCCGGCTGCGACTTGGCCAGCGCCATCAGCTCGCCCGCGTCCTTGGCCGGCAGTTGCAGCTTGCCGACCAGCACCATCGGCTGCGTGCCGACGAAGGTGATCGGCGCCAGATCCTTCTCGCCGTCATAGCGCACGGCCTGGTTGGTCAGGCGGGCGATGGAGACCTCGCTGCCCGAGCCCAGCAGCAGCGTGTAGCCATCCGCCTCCGCCTTGACCACCTTCGACGCGCCGATCGTGCCACCGGCGCCGCCGAGGTTCTCGATCACCACGCTCTGGCCGAGCCGCTTGCCCAGCTCCGGCGCCACGGTGCGGGCGACCAGATCGACGCTGCCCCCGGCGGTGTAGCCCACCACCAGCGTGATGGGCTTGGTGGGATAGCCACCCGCCGCCTGGGCGACGGTGGCGGCGAGGGCACAACAGCTCAGGGAGGCGGCAGCGGCCGCGCGCAGCAGGGTTTTCATGGTGATTTCTCTTCCGGCAGGTGTGGTGTTGTCCGGCGATGGTAGTGAGCGCCGGGCGCGCCGGCATGCGGCTTTGGCAATGCGGGTTGCCATTTCGGCAATGGGCCGGAATGGTGCAGTTGGACGCACAAATGTGGGTCGAAAATCGACGGAGTTCGCTCCCGATTCTGCGCGCGAATCGACAGCTAAGACTCGTCCTAATCCGCCCGCTGCGCCGCCGCCCGCCAGAACGCCTCCGCCAGCGCGCGCATCGACGCCCGGGGCCGGTAGAGGCGGATGTCGAGGGCGAGGTCAGAGGCGTCGCCGCCGTCCAGATCGGCCCGCACCAGACGGCCCGTGTGGAGGTCGTCGGCAATCAGCCGGGCGGGCAGCCAGGCCAATCCCATCGACTGGCGCACCATCTCATGCACCGATTCGGCGAAATCGCTCACGGCGATCACATCGAGCCGCGCAGCCAGCTTCCGGCGTGCGATTTCCTGATTGACCATGCGGCCCATGGTCAGCGTCTCGGCGTAGGCGATCATCGGCACGGGCGCGGTACGCGTGGCGGTCTTGGCCCGGTGCAGCCGATAGGCCGGGCCGCCGCGCGCGTCGGCGGCGGCCACGCAGACCAGCCGCTCCACGCCCACCGGGTGGAAGGTGTAGCGCGCGTCGTCCAGCATCACGGGCAGGTCGTGCGGGCTGTAGCAGAGCAGGAAATCGACGTCACCTTCGGTGAACAGCGCGAGGGCGTCGTGCGTGGCATGGGTGGAGATGCGCGTGCGGAAGCCGGCGCCGGCCGGGTCGTCGCGCAGCGCGTGGCGCAGGCCGGCCAGCCACGCCGGCACCATCGAGCGGGCCAGCGTCTTGCCGGTGGCGATGGTCAGCGTTTTGGCATCGGCGCGATGCGCGGCCCGCAGCGACAGGCGCGCTTCGTCGAGCGTGCGCAGCGCGGCTTCGGCGGCTTCAAGGAACTGGCGGCCCTCGGCGGTCAGCCGCACGGGAAACGCGCTGCGGTCGATCAGCGGCGCGCCGGCCCAGACCTCCAGCGCCTGCATGCGCCGGCCAAACGCCGGCGGCGTGACATTGCGCAACTCGGCCGCGCGCGCCAGGCTGCCGGCCTGCGCCAGGCAGACGAAGTCTTCGAGCCAACGGATGTGCATGGGGGGCGGCGGGCGGGGCAGGCGGGAGATCGGGCATTGTAGCGCCGGCCCCTGCGCGACTCGGTTAGAATTTTCCCCCATGGCCACCGAACCGCGCGGCGCCAAGCCGCCGCATCCCGAATACACGATCGACGAACTGGCGCGCGCGGCCGGCACCACGGTGCGCAATATCCGCTCGTACCAGGATCGCGGCCTGATCGATCCGCCCGAGCGGCGTGGCCGGGTCGGCATCTACACGCCAACCCATCTCGGGCGCCTTCGCCTGATCCATCACCTGCTGGCGCGCGGCTACACGCTCGCCAACATCATGGAGCTGCTCAAGGCCATCGTCGAAGGCCACGACCTGCGCTCCATCCTCGGGCTGGAGACGGCCATCAGCAGCCCGTGGAACAGCGAGGCGCCGCGCCATTATTCCTACCTCGCACTGGCCCGGCTGTTCGGCCGTGCGGTGTCGCGCCCGGCGCTGGCCAAGGCCATCGCGCTGGGGCTGCTGGAGCCGGACGGCTTCGGCTACCTCGCGCGCAGCCCGCGCGCGCTGATGGCCGGCGCGGAGATCGCCCGGGCCGGCTTCGGGCTGGAAGACGTGCTGGACATCATCGAGCATTCCCGCAGCCACTTCCAGGCCGTGTCCGACCGCATCGTCGGCATGGTCGTGCGCGAGCTGGACCGCTTTGGCGAAGGCCAGCTGCCGCCGCCGGCCGAGGTGCCCCGGCTGGTGGACATCCTCTGGCGCATCCGCCCGCTGGCGATGGTGGCCGTGGAGACCGAGATGATGCGTGCGCTGGAAATCTCGGCCAACAAGTACCTCGGGGACCGCGTCGCCGCGATCCTTGAACACCTGCACGATCCCGCCGCGCCTCCCTCGGAACCTCCTACCGAACCGCGCAGCTAGGCCGCGCTGCGGATCGACGGCGCGCGCGTGCTGGCCCCGGCCTGCAGCGCGGTCTGCTCGATCTCCTCGATCAGCGGCCCGATCCGGTTCAGTTCGGCCCGGTTGTCCTCGTCCCACGGATGGAAACCCGGCCGGAAGTAGTCGAACCATTCCGGGATCATCTTGCGCAGCACACCCGGCGCGCCCCAGAGGAAGTTGACGACCTTGCCGAAGCCGGGCAGCTTGTGGCGG
The DNA here is from genome assembly GCF_056395225.1 of Cupriavidus sp. 10L45. NCBI lineage: Bacteria > Pseudomonadati > Pseudomonadota > Betaproteobacteria > Burkholderiales > Burkholderiaceae > Cupriavidus > Cupriavidus sp. 10L45. Next base: position 352,793 of record NZ_JBFTJC010000003.1, read on the forward strand.
CAGGTCTTGTCCGCCATCACCAGCCGCACGTGGAAGACGAAGACCAGCGCCCAGAACGTGACCGTGGTGGTCAGCATGGTGAACGCGCGCAGCAGGTAGCGGTACGGGCCGGGCTTCATCACGGCGTTCCAGACGTCATAGGCCACGGCCTTGTGCTCGGTTTCCTCGAGCGCGTGCCAGGTCCACACCTGCCGGTAGCCCGGCTCCGAACGGCCCATGTGGCGCGGGTCGGACAGCATGCCGCCGGCCAGCATCGCCGTGTAGTGCTCCAGCGCGATGGTGTGCGCGAGCTGCCACGAGTGCGGCAGGATCTTGCGCAGCAAATTCAACAGTTTTGATACAAAGTTGTCGAGCTGGCTCGCCGGCAGGCCCGCGTCGTCGAGCAGCCGGTTGTAGAGGATGTGCTCGCGCGTGTGCATCGCCTCCTGGCCGATGAAACCGGCCACGGCGCGCTTCAGCTCCGGGTCGGTGAGCTGGTCGCGGTAGTGGCGCACGCTGTCCATGAAGAAGCGCTCGCCGGCCGGGAAGAAGATCGACAGCGCGTTGATGAAGTGGGTGACGTGGGGGCCGCGCTCGTGCCAGTCGCTGATGCGGGCTGGCGGGAGGTGCGGATGCACGTCGCGACGGACTGGCATCATGATGTGAGCTCCTTGATCGAAAGCGGACGGCCTGCGCCGGCGGCGTCCAGGAACGGCAGGAGGTCGGACGCCACGCGGTGCGGGTCTTCCTCCATCGGGATATGGCCCAGGCCGGCGTAGCGGCGCAGGGTGGCGTTGGGCAGCCGCGCCAGGAAGGCGTCGGCGTGCGCGGGCGGAATCCAGCGGTCGCGGTCGCCCCACAGCACCAGCGTCGGCGCGCGCACGCCGGCCAGCAGGTCGGTGGCGAGGTCGGCGAAATCGAGCTTCGGCACCATCCGGCCGATGGCCTCGCGGCTGCCCTCGGCGTAGAAGAAATCGACATAGCGCCGGAAGGTGGCCTCGGGCACGCGCGAGGCATCGCCGTACACATCGCGCGTGGCCGCCCGGATGATCCACTCGGGCAGCAGGCGCGGCGCCGACCAGCGCACCAGCGCGTGGCGGAACAGATCTATATAGATAGGGAGTTGCATCGGGAAACCGGCCGCATCGATCAGCACCAGCCGGTTGACCAGCGAGGGGCGGCGCACGGCCAGGTCCCAGGCGATCAGCCCGCCCAGCGAGTTGCCGATCAGCGTGGCGCGCGAGACCTGCACGGCGGCCAGGAAGGCGTCGATGAAGTCGCGGTAGACGTGGATGTCCATCGTCACCACGCGGCCGCGTGCGTCGCGCAGCGGTCCGGTCAGGCCGAACGGGGCGATGTCGAGCCGCAGCACGCGGTAGCGCTGGCGCAGCGCGGGCATCAGCCCTTCCCAGGTGTGCAGGGACGCGCCGAAACCATGGATCAGCACCAGCGGCTCGCCCTCGGGCACGCCCTCCTCGGTGTAGTGGACCAGCGCGCCCATCACCTGCACCCAGCGCGAGGCCGGCAGCGCGTAGCGGCGCGCCAGCGTAGCGCGGGACAGGCTGAAGAAGCCCACCCGCCCCTGCCCGAACCAGCGCGTGAACGCGCCCGGCGGCGCCTGCAGCGCGGCTTCCCGCGGCAACGCGGCGCGGGTCATGCGCGCTCTCCTTCGCTGGCCGCCGCCGGCGTGCCGTCCGGCATCAGCGTCTTGCGCTTGCGGCGCGTCTCGCGCACCAACAGCGACTGGTACGCCGCCGGCAGCAGGCGCGCCATGGCGTCTGCCGCGTACGCATCGGGCCCCACCAGCACGCGCCGCTTGTTGGCGCGCACGCCGTCCAGGATGATGCCGGCGGCCTTCTCGGGCGTGGTGATGAAGAACTTCTCGAACGCCTCACGGCCCTGCTGGGCATCGCGCACAAGCAGGCCGTTCACGCTCGGCGAGACGCGGCTGTCGCGCGCGATATTGGTCTTGATGCCGCCCGGGTGCACCGTGGTGGCCGAGACGCCGCAGTCCATCAGGTCGAGTTCCTGCCGCAGCGACTCCGTGAAGCCGCGCACCGCGTACTTGCTGGCGTTGTACGCGCCCATGCCGGGCTGCGCGAAGAGGCCGAACACGCTCGAGGTGTTGACGATGTGGCCCTCGCCGCTGGCCTTGAGATGCGGCAGGAAGGCCTTCGTGCCATGGACCACGCCCCAGAAGTTGATGCCGATGATCCAGTCGAGATCGTCGTACTGCATGCCGTCCACGGTGCTGGACAGCGCCACGCCGGCGTTGTTGAAGATCAGGTTGACGCGGCCATGCGCGGCGGCCACGTCGTCTGCCCAGGCGTGGACGGCGGCGCGGTCCGCCACATCGACGAGGTGCGCCGTTATCGTCACACCCGGCGCATGGCGCGCGACCTGCGCAGCGGTTTCCGCCAGCCCCGCCTCGTTGCAATCGGAAATCGCCACGTGGCAGCCCTCCTGCGCGAGCTGGATCGCCAGGCATCGGCCCATGCCCGAACCGGCGCCGGTGATGGCGGCCACCTTGTTTCGAAACACCTTCATGCGGGTCTCCTCTTTTATTTGGCGTGTGGGGCTAGACGCGGATCGCGTCGGCGTCCTCGGGCTGCGGCATGCCGGTCGGCTGCCGTGCCGGCCATCGCTCGTAATCGGCCGGTTGGAAAGCCTGCGTGGCGCGGCGGAACTGCCAGGTGAAGCCCGGCCACAGCGTGGTGTTCTTGCCGTTGCGTGGGTCGATGTACCAGCTGGCGCAGCCGCCGGCGCTCCAGATGGCGTGGCCGAGCTTCTGCTGGATGTTGCGATTGAAGGCGGCCTGCACGGGCGGGCGCACGTCCACGGCCTGGAGGCGGGCCTGGCGCATGTGGCGCAGCGCGTCCAGCACATAGTTCACCTGCGACTCGATCATGAACACCATCGAGCTGTGGCCCAGGCCGGTGTTTGGGCCGACGATCAGGAACAGGTTCGGGAAGCCGGCCACGGTGGTGCCGAGGTAGGCCTGCGCGCCATCGCGCCAGGCATCGAGCAGGTCTTCGCCGTCGCGGCCGACGATCACGCCGCGCGGCAGCGGGTCCGTGGCGTGGAAGCCGGTGCCGAGGATGATGCAGTCCGCCGGGCGGCGCGTGCCGTCGCGCATGACGATGGCGTCCGCCTCGACGTGGTCGATGCCGGTGGTCACCACGTCCACGTTGGGCCGCATCAGCGCCGGGTAGTAATCGTTCGAAATCAGCACGCGCTTGCAGCCGATGGTGTAGTCCGGCGTCAGCGTGGCGCGCAGGGTCGGGTCCGGCACCTGCCGCCGGAGATGGCGGCGCGCGATGCGCTCCACCGCCTTCATCAGCTTCGGATGGAGCACGAAGCCGAGCACGCGCGATTCGAGCATCCAGTAGATCCCCGTGCGCGCCAGCGCCTGCGTGAACGGCAGGTGACGGAACAGCCAGCGCTCGGTGGCGGAGACCGGCCGGTCCGGCTTCGGCATGATCCACGGCGGGGTGCGCTGGTAGAGGTCGAGCTGATCGACGAGCGGCGCGATCTGCGGCACGAACTGGATCGCGCTGGCACCGGTGCCGATCACGGCAACGCGCTTGCCGGCCAGCGGCGTGTCATGGCGCCACTGCTGCGAGTGGAACATCGCGCCCGCAAAGGTATCGAGGCCGGGAATATTGGGGATCGATGGCCGGCTCAGGCCGCCCATCCCCGACACCAGCACCCGCGCCCGCACGCGCCGGCCATCGGCCATGCGCAGGCGCCAGCAGCCTGCCGGGGCGTCCCAGGTGGCCTGCTGGAGCGAATGCCCAAGGCGCAGGTGAGGGCGCAGGCCGAAGCGGTCCGTGCAGTGTTCCAGGTAGGCGCGGATTTCCGGCTGGGTCGAGAACATGCGCGACCAGTCCGGGTTCGGCGCGAACGAGAACGAATAGAGGTGCGATTGCACATCGCAGGCACAGCCGGGGTAGTGGTTGTCGCGCCAGGTGCCGCCCACCGCCTCGGCCTGCTCGAAGATCAGGAAATCGTCTTCGCCAGACTGCTTGAGGCGGATGGCCATGCCCAGCCCGGCAAAGCCGCTGCCGATGATGGCGATGTCGCAGGTGACTTCGGTGCCAAGACCGGCCGGCAGGTCCACGGGTGCGTTCATAGAGGGCGTTCCGGTGGGTGCGCTGGCGGCGCCGGCTGGCGGCGGTTCGTTAGCGACACCGTTTATTGTGACATTGGTCGATGTCATCATAGGTAGCGCTTCCGGGGCCGGTCAATCCGATGGCTTGAAGGATTGCTCTATTTTTGGGGGATTTCCAGTGTCGTAGCCGTCACATAAAACGACGGCACGGCGATGGGCGCAGCAGTGGGTACGGTTGTCAGCCGCGCGTTTGAAACCGAAGTGGAAGTCGAAATTATTCTCGGGCGCTTAGGCAGAATCGCAACGCCGTCATCCCAAGAACAAAAACGGAGACACCGCATGCCCCGACCAGCTTCCCTCGCCCCACCCCAACGACCCGCGCGTCGCGCATTCCTGAAGGTTGGCGCCGGCTTCTCGGCGGCCATCGCCTGCTCGGCGCTGTTCCCGGGGCTGACCGGCTGCACGCCCGCCGATGCGCCGGAGGCCGGCATGGCGTTCCTGCGCCCGGCCGATGTGACCCTGTTTCGCGCCCTGCTGCCCGCCATCGCCAGCGATCTGGCCACGGTGGACGCCGCCACGCACGAGACGCGGCTGGCCGCCGCCGTAAGGAACATCGACGGAACCATCGCCGCGATGGATCAGAACGGGCGCGGGGAACTACGCAAGCTGCTTGACCTGCTGGCCAGCACGCCGCTGCGCTGGGCCGTGGCGGGCGTTCGGTCGCCGTGGGAGCAGGCCACGCCCGATGCGGTGCGCGCCTTCCTCGCGCGTTGGCGCGCCAGCCGTTTCGAGACGCTCAACGCGGGCGGCGTGGTGCTGGTCAAGCTGGCCAGCGTCGCCTACTTCGTGCTGCCGGGCACCTGGGCTGCGAGCGGCTATCCCGGCCCGAATCCCGCGGTCTATCGCGCCCTCCACAGCTAAGGCTCCCGCTCATGGCCATCGACGATATTTACAGCGCCGGCATCGCGTCCGGCTGGAAGGTGCTGGACGCCGCCACATTCACCGCGCCGCGCACGCTCGACACTGACGTGGCCATCATCGGCACCGGTGCGGGCGGCGGCATGGCCGCCGAAATCCTCAGCGAAGCGGGCCTGCGGGTGCTGCTGCTCGAGGAAGGCGGGCTGCATACCTCGAACAGCTTCCGGGACATGGACGAGGCGCGCGCCTATCGCGATCTCTACCAGGAGGCGGCCGCCCGGGCGACGTCGGACGGTGCGATCGCCGTGCTGCAGGGGCGCTCGGTGGGCGGCAGCACCACGGTCAACTGGTCGTCCAGCTTCCGCACGCCGTCCCGGACGCTGGCGCACTGGGCCAGCGAACACGCGGTGACGGGCCACAGCGAGGCCGAGATGGCGCCGTGGTTCGCGCGCATCGAGGCCCGGCTCGGCATGGCGCCGTGGGCGATGGCACCGAATCCGAACAACGCGGTGCTCAAGCGGGGCTGCGACCAGCTCGGCTGGGAATCGCACGTGATTCCGCGCAATGTGAAGGGGTGCTGGAACTCCGGCTATTGCGGCTTCGGCTGCCCGGTCAACGCCAAGCAGTCGATGCTGGTGTCGACGATTCCCAACGCGCTCGCCCACGGCGCCACGCTGATCCACCGCGTGCGGGTACGCAAGCTCGACCATGACGGCAAGGCCGTGCACGGGCTGACGGGCGAGGCCCTCGGCTTCGACGGCTATACGCCGACCGGCGTCACGCTGACCGTGCGGGCACGCCATGTGGTGGTGGCGGGCGGGGCCATCAACTCGCCGGCGCTACTGCTGCGTTCGGGGGTGCCGGATCCGCACGATCTTGTCGGTCGTCGCACGTTTATTCATCCGGTGAATTTGAGTATTGCGAAAATGCCGGAGCTTATCGAACCGTACTATGGCGCGCCCCAATCCATCGCCTCGGACGAATTTCAGTGGCGCAATGGCGCCACCGGCCCGATGGGCTACAAGCTGGAGGTCCCGCCGATGTTCCCCGGCATCAGCGCTGGCGTGCTCAATAACTTTGGCGATGCGCTGCGCCGCGAGATGGCCGCGTTGCCGCACACCAACGCCATGCTGGCGCTGTTGCGCGACGGCTTCGTGCCGGATAGCCCCGGCGGCCGGGTGCGCGTGGCCGACGACGGCAGCCCGGTGCTGGACTACGCGCTGAGCGACTACGTCTGGGACGGCGTGCGCCGCGCCTGGCTGAGCATGGCCGAGGCCCAGTTCGCCGCTGGCGCCAAAAAGGTGCGTCCCGCCCATCTGGACGCCGCCTGGTACACCAGCTGGCCGCAGGCGCGCGACGCCATCCAGACCCTGCCCCTGAAGCCGTTCCGTGCCCTGCTGTTCACCGCCCACCTGATGGGCGGCTGCGCGATGAGCGACGACCCGGCGCGCGGCGTGGTCGATAGCCAGGGCCGGCATCACCATTTGTCCAATTTGTCTGTGTGCGACGGGTCAGTGTTTCCTACGAGCATCGGGGCGAATCCCCAGTTGTCAGTTTTCGCATTGACGGCGCAAAATGGTATGTCGCTAGCAGCTCGCATCACGGCGTGATGGGATCGGCGGCGGCCCGCTCGGGGGGGCGGTAGCGTTGGGTTGGGGATCGCGCAGCGGAGGCAAACCGCCGCCAGGCTTGGCATCACAAGGCATGGCGGAGGCCCGGCGACTGTGGCGACCCTACGGATTCGCGTAGGTTTTCTGCCTGGCGGATCGGTACTCGCGGTCTAGAGGAACTCTTCGAAAATTGCACTTGTGAAACAGTCGAGGCGGTGAAGTAGGCTTCGTACAACCGTTTCAAGCATCCGTACGCCGACAGAGCAACGGAGCCACAGTGGTAGTGGATATTTGCAGGGGTCCACAGCAGTAATTTTGCGAGAGACACCCCATGAAGACCGGCAAAAGCACGGCAGGCGATACCAAGGCGCGGATCCTGGATGCGACCGAGAAGCTGTTCATCGAAGTGGGCTACGAAGCGACCTCCCTGCGGCAAGTCACGTCGCGGGCGATCGTCAATCTCGCAGCCGTCAACTACCACTTCCGCAGCAAGGAAATGATGATGCAGGCGGTGCTCGGCCGCCGGCTGGATCCACTCAACACGCGGCGACTGGCGCTCCTCGATGCCTGCGAGGCCCGCTGGCCCGGCCACGCCATCCGCTGCGAACACGTGATGGGCGCGCTGTTCGTGCCCGCGCTGCAGATGGCACGCCAGCCCGAGATCGGCGGTCCGTCCTTCCTGCGCCTGCTCGGGCGGGTGTACTCGGACACCTCGCCATTCATCCAGTCCTACCTGATGGGGCACTACGCTCCGGTCTTCGGGCGCTTCTTCGAAGCCTTCGCCCGGGCGCTGCCGGACGTGCCACGCCAGGAACTCGGCTGGCGCCTGCATTTCGCGCTCAAGGCGCTGGCCGGCGTGCTGGCCGGCGACGAACTCGGCAACCTGATGCCGGCGTTCACGCAGGGCAAGAGCATGAGCGATGCGCACGTGCTGGCCCAGCTGACGTCGATGGTGGTGGCAGCCCTCAAGGCGCCCTCGCCCGAGACGCAGGAGCTGGGCGCGCTGCAGGACGTGTTCGACATCGGCGATGCTCAGCAGGCCGATGAGCAGGCACATATGGCGGCCCTGGCCGCCACCGTGGAGGACGAGGCCCACCAGGCCGCCGTTGCCACGGCCGCCGCCGTGAACCGTGCCCGACGCGGCACGCGCACGGTACGCAACGAAGGGGCCACGCGCGCGGCCACCGCCAGCCTGGCGGTACGCCGCGAGATGTGTCCCGCGTTCCCCAGCAATCCGCTCGACGACTGGATGCGCACCCGCTCCAGAAACTAGCCGTGCGCGGCGGTCTCCATCGGGACCGCCGCCCTGGCACCGAGCGCGCGACGACCCGCGTCGCGCCGGGATTGCCCTGATTCGAGATCGATTCTTTTCGCCACGCCACCGCGAGGCGTGACGCCCTGCGCGCCACGCACGGGCGCCCTGCTGCCCGCCATTTGCCCACGCCTTGCACAACAACAGACAAGAGACACGCGATGAAGCCATTACATCTGGTCGCCGCCATCGGCGCCGTCATCGGCCTGCTGGCCACGCAACACGTTGGCCTGCCGCTGGCCCGCGCCCAGACCGCGCCGCCGGCCGCCCCAACCATGAGCGCCCCCGCCGCAGCACCGGGTACGCGCGCCGCCACGCCCTATGACGGCATCCCGGCCGCCCAGCAGTCGGCGCTGTTCTCGAAGCAGGTTGCCAGCGGCGAGCTGGCCGCGCTGCCCGATGCGCAGCTACTGGCCACCTTCGACGCCCTGCAGCCCGAGACCCTGCTGATGTGGGCGCGCGCCGAGATGAGCCGCTATCCCGAATACGAATACTGGATGACCCGCCAGGAGCGCCTCAATGGCCAGTGGCAGGACACCCCGGCGCGGATGATGATCCGCTACCGCCACCAGCCGCGCCAGCTCTACGCCAAGTGGCTGCCCAACGGCGTGCAGTCCGGGCAGGAAATTCTCTATGACGAGACCCGCCGCAAGGACGAGATGTACGGCCACCTGGGCGGCATCATGGGCTTCACGTCGATGTGGATCTCGCTCGATGGCACGCTCGCCAAGTCTCAGTCGAACCATACGGTCCGCGACTTGGGCTTCCAGTTCGTGCTGTCGATGCTCGAACGCGACGCGCGCTCGCTGCGCGCCGCCGGCCTCTCCGAAAAGTACAACCGGGCCGAGATCGTGCGCGAACAGGGCGTGCGCATGGTGGCGCTGACCTGGGACCTCCCCGAGGGCGCGCCCAAGTACTACGCCAAGAAGGTGCAGCTGATGCTGGATCTCAAGCACCCGTGGCCGCGCGTGGAAACCGCGTGGGACGCGGACGGCAACATGGTCGAGAAGATCGTGTTCGAGCGCGCGGTGAAGAAGACCTTCGACGCCGCCACGTTCGACCCCGCCAACAGCGAATACAAGTTCTGACCGCCGCGCGAGTGCGTACGCCGGGCGTTTGAATGTGGACGCAGGGGCCTCCGCACACGGTTTGAACGCTGGGCCCCCGCGCTTGCACGGCAACGCTGACAGACCGGCCACCGGTGTTTGGAACGAGCGCTCTATTGACGCTCAAACGCGCCAGACGCGAGAGTCCGACCCACCGCGAGAGATCCGCAACAAGCGGACCGCCGGTCATAACAACATGGAGACAAGTCATGTCCGAGCTGCACCTTCGGCCCGCGCCACATCGCGCCCCTAACAGCGCCCTTTGCTTCGCCGCCACCCTGGCTGGGGTAAGCCTGACGCTCACGCTGGCCGCTTGCGGCGGCGGGGGCGATGACCCGGGCACCGCGGCGCCCGCCGCCGCCCAGCAGTGCGGCGCCACCAACAGCTGCCCCGCCACCGGCCCCACGCAGAACCAGCCCGTGGCCGCGCTGTGCCCGGACACGCTCGACTACAACACCACCTACACGGGCGGCTCCGGCGCTGGCGAACTCGTGAAGATGCAGTTCGACTCCACGCAGGGCACCTACCGCATCCAGATCCTCGAATCGGCCGTGCCGAAGGCCACCAACGACATCTACCCGACGCGCGGCGGCGTGACGCTGACCGGCACGATGGCGCATCCCACGCGCCCGCTGCCCACCCCGGCGCAGAACCAGTGCGCCTACGAGCTGAAGACGGCCACGGCCTCCGACGGCGTCTCGCAGGCGCTGATCGACCCGGCCAACCCGCCGATCATCTTCGTCGGCAACGGCGTGGCGGGCGGCGGCATTCCGGGGGCGACGATCGAGTACGCCGGCATCTTCGGCATCGGCGCGATCCCGAAGACCACCTTTCCGATGTACCCGGTGCTGGCCTTCGCCCAGACCGAGACCGACTTCGCCAAGGTGGCCGGCACCTACAACGTGCTCGGCTACCACCTCGTGCCGTCCGGTGGCGAGCTGTTCCCGGCCGGCTACTTCCTGCCTGCCACGGCGCAGACCGTGGAGACACTCAATGCCGATGGCACCTGTCACGCATCGAGCGGCAACTGCGTGACCACGGGCCAGCCGTGGAAGCTGCGCGGGGGCACCGACGGCGCGTTCGACAGCGACAACGCCAATAGCACCCAGCCCTACCCGCATTTCTTCGACAAGGCCTTCCTGCAGGACCCCAACAGTCTCGCCAAGGGCGTGCTGGTGGTCGGCAAGCTCGACGGCGCGCAGGTGCCGCTGCTGATCCGCGTCGGCTATGCCCGCATCGACCTGGCGGCGAACATCCTCAGCGTGGATGACGAATCGGGCCTGGCGCTGCTCTCGCCCACCACCGCCACCACGCAGGCGGCGATGCAGGGCAGCTACATCGGCTCGGGCAGCGACTTCAAGTACCTGTCGTCGATCGTCCACGACAACCTCGTCGCGCTGATCGATCCGCAGGATTCGTCGCTCAAGCCGGTGGGCGGCTTCCAGATGGACTTCACGCAGGCCACCCAGCCCGGCGTAGTGGCCACCACCGACAACAGCGGCGTCACCGGCAAGCTGATCACCACCGGCCCGGTCTACGCGCACCTGTTCGGCCCCGCCGCGAGCCCCACGTTCCGCGTGAGCGCGCTGGCCAGCCGCTGATTCCGCACCCCACACCATAAGAAAGACCAAGGAGACGCCTCATGCCCCAACTGCCCTCCCCGCTTCCTGACTCGCTCCCCGTCCCCCGTCGCCAACCGTGGCTGGGCCGGCTCGCGCTGGTACTCGGCGCCACCGCCCTGCTCGCCGCCTGCGGTGGCGGCGGGGACAGCGGCGGTGGCACCGCCACGCCGGCCGCCGCGCCGGTGCGGCTGTGCCCGAGCGCCATCGACTATTCCACGCCTTACATCGGCGGCACGGGTTCGGGCGAACTGGTCAAGGTGCAGATCGATACCACCCAGCGCACCTGGGCTGTCACCTTCCTCGATTCATCGGTGCCGCGCACCACGGGCACCATCAAGCCGACCCGCTCCGACCCCACCGGCGGCAAGAACGTGATGACCGGCACGCTGGCCAAAGAGACCGGCCTGCCGACCGAGAAGCTCAACCAGTGCGCGTTCCAGCTGCTCGGCGCCAGCCTCGACCCGGCCCGGCCGGCGCGGCTGTTCATCGGGCAGGGCGTGATGGGCGGCACCATCCCGGGCGCGCGCATCCAGTTCAACGGCATCGCCGGCGCGGGCTCGGTGCCGGATACCACCTTCCCGTTCTTCCAGTTCATCGGCTTCGCGCAGACCGAGACCGACCTGACCAAGATTGCCGGAAGCTACAACGGCTCGGGCTTCCATGAGGTGCCATCGAAGAAGTTCCAGATGGTGGCGCAGGACTACCGCATGGCGCTGGCGGCCGATGGCTCGTTCACGGTGTGCGACAACAAGGCCGGTGGCACCTGCAAGCAGCGCGGCGACAAGTTCGTGCCGCAGGACAACGGCACGCTGCTCTCCACGCACTACGAGGGCGAGTTGCCGCCGACGCTGGGCGCCGTGCTGGGCCGCGCCTACCTGATCGTCGGCAAGCTGGCCGGGCACCTCGTGCCGATCATGATCCGGGTGGGCTTTGCCAACGACGACTTCACCCAGTTGCCGGTGGGCGCCGACGACGAGATTGGCATCGGCATGATGGCGCAGGCGGTCTCCGCGCCGCAGGGCACCTACAACGCCGAGTACGTGGGGGTGGACAGCAACTTCGAGTACCGCGTGACGGCACTGGTCGATGGCGACGCGGCCATGCTCGACCCGTTCCGCGCCTCGGACGCCACGCTGGCCACGGCGATGAAGCTCGACTTCTCGCAGACGGTGCCGGGCGTGGTCACCACCACCCGCAAGGACGTCGGCGCCAGCGGCCCCAAGGGCAAGTTCATGTTCACCGGCCCACGCGGCGTGTTCGGCTTCGTCGAGGACCGCAACGGCTCGCCCTACTTCACCGTCGGCGCGTTTGTCGAATAACGGACAGGAGACACAACATGACCCTGCACCGCCTGTTCGCCCGCCTCGCCACCATCGCCACGCTGGCCGCGTGCGCCGGCATGCCGACCGCCCACGCCCAGAAAGCCGGGGACAACGTCGTCTCGGCGGGCTGGTTCCATATCCAGACCCACGGCACGAGCCCGCCGCTGACCACCAGCGTGGTGGACGTGCCGATCAACTACCCGCTCGGCCTGCCCTCCACGTTCACGGCGCCGGGCAGCGGCCTGTCGACGTCGAATGCCGATACGCTGGGGCTGACCTTCAGCCACTTCGTCACGGACCATATCGCCGTGACGGCCGTGGGTGGCATTCCGCCCGAGTTCAAGCTGTACGGCCACGGCGAGCTGATCCCGCCGGGGCCCGCCGGCGCACTGGGGCGGCAGAGCCTGGGCGATCCATCGCTGAACCCGATCATCACGCGCGCCCGCCAGTGGAGCCCTGCCGCGATGGTCCAGTATCACTTCCTGGAGCCGGGCACGCGCTTCCGGCCGTTCCTGGGGGTGGGCGTGTCGTACAACTTCTTCACCGATATCCGCGTGAATCCGGCCTTCGCGGAGTCGGTCAACAACAACCTTGGCGCGGTGCTGGCGGCCGGCGCCGGTATCCCGGGGCCGACTTCGGTCCATGCCGATGCCTCGTCGTCGTGGGCGCCGGTGTTCAACGTCGGCGGCACCTACAACTTCAACGAGCACTGGGGCGTGACGGCGGCGGTGACCTACATCCCGCTGAAGAGCACCTCGACGATGACCATCAAGGCGTCTGACGGCACCACGCTGTCCACCTCGAAGACGAAGCTCGAACCGAATCCGATCATCTTCTTCCTGGCGGCGACGTACAAGTTCTGATCCGGCGCTCCCAAGCAAAAAGGGCGAAGCTCGCGCTTCGCCCTTTTTGCATCTGCGTTGCCGCAGTCCTTACTGTGCCGAGGTGCCCGTCGGCGGCGTGGTGGCCTGCGCCACTGCACCCGTCTCGGTCAGCCCGCCGCCCAGCGCGCGGTACAGGTCGATCGAGTTGACCAGACGCAACTGCCGCGCCTGGATCAGCGCCTGCTCGGCGGAGAACAGCTGGCGCTGCGCGTCGAGTTCGTCCAGATAGCTCGCCACGCCGCTGCGGAAGCGCAGCCGGGACAGCTCGTAGCGCGCCGATTCCGCGTCGCGCTGCTGCTGCTGGCCGGCCACCTGCTCTTCGAGCGTGCCGCGCGCCACGAGGGCGTCGGCCACTTCGCTGAAGGCCACCTGGATGGTCTTCTCGTAGTTGGCCACCTGGATGTTCTTGCGCACGTTCGCCAGGTCGAGGTTCGACAGATTGCGGCCGTAGTCGAAGATCGGCAGCACCAGCTGCGGCGAGAACGACCAGATGTTGGCGCCGGAGTCGAACAGGTTGGTGAACGAGGTGCTGATGTTGCCGGCGCTCGCGGTCATCGTGATGCGCGGGAAGAACGCCGCCCGCGCCGCGCCGATGTTGGCGTTAGCCGACAGCAGGGCCTGCTCGGCCTGGCGGATGTCCGGACGCTGCGTCAGCAGATCGGACGGCAAGCCTTCCGGGATGTCGCTGATGATGTGCTCGTCGGACAGCTGCATCGGTGCCGGCAGGTTGGCAATCTCGCCGATCGGCTTGCCCACCAGCACTTCCAGCGCGTTCTGCGCCTGCGCACGCTGGCGCGCCAGCTGCGCGGCGGCCACGCGGGCCTGCGCCACGAGCGACTCGTTGTCGCGCAGATCCAGGGCCGAGGTGGCCCCCGCATCGAAACGCCGCTTCGCCAGCTCGAACGTGCTCTGGCGCGCTTCCAGCGTGTTGCGGGCCAGGTCGTACTGCTCGGCCGCCGCGCGCTCGGCGAGATAGGCCTTGGCGACTTCGGACACCAGCGAGATGTAGCCGGCGCGATGGGCCTCCTCGGTGCTCAGGTACTGGGCCAGCGCGGCGTTCGACAGGCTGCGGACGCGCCCGAAGAAGTCCAGCTCCCACTGGGTCACCGACAGGCCCACCTGGTAGATGTTGCCCGTGAACGATTGATCGACGCCCGAGGTTGCCCCGGAGAACCGGCCGCGCTGGAAGCTCGCGTTGCCGTTCAGGGTCGGCAGCAGGTCCGCGCGCTGGATCCGATACTGCGCGCGCGCTTCCTCGATACGCAAGGCCGCCGTGCGCAGGTCGCGGTTGTTCTCCAGCGCCGTGGCGATCAGCCCCTGCAGGCGCGGATCGGTGAAGAAGTCGCGCCAGCCGATGTCCGTGGCGCGGCGGGTCTCGCCGCTCTTCACCTCGGCCGATGCGTAGCCCTCCGGCGCCGCCGGAAAGCCAGCCGCCACCGGCGCGGCCGGACGGTCATAGTGCGGCGCCAGCGTGCAGCCCGTCAGCACGCCGGCCACCAGCAGCAGTGTGGTCAGTGTCTTGGTCATGTCAGTTTTTCTCCTGGGCTTCTTCCAGGCGCGCGCGTTCCCGCTCGTGCTGGCTCGCGCTGCCCTTGAAGCGGCCGCGCACCACCACGAAGAATACCGGCACCAGGAAAATCGCCAGCACCGTGGCCGTGATCATCCCGCCCATCACGCCCGTCCCGATGGCGCGCTGGCTGCCCGAGCCTGCGCCGGTGGCAATCGCCAGCGGCAGCACGCCCAGGATAAATGCGAACGACGTCATCAGGATCGGCCGGAAGCGCAGGTGCACCGCCTCGAGCGTCGCCTCGACCAGCCCCTTGCCCTGGGCCTGCAGGTCCTTGGCGAACTCCACGATCAGAATGGCGTTCTTCGCCGAGAGGCCGATCGTCGCGATCAGGCCCACCTTGAAGTACACGTCGTTGGGCATGCCGCGCAGCGTCACGCCGAGCAGCGCGCCGAGCACGCCCAGCGGCACCACCAGCAGCACCGCCACCGGGATCGACCAGCTCTCATACAGCGCGGCCAGGCACAGGAACACGATCACCAGCGACAGCGTGTAGAGAATCGGCTCCTGCGAACCGGCCAGGCGCTCTTCATACGACTGGCCCGACCACTCGAAGCCGAAGCCCGGCGGCAGCTTGGCGAAGTTTTCCTCCATCACGCGCATGGCCTCGCCCGTGGACTTGCCCGGCGCAGCCTGGCCAGCCAGCTTCACGGCCGGCATGCCGTTGTAGCGCTCCAGGCGCGGCGAGCCCATGATCCACTGCGACGTGGCGAACGCGGCAAACGCCACCATGTCGCCATTGGCATTGCGCACGCGCAGCTTGGTCAGGTCGTCCGGCAGTTGCCGGTCCGCGCCCTCAGCCTGCACGATCACGCGGCGCACGCGGCCTTCATAGATGAAGTCATTCACGTACGAGGAACCGAAGGCGATGGTCAGCGTGGCGTTGATATCCGCCACCGTCACGCCCAGCGCCCGCGCCTTTTCGCGGTCGATGTCGATGCGCAGCTGCGGCGCGTCTTCCTGGCCCTCCGGGCGCACGCCCTGGAGCACCGGATTCTGCGCCGCCATGCCGAGCATCTGGTTACGCGCTTCCATCAGCTTGGCGTGGCCCTGCCCCGTGCGGTCCTGCAGGCGGAAGTCGAAGCCCGACGAATTGCCGAGTTCCGAGATCGCAGGCGGGTTCAGCGGGAAGATGATCGCATCCTTGATGAACGACAGCGCGCCGAATGCCCGGCCCACCAGCGCCTGGGCGGTCTGGTCCGCGCCGGGGCGCTCCTTCCAGTCCTTGAGCCGCACGAAGGCGATACCGCCGTTCTGGCCACGGCCGAAGAACGAGAAGCCCGCCACCGTGATCATCTGGTCGACGACCTTCGACTCCTTCTGGAGGTAGTAGTCCTCGATCTGCTTGAGCACGCCGATGGTGCGCTCCTGCGTGGCGCCCTGCGGGAGCTGCACGACCGTGATCATGTAGCCCTGGTCCTCATCGGGCAGGAACGACGACGGCAGGCGCTGGAACAGCAGCACCACGCCGGCGATGATCAGCGCGTAGATGATCAGGTAGCGGCCCGAGCGCTTCAGGATGCGCGCGACCATGCCCTGGTAGCCGGTGGACGCCGTGGCGAACGTGCGGTTGAACCAGCCGAAGAAGCCCTTCTTCTCTTCGTGATGGCCGGCCTCGACCGGCTTGAGCAGCGTGGCGCACAGCGCCGGGGTCAGCGTCAGCGCCAGCACGGCCGAGAACGCCATCGAGGCGATCAGCGACAGCGAGAACTGGCGGTAGATGTTGCCGACCGAGCCCGAGAAGAAGGCCATCGGGATGAACACGGCGGTCAGCACCAGCGTGATGCCGACGATGGCGCCCGTGATCTGGCCCATGGCCTTGCGGGTGGCCTGGCGGGGCGAGAGCCCCTCCTCGCTCATGATCCGCTCGACGTTCTCGACGACCACGATGGCATCGTCCACCAGGATACCGATGGCCAGCACCATGCCGAACATCGTCAGCACGTTGATGGAGAAGCCGAAGGCCAGCATCGCCCCGAACGTGCCGAGCAGCGCCACCGGCACCACCAGCGTCGGGATCAGCGTGGCGCGGAAGTTCTGGAGGAACAGGTACATCACCAGAAACACCAGCACCACGGCTTCGAGCAGCGTCTTGACCACTTCCTCGATCGAGATCTTCACGAAGGCGGAGGTGTCGTACGGCACGCTGAACTCGTAGTCCGGCGGGAAGTAGCGTTGCAGCTCTTCCATCTTCGCGCGCACGGCGGTGGCCGTGGCCAGCGCGTTACCCGTGGGCGCGAGCTTGATGGCGATGGCCGACGCCGGCTTGCCGTTGATGCGGGCCAGCGTGGAGTAGTCCGCGCCGCCCAGTTCCACACGGCCTACGTCCTTGATGCGCACCGACGACCCA
Source organism: Cupriavidus sp. 10L45 (assembly GCF_056395225.1). Lineage (NCBI taxonomy): Bacteria > Pseudomonadati > Pseudomonadota > Betaproteobacteria > Burkholderiales > Burkholderiaceae > Cupriavidus > Cupriavidus sp. 10L45. The sequence continues at coordinate 369,574 of NZ_JBFTJC010000003.1, forward strand.
TCCGGGTTCGTGCGCAGCAGGATGTTGGCGAACTGCTCGGGCGTGGTCAGCCGGCTTTCCGTGCTCACCGTGGCGTTCAGCTCCGTGCCCCGGGGCGACGGCGTGCCGCCCAGTTCGCCCACGGCGACCTGGATGTTCTGCTCGGAAACCGCCGCGGTCACGTCCAGCGGCGTCAGGTTGTAGCCGGTCAGCTTGGCCGGATCCAGCCAGACGCGCATGGCGTACTCGGTACCGAACAGGTCGGCCGAGCCCACGCCGGGCACGCGGCGGATGGAGTCCACCACCTGCGCGGAGACGAAGTTACCGAGTGCGATCGCATCCGTATTGCCGGACTTGGACGAGACCGTGATGAACATCATGTAGTTGTTGCCGGCCTTGTCCACCTTCACGCCCTGCTGGCGCACCTCCGCCGGCAAGCGCGCTTCCACGCGCTTGAGGCGGTTCTGCACCTCCACGGAGTTCAGGTCGACGTTCGAGCCCGGCGCGAACGCGATGTTGATCGACGCCAGCCCGGACGCCTCGCTTTGCGACTCGTAGTACAGCAGGTTCGGCGCGCCGTTGAGTTCCTGCTCGATCACGGACACCACCGAGTCCTCGATGGTCTTGGCGGACGCACCGGGATAAGTCGTGGTCACCGAAATGATCGGGGGGGCGATGTTGGGGTACTGGGCGATCGGTAGCTGCAGGATCGCCAGCACCCCGCCGAGCGCGATGATCAGCGCGAGCACCCACGCGAACACCGGCCGGTCGATAAAAAACTTGGCCATGAATCTGGCTCCCTATCTATTACTTATGGTGCGATGGCGCGGGTCAGCCTTGGGTGGCCGGGGTCGACGCGGTCTTCGGCGCCTGGAACGGCACGGCCTTGGCGGGCGCGCCCGGCTGCACCTTCTGCAGCCCTTCCACGATCACCTTCTCGCCGCCCTTCAGGCCTTCGGTGATGATCCAGCGGTCGTCGATCGCCTGCGGTGCCTTGACCGGCACCACGGCCACCTTGCCGTCGGCGCCCACCACCATCACGCTGGCGCCCTGCGCCGTGCGGATCAGCGCGCGCTGCGGCACGGTCAGGGCGTTCTCGTCCACGCCCTGCTCGATCTTCACGCGCACGAAGGTGCCCGAGAGCAGTTCGCGCTTGGCGTTCGGGAACTCCGCGCGCAGCGTGATCGAGCCGGTGGTCGGGTCCACGGTCATGTCCGTGAACAGCAGCTTCCCGGTCTGGCTGTACTCGCGGTCGCCCGCCTCGGGGAACAGGTGCACACGGGCACCGCCATTCACACCCTTGACCTGACCATTCTCGATGGCCCGGCGCAGGCGTGCCACTTCGGCGGCAGGTTGCGTGAACGTCACCCAGATCGGATCGACCTGCTCGACCACCGTCAGCTTGGTGGCTTCGCCCTTGCCGACCAGCGCGCCTTCGGTAACCAGCGCGCGGCCCACGCGACCGGAGATCGGCGCGGTGACCGTGGTGTAACCCAGGTTGATCTGGGCCGTGGTCACGGCAGCCTTGGCGGCGGCGATGTCGGCATTGGCCTGGCCGGCAGCGGCCACGGCGTCATCGAACTCCTGCTTGCTGACCGCGTTGGCGGCCACCAGCGGCTTGTAGCGCTCGGCCTTCTGACGCGCGGAGACGGCGTTGGCCTCGGCCCGCTCCAGCTGCGCCCTGGCGGACGCCAGCTGGGCCTGGTACGGGGCCGGATCGATGCGGAACAGCACCTGGCCAGCCTTCACTTCGCCGCCTTCGGTGTAGTTGCGGGACAGCACGATGCCTTCCACGCGGGCGCGCACTTCGGCGGTCCGCACGCCTTCCAGGCGGCCCGGCAATTCATTGATGACGGCAACAGCGGACGGTGTGACGGTAACCACACCCACTTCGGCCGGCGGCATGGCGCCGCCCTGCGGGGCCTTCTGGCCGCAGGCGGACAACGCCAGGACCGCCACGGCGGCGGCAACGCAATGGATACGTTGGGACTTCCTCATCGATAACCCCATGATGATGTTTGAGATCTGCCGCACTGGCCGCATGTGACGGCCGGACGGGCGCGCCACTGCGTGGCGAGTGCGGAAAAGCGTAATGCGCACCGCAAGCCGGCCCCCTTGAGCGGGCGCATGGCTAGCGGCGTTGGTGCGTTAAAACTGGCAGGTTGGTGCCCGGCGCGTCGGCCGTGACGTCACTTTGCGTGCAGGGCGTCACTGGATCTTGGGCTGGCCGACGATCGAGCAAGCGCGTAGTATATATACATTCAAGCATGTATGTTAAGTCCGGCACGCAAACAGCGCCTTTTACAACACTTTGAAGCGCAGCCTTTTTGACGCAATCTTGACGATTTGCGTCAACAGTGAGCACGAATATTGCGGGCAGGTTAGGATGCGCCCCGCCGATGGCGGTGTCGCCATGAACAAATGAGAGGTTGTCGTCACAATCGTGTGGCACAACGGAGACCTGGGCGGATAAGCGTCCGCTGGCAGGAAAGAGGAAATGGTCAGACGTACCAAGGAAGAAGCGCAGGAAACCCGCAACCGGATCCTGGATGCCGCCGAGGCGGTGTTCCACGCCCGTGGCGTGGCGCGCCCGTCACTTGCAGATATTGCCGAAGCGGCCGGCGTCACGCGCGGCGCCATCTACTGGCACTTCAAGAACAAGAGCGATGTCTTCGCGGCCATGTGCGACCGCGTGAACCTGCCGGTGGAGGCGCTGATCGCCCCCGAGCGGCGTGCGCTGCGCGAGGATCCGCTGAACAGCATCCGCGACATCTGCGCCTTCGTATTCAAGCAGACCGTGGTGAACCCGCAGTGGCGCCGCGTCTTCGAGATCATCTTCCACAAGTGCGAGATGGTGCAGGACAACGGCGCGATCTTCGAACGCCAGCGCCAGTCGCACAAGGAAGGGCTGGTCAAGATGCACGAGCACCTGCGCATGGCCGTGGAATGCGGCCAGCTACCGGAGGATCTCGACATCCCGCTGGCCGTCAACGCCTTCCACGCGGCCATTGGTGGCGTGCTGGCGCACTGGCTGTTCTCGCCCGAGGATTTCGAACTCAATCACGAAGCCGAGCGGCTGGCCGACGCCATGATCGACATGCTGCGTTTCTCCACCGCCCTCCGGAAAGGCTACGTGCCGCGCCCGATGGGGCCGATCGACGCCGAAATGGCCACGTTCTGCGGGTCGTCCACGCCACAGGCCCTGGCCGAATGAGCCTCCCCAGCCCTATCCCCGCAGCGCCTCGCGCCAGCGCGCCAGGAACGCCCGCTTGCGCAGGGCGTCCTGCGCGGCCAGCAGGCCGGGGCCCACGCTGATCGGCTTGAGCGCATAGCCGAGCCGCTCCGCCAGCGTCTGGGCCGTGTAGGCGCTGTCAGTATCGGTGCGAATCGTATAGAGCTGGGAAGTCGACTTGCCGAGCTGCGCCTGCCCCTCGCGCGAGAGCACGAAGTCCAGCCACAGCCGCGCCGCATTGGGCCGGGGCGCCTGCCGGGCGATAAACGCCACGCGCGACATCACCAGCGTGTAGTCGCGCGGCGCGATCACGCCGATGCTGGCGCCGCGCTCCATCAGCGACAGCGCGTACGACCCCAGCAGGTTGTAGCCGAGCACCAGCTCGCCGCTGGCGATGCCTTCGATCATGTCCGCCGTCGAGGCCGACAGCTTCACGCCCGCGCGACCCAGCGCCTGCGCCAGATACCAGAACTCGCTGCCCATGCGCGCGTCCTGCTGCGCAAGCAGGTAGCCCACCCCCGAACGCTCCACGTCATAGGTCACGATGCGCCCGCGCCACTGCGGCCCGCGCTCCTGCAGCAGCCGCGCCAGCCCGCTGCGGCTCCCGGGCACATGCGCGCCATCGAAATACTTGCGGTTGTAGACGATCACGGCCGGCTCGAAGGTCGTGCCCCAGGCCTCGTCACGCCACACCGCCCAGCTCGGCAGGCCGGCGCGCTCGGGCGAGTTGTAGCGCTGGGCATAGCCGTCGTTGACAAGCTTGATCTGGAGGTCCATCGCCGTGCTCCACAGCACATCGGCGAACGCCGCGTCGCGCGGCGCGCGCGTGGCGCCCAGCGCGGCGCTCTCGGCCAGGAATCGATCGTTCAGCTCCACCGTGTTCAGGTCCGCGTAGCGCACGCGCACGCCGGGGTAGCGCGCTTCGAAGGCGGCGATCAGCGGCTGGACCACCGCGAGATCCGTCGACGCGTAGACCGCCACGGCGCCCTCACGCTGGGCCCGTTCGATGATGCCGGCGTACTCGGGCGGATAGCCGTCCGGCACGCGCGGCGCGGCCTGGGCCAGTGCGGGCAGGGCGGCCATCGCGGCACCCGCGCGCAGCAGGTGCCGGCGCACCGGCGATGCGGGCGCGGAGGACGGCGTCGGCAGGGGCGATGTCAGGACGCGATTCGGCAAGGCGGAACGGAGGGCGATGAGGGACAGGCCGCCGACACCGGCGGGCAGGGCGGAGGTATTATAGGCGCCCTCGGGACGCGCCCGCGCCCTCGATTCCCGATCCGGCAGAGGAGGTCCGGCATGCGTATCCTGCTGGTAGAAGATGAGGTGGAACTGGCCCGCTGGGTGGCCCGCGCGCTGGAGCAGGGCGGCTTCGTCATCGAGCACGTGGCGGACGGCCTGCAGGCCGAAGCCCGGCTGATGGCCGAGGAATACGACGCCGTGGTGCTCGACCTGCGCCTGCCCGGCAAGGACGGCCTGGCCGTGCTCAAGGCCATGCGTGGCCGCGACGACCGCACGCCGGTGCTGATCCTGACCGCCCAGGACACCCTCGACGAACGTGTGCGCGGCCTGAACCTCGGCGCCGACGACTACCTGCCCAAGCCCTTCGCCATCGCCGAACTCGAGGCGCGCATCCTCGCCCTGATCCGCCGCAGCCGTGGCCGCGCTCATCCCCGCCTGCAATGCGGCACGCTGGTATTCGATGGCGAGACGCGCAGCTTCACCCTCGGCGGCGCCCCGCTGGCGCTCACGCCACGCGAATCCACGCTGCTCGGCGCGCTGCTGGCCCGCAGCGGCCAGCCGCTGACCAAGGCGCAACTGCTCGACAAAGTCTTCTCGCTCGATGCCGACGTGAGTCCGGACGCCATCGAGGTGCTGGTCTACCGCCTGCGCAAGAAGCTGACCGGCCATGGCGTGACCATCGTCACGCTGCGCGGCTTCGGCTACCTGCTGGAACCCGAGGCCGAGGCCTGACATGAGGCGCCGCCGCCCGCGCACGCCAACGCCGGCGCGGCCCTGGCTGCGCGGCAGCCTGCGCCGCCAGCTACTGATCCTGCTCGTGCCGGCGCTGGCGCTGATGATGGCGGTGGACAGCTGGTTCACCTACGGCACGCTGCGCCACGCCGCCAACACCGCCTACGACCGCTCGCTCTACGGCTCCGTGCGCACCATCGACAACGCCATCGGCATGGCCGGCGAGAGCGTGCAGCTGACGCTGCCGGATGCCGCGATGGAGATGTTCGAGACCGCCGCGCAGACCCACGTGTTCTACCGGGTGTCGATGGAGCGGGCAGGGCGCGTGGAGACGGTGACCGGCTATGACGACCTGCCGCTGCCGGCGGGCACCCTCGTCAACAATCAGACCCGCTTCTACGACGCCACCTATCGCGGCGAGCCGGTGCGCATTGCGGCGATGGCCCGGCCGGTCTACCGGCCCGACGCGCGCATCCGCGTGATCATCCAGGTGGCCGAGACCGCCGAACCCCGCTCGGCGCTGATCGCCAATGTCTGGCGCAGCGCGCTGCTGCGCGACCTGGCGCTGATCGTGCTGTCGGCCCTGATCCTGGTGGGCGGCGTGACCTATGTGCTGCGTCCGCTGCAGCGCGTGCGCGACGATGTGCGCGCGCGCTCGCCCGAGGACCTGACGCCGCTCGAATTCGACCGCGTGCCGGTGGAAGTGCGTCCGCTGGTGGACGCGGTGAACCTGCACGTCTCGCGCTCCGAGACCATGGCGCAGTCGCAGGCCCAGTTCATCGCCGATGCCGCGCACCAGCTGCGCACGCCGCTGGCCATCCTCAAGACGCAGGCCGAGTTCGCCCAGCGGCAGCTGGCGGCCCGCCACAGCGAGGCCGGGCGCGAGGCGGCTGGCGAAGCGGTGGGCGGCATCGTCACGCAACTGGAGCAAGCCGCGCGGCTGACGAACCAGCTACTGGCGCTGGCGCGTGCTCGGCAGCCAGTGCGCGAGGGCGGCGGGCCGGCCGAATTCGTGGCCGAGATCGACGCGGTGACCGTGGCAGAACAGGTGGCACTCGACTACCTGCCGCTGGCGCGCGGCAAGCAGCAGGACTTCGGCTGGGAACGGCCGACGGACCTGACGCTGCCGGTGCGCGCCGACGCCGCGCTGCTGCGCGAGGCACTGGCCAACCTGGTGCACAACGCGATCCAATACTCGGGGCGCGGCAGCCGCATCACGCTCTCCGCCGCGCGCGTGGGCGGCGATGCACTGCTGGTGGTGGAAGACGACGGCCCCGGCATCCCCGAAGCTGAGCGCGAGAAGGTGTTCGCGCGCTTCTATCGACGGGTGGAAAACACCGAACCGGGATCCGGCCTGGGCCTCGCCATCTCGCGGGAAATGGCCGCACGCTTCGGCGGCACAGTGGTGCTGCGCGAAGGCGTACAGGGCAGGGGGGTGCGAGCGGAGTTGAGATTGCCGATGGCTGGCGACGCGTAGACGCGACAGCGATTTTTCGAACTAGTACGATTGTAGTGCCCACTTCGACGCTTCTAGCATGGCCCCTACGCAGCTTTTCCGGGCTGCGCGGGCAACGGAGCGAGAATCATGGCGCGGCAGTCGTATTTCCTGAAAGTCCCCGGTGCGACAAGCGCCGCAGGGTTGTCGGTGGTGTCATTCGAGGCGGTGGAGCGGCTGGGCGAGCCCTACGAGGCCATCGTCCAACTGACACACCCTCTTGAACTGGACCGCGCCGATTATCTCGGCAAGCCGGCCACATTCCTGATCGACCCCGGCGATGAATCCGAGCCGCGCACCTTTGCCGGCTGCATCACCCGCTTCTCCAAGACGGCGCAAACACCGGACTTCCATGCGTATGAGATGGTCGTGGAACCGCTGGTCGCCCGCCTGAGGCTGACTCGCTCCACCCGCATCTACCAGCACCAGACCGCGCCGAAGATTATCGAGGCAATTCTGCGGCGGCATGAACTGGTCGGGCATCAGTTTTCCTTCAGGCTTCGACGCCAATATCCCCAGCACGCGTTCCGCTTCCAGTATCAGATGTCCGATTGGGAAACCATCCGTCTGCTGATGGAGCAGGAGGGGCTGTATTCCTATTTCCTTCCCGGCAAGTTCGGCGAGATGGTGGTGTTTGGCGATGACATCGACCATTACCTCTACCAGCCTGAACTGCGGGTGCCGTACCGGGAGACGGCGGGGCTGGAAGCGGGCATCGAAGCGGTCTTCGCCCTTCGTACTATTGCGAAAACCGTTCCAGCATCGTTCCTGGTGGCGGACTACAACCCCGATCTGGCATGGGAGCCGCTGAAGGGCGAAGCCAATGTCGCGAGGAAGGACAAGACCACCTACGGCCAGCCTTATGTCTTCGGCACTCATCATCTGGATTTCGAAGGCGCCAAGTGGGAGGCGCAGCTTCGGCATGAGGCGGCGGTGGCTTCGCAGGTGGTGTATGAGGGCGAAAGCAACGTGCTGGAACTGCGTCCGGCGCGGATTCTGCGGATGGATCTTGCGCTGGCGGACGCGCCGCATGGGCAGGTCATCACCGAGGTCATCCACACCGGCGCACGCGACGCCGCGTATCGCAATACCTTCAAATCGATCCCTTCGGATCGGCGCTTCCGGCTACCGCTGGACGAGGCCAACTGGCCGAAGATTCAGGGCACGCTGAGTGCGCGCATTACCTCCCCGAGCCAATATCCATATGCCTACCTGACCCAGCAGGGTTATTACACCGTCCGCTTTGACTTCGATTTCGAGGACTGGCCGGGCGGTGGGGAATGCGTGCCGCTGCGGCTGGCCAAGCCATTCGCCGGGGCACTGCAAACGGGATTCCACTTCCCGCTGATCGACGGCACCGAGGCGGCGATCGCATTTCGGGACGGTAATCCCAATAAGCCGTATATCGCCCACGTTCACCATAACAGTCGTCAGACGGATCTGATTACTAATCAGGATCGCTGGCTGTCCCGCAACGTCATCCGTACGCAGAGCGATAACAAGCTCGAATTCGAGGATTGGGAGGGGCAGGAGCACATCAAGCTGTCCACCGAGCATTCGGGGAAGAGTCAGCTGACGCTTGGCCACATGGTGGATGGGAAGTGGAAGCGACGGGGTGAGGGCTTCGAACTCAGGACTTCCGGCTGGGGGGCGATCCGGGGCGGCAAGGGGCTGTTCATCACCGCCGACGATCAGCCAAAGGCCACAGGACAGCAACTCGACATGGCCCCAGCCCAGCGCCTGCTCGAACAAGCGCTCCAGCAAAGCCAGGCACTGGCCGAGACCGCCAAGACCGCCCAGGCCCTCGCCGCCGACTGCGAGCGCCAGCAGGCCTTGCTCAATGACAGCCTCAAGCAACTGCGCGCCGCCGGCCTGCTCGCCAGCGCCCCCGCCGGTATCGCCCTGGTGTCTGGCGCGGACCTGCAAACCAGCGCGGCGAACCATCTCATCGCCACCGCCGGGGGCAGCGCGGACATCGGCGTGATGAAGCGCTTCACCGTCGCCGCCGGCGACGCCGTGTTGCTGTTCGCGCAGAAGCTCGGCATGAAACTGTTCGCGGCGCGCGGCAAGGTCGAGATCCAGGCGCAGGGCGATGAATTGCAGTTGGCGGCACTTAAGGACGTCACCATCAGCAGTACCGACGGGAAGCTTGTTCTTACCGCAGACAAAGAGGTCTGGATCGGTGCCGGAGGATCCTACATCCGCATCACCGGGGAGCGCATCGAGAACGTCACGCTGGGCGACATCTACGAAAAGTCGGCGTACTGGAGCACCCAGGAACGCGCGTCGATGACCGTTCCGCTGCCTCAATTCCCCCGTACCACATGCAGAAGCTGCCTGCTCGACGCCATGCGCCGGGGTACGCCTGGCGTCATTCTCAAATAGGGAATTCCGATATGGACTATCGATTTGCACTGATCGACTCGAGCCAACAGATGCGATTTCACCGAAGACTGGACCGCTCGGGCGCCACGTACCAGTCCCTCTTTGCCGGCTATCCGGAAGAATCGTTGCTAGACATGGCGCCGCTCCTGATCGATTTGAACCGAGATGACGAACTCCGCAAAAACCTACTCGCGGCAGCCGAGCACCTGGGCAAACTGAAGCCCTGCGTCAGCCTCCTCATCGCCTCGGTGCCATTTGACGAGCTTGCCGAGCATCTTCGCCAGTTCCATCTGACCGAGATACCCAACGGCCGGGAAATGATCGTGCGCTGGTACGACGGCCGCATCCTTCCAGCCTGGCTGGAGATTCTGGGGGCTGACCAGCGCGCCCTTTTCACGCGGCACGTCTCGGCATGGACCTACTTCGACCGTTTCGGCGAGCCACAACAACTACCCTTGCCTGCAGCGGGCGCGACGGAACCGCCGCCAGCCCCTATCCGCCTCGATGACAACCAGCTTTCAGCGCTAATGAGCGCATGCGAGGCCGACATGATGATCGTGGATCTACGCGAGGTAAATCGGGACGAACTCCGGTCCGTACCGTATCGCACGCTCTATCCGTTCGTCCAGGAGCACCTGCTTGTCGCGCGGCAGCACGGACTAACCGCGAGGCCAGACCGTCTGCAACTCCTGACCCTGGCGCTCCATACGTCCGGACGTTATGTCGACCATCCTCGGGTTGCGCAGCGCCTGTCGATGCCTGCGCCCGCCCACGAGGAAGCCTTCAAGGACTGGCTGGCTGGCCTTGGGGACGACATCTTGGATATTGCAAGACCGCTGTGGGACACGATCGATGACAACCGAGGAGCAAGCCATGAACCATAACGCCATCTCAATGACAAGCACTGCCACTGCCGGTTGGCGCCCGAGGTTTCGAACATTTCTGGTGGTAATGCTGGCAGCAGGGTCTGTCGCACTGTCCGGCTGTGGCGAAGACCCTATGACACTGGAAGTGGTTGGCTACAACCATACCGACGAAGGCATCTACAGCTTCTCGGTGAACGGCTATGGCGGTGCGTACCTAGGTCCGCACTCGGGGGGCGGGAAGTTCACGTGTTGCGCCAGCATTTCGCGAATTTATCGGCCCGGCATGACACTGAACGTCGAATGGGTCAACAACGTTAAGGACACTCCGAAGCAACGTAAGGTGATGGTGCCGTCCTATCGGCCCGAAGACGGAGGAATGCTGTCCGTACATTTTCTGCGCGACGGGAACGTCAAGGTCTTTGTGACGATGGTCGGACCCCGCCACCCTGCCTATCCCCTACGAGGGGACGAAACCCGCCTGTAACACGCTGGATGGAGAAAAAACTTGCCTTACAGCATCTCGCCACCCTCACCAATGCCTAATAGCGGCATGCGCAAGCTCACCGTACGTGAATCGCTGCAGCGCTGCCGAGCAATCACGTGCCCAGAAGAATGCCGCCCTGTTCAATGCAACGGGCAGGTGTATGTCAATCTATTCTTCGATGGTACCGGCAACAACAAGGACTGGAAGGAGCCCGGCCTCAACGGCACTCAGACATCCGTCGGTAAGCATAGCAATGTTGCCCGCCTGTATAACGCGAGCATTGATAGGTTCGAAGATGGATTCTTCTCCCACTACGTACCGGGACTCGGCACTCCGTTCGAGAAAATCGGCGATCCCGGCGGACACAAGGGCATGGCGGGGGGCTACATGGGTGCGGACCGCATTAACTGGGCGATCACGCGCATTCTGAATTCGGTGCACTACTACCTGACCGAGGCGCTCCTTCTCGATGACGAAACGGCAAGAACCGTCGTCAACAACGCAAGTTCCCTCTTCGCGAATATGGGCCTCGAGGGACCATACCGCCGCATGGTGCTAACCGCCTGGGAGCAAAAACTCGAAGCCATCATAAGAAGCAGCCAGCGTCAGGTCACCCGGATCAACGTTGCAGTGTTCGGCTTCTCACGTGGCGCGGCCATAGCGCGGGTATTCGCCAACTGGCTGCTCCAGTTGATGGAGCAGAAGGATGGCGCCTATCGGCTGGCCAGCGTCCCGATCCGGATCTACTTCATGGGCCTGTTCGACACCGTAGCGTCGGTCGGCGTGCCAGACATCGTGCCGGGATTCAATGGCCATCTGGACTGGGCCGAGGGCTACATGGATATCAGCCCTGCGGTAGATCAGTGCGTGCACTTCGTTGCGCTGCACGAGCAGCGTGCAAGTTTCCCTCTCGAACTCGCCGCGCGTGCGCGGCAGGTCGGCTATCCCGGCATGCATTCCGACGTCGGTGGCGGCTATCGCCCCGGGGAGCAAGGCAAGGCAATGCCCGAATGGGGCGCATCGCCACATCTGTCCCAGATTCCATTGATCGACATGCATCACGCCGCCTTCAGCGCCGGGGTGCCGTTGATGACCATGGCGGAAATCAGGCAAGCGCCCAACCTCGCCGTCGACTACCACTGCTCACCGCGGCTCGTCAGCGCGGCGAACGACTTCTTCAAGACCTGCGGCATCGACACCACGGCAACAGGCAAGGCTGGAGTCACCGGGGTGCTCAAGTCTCACACGCTGCAATACCTGCAGTGGCGCGGGGAACTGATGGCGTACAAGGATCCGCTGAAGACGCGGCGCTTCTACCTGGACGCGAAGCTGGGCGCGGACCGGGCCAGACTACAGGAGGGCGTCGATGATTTCGCCGAGCACATTACGGCCCTGCGCCGCCGCTTGCAGCATGCCGGGTCGTCGCAGACTGACCTCGTCGGCACCCTTAACCCCATCGGCGCTGCCGTCCTGCGCGTGTTGCAGGATGACGTAACCGAGCCCGTGGACGCCGAGACTCGCCACATGCTCGAGCATGCCACCCATTCGCTCGCCGTGCCCCCGGCGGTTCGCACCTTGATGGACGACTACGTCCACGACTCCCGATGCGGATTCCGGATGGGTGGGCTCATGGAGCCCCGGCGCGTAACCAACGGCTACTTCCGCTACCGACAAGTGTATTGAGCCCCAAGTTAACCCAAAGTTGTCCGATTCCTACACCGATATCAGCCTTAGCTCGCCTTGGTTGTGCCGCCTGCGGTGCCAGCCCTCATCGACGGCGGACCGTGGCCGATGAGATCAGCCACGAATCAAACGCCTACCGCGGCTTCGCCACAGCCTCCTTGCACGGATCCTTCCGCTCGACGGGGGCCACGCGCACCACCTCGTCGAAGCCTTCGGCGCGGCTGCCGTCCTCCAGATAGCCCACGCTGAGCACCTTTGCGGCGTCGCCGTGGAGCCAGCGGGGCACGCCGAGGTCGCGCCGTACGTGGCCGTTGCCGGCGATCAGTACCGCGCCGCGGCTGGCGTAGGGGGCGAGCGTGCGGGCCATTACGGCGTCGCGGGCGGCCTGGGCGTTGAGCATGCCGGGCAGCATCGCCTTGGGGAAGTTGCCGCAATGGCCGGCATCGAGCGTCGCGGTCTGCGCGGCCACGACTTCCATCGGCAGCGGCTTGTCCAGCCCCAGCGCGGCCTGCTGGTCCGGCGGGAAGACCGCGCCGAGCCCGCCGCGGACGATCTTCGCGGCATCGGCGCGCGAGAGGTTCGCGGCCAGCAGCGGCAGGTCATATTGGAGCGCCAGCGCCACCACGGGCCGGTACAGCGGCCACTGCCAGCCGGCCGCGCTGCCGGCCTGGGCGATCAGGTAGTCGGCATCGCCCGGCCGTTCCTTGCGGGCGCGGTCGATGTCGGCCTGCCGCTCGCGGTCGAACTGCTCCATCGCCACCGCCGGCCGCCAGCCGGCTTCCACGGCGCGGGTCAGCGCCTGGAGGCGCGCCGCCTGCGCCGCGCCGTTGTCGTGGACCTCGCCCAGCAACACGTACTGGCGGCTGAGGAAGGTGGCGCCGATGGCCGCCGGCGACGGCGGCTGCGTCGCGCAGCCGGCCAGCATCGCGAGCGCCATGCCAAGGATCGTCGCGCGCATCATGGCTTCGCTCCGGACGTGGCTTGTTGGGACGCCTGTTGTGACTCCGGCACGTACACCATCGACCCATCCTTCAGCCGGTAGGCCACGCCGGCCTTGATGCCGTCGCCGCTGCCCACCTGCCCGCTGGCCTGATAGCGCACGATCTTCTCCCCCTGCCGCGACACGATTTCCATATTGGGCTTGCCCGGGTTGGTGATGACCGTCACGTCGTCGTGCGTGAACGGGTTCATCGGGTTCTGGGCGATGGCCACCAGCAGGGCGGCAATCACCACCAGGAATACGTCGATCAGGTTGACGACCGACAGGATCGGGTCGTCGGCCTCGCTTTCGTCCAGGAATCTCATCGGGCCGCCTCGCGCGCCTGGCCGAGCCAGACCAGTTCCTCGGCCAGCCAGCGGCGGCGCACATTGACCACCCAGAAGGTGATGCTCGCCGCGATCAGCGCCAGGATCACCGCCGAGAACGCGATGGTCAGGTTCTCGCCCACATTGGCGAGGTTGCCGCCGGACAGGCTTTTCAACGCCGGCCCCATCGGGATCATGGTGGCCACCAGCCCGAGCATCGGCGCCACGCGGGTGGCAATGCGCAGGCGCTCCAGTAGCCGGTGCGCGGCCACGTCCAGCGCGTCCGGGTGGCTGACCCCGTTGGCGTGCGCCCAGGCCACCAGCAGATAGCCGCGCCCCGATTCGATCCCATGCCGCCGGCGCAGCCACGCCTGCATGGCGAACTGGCCCAGCGCCCAGAACGCGTAGAGAAACAGCAGGCCGATCATGGCCAGCGTGGGGTACAGGAACAACTGGCCGATGTCATACATCAGCGTTTCGAGGACGGTGGGCGTCATAAATATCGTCGCGATGAATAATGAAGCGATAAATCTAACTACGTTGATTCTTCATGGCGATGACTATCCAATGATCGCCGGTGCCAAGCCACGCATAGTACCGGCACCGGTCCCAAGCGCCCTCCTATTCCATATGCGCGGCGAAGCCTTTGCGGTCAGGCGCGATGTCGTCGCGCAGCGTCAGGGCCGGAATCTCGTATTGCCCCGAGTTCTGCGGGCGATAGGGGATCGGCGCCGTCTCGAACAGCGTATCGAGCCGTGCGCCCAGCGCCTCGCGGATCGACGCGAAGCGCGCGTCATCCATCTTCCCGCTGCGATAGGAGACGAAGGGCGGCAGCACGTCGAAGCCGGGGTAGTACAGCACGCCGTGCTGGATCGGGAACAGCAGATCGTCGATGGGGCCGTTGATACCGCGCGCGCTGTAGTGCGAGTCCCAGCCGCCCGTGGTCACCACCAGCATCGCCCGCTTGCCCTTGAGCGAGCCTTCGCCGTAGCGGTCGCCCCAGCGCGCGTCCGAGTGCTCGCCCACGCCGTAGGCGAAGCCATAGGCGTACACGCGCTCGACCCAGCCTTTCATGATGGCCGGCATGGAGAACCACCAGAGCGGGAACTGGAAGATCACGGCGTCGGCCCAGCGCAGCTTGTCCTGCTCGGCGGCGATGTCGGGGCTTTGCCAGCCGCCTTCGAACGCGCGCTTCGAGTCGAGCGAAGGATGGAACGGCGTACCGGCCTGGCGCTCGAGCGTGTCGCCGGCGTCGAGCTGCGGCTTCCAGCCCATCGCATAGAGGTCCGAGACCTGCACCGCGTGGCCGTTGGCCGCGAGCCGCTGCATCGCAAAATCCTTGAGCGAACCGTTCAGCGAGGTCGGTTCGGGGTGGGCGTAGACAATCAGCACGTTCATGGCGGGTCTCTGTCGATGGGAAGGGATGCCCCAAGGATGGACGGCCGTCCGGTATATTGGAAATGAATTTCCAATATCCTAGGTATTGCGATGACTAATCTCAGGCGTCTGGACCTGAATCTGCTGCTGACGCTCGATGTGCTGCTGGCCGAGCACAACGTCACGCGTGCGGCAGAGCGGCTGCATTACTCGCAGCCCTCGGTGAGCGTGCATCTGGCCAAGCTGCGCGAGATCTTCGGCGATCCGCTGTTGCTGCCCGGGCCGCGCGGCATGCGGCCCACGGCCCGCGCCGAGTCCTTGCGCGAGCCGCTGCGGCAGGCGCTGGCGGCGCTGGAAGCCGCCGTGGCGCCGTCCAGCCCGTTCGACCCCGCGCAGGCGGACCACACCTGGCGCGTGGCCGCCACCGACTATGGCGAATCGACCATCGTGCTGCCGGCGCTGAGCACCATCCGCGCGGCGGCGCCGGGCACGCGGCTGGCGGTGCTCGACATGGTGCCGGCCAGCATCGCCCGGCAGGCGGAGCAGGGCGAGATCGACCTCGCCTTCCACACCTCCGATGGCGCGCCGCCCGGCCTGCGCCGCCGCGCGCTGTTCACCGAGCGCTACGTGCTGGTGGGCCGCGCCGGCCATCCGCGCCTGAAGCGGCGGCCCACGCTGGCGCAGTTTGCCGAACTGGAGCATGTGATGGTGTCGCCCGATGGCGGCGGCTTCTTCGGCGTGACCGACACCGCGCTGGCGGCGGCCGGCGCCACGCGCCGCGTGGTGTTATCGGTGCCGCACTTCCTGTTCGTGCGCGCGGTGCTGGAGCGCACGGACCTCGTGGCGATGCTGCCGGAGCGGCTGGTACGCGATACGGTAACGCTGGAGGTGGTAGAGGCGCCGGTGGAGGTGCCCGGCTATGAGATGTCGATGTTGTGGCACGAGCGCGCCCATCGCGACCCCGCGCACCAGTGGCTGCGCGAATGCATCGCGCAGGCCACCAGTGTCTAGCAGGATCAGTGCGTGACCGCCGCCGGCTCGCGTTCCGCGAGCGGGTTGCCTTCCGAATCGATCTGCAGCGGACCCGTGCCGGAGAACCGGTCGAGCGCGAGGTAGATCACCGGCGTGATGAACAGCGTGATGACCTGCGAGAACAGCAGGCCGCCCACCACGGCCAGACCCAGCGGCTGGCGCAGCTCGGCACCGGCGCCCAGGCCCAGCGCCAGCGGCAGCGCGCCCATCACGGCCGCGAAGGTCGTCATCATGATCGGCCGGAAGCGCAGCAAGCAGGCCTGCCGGATCGCCTTGGCCGGCGCCATGCCGTGGTCGCGCTGCGCCGCGAGCGCGAAGTCGATCATCATGATCGCGTTCTTCTTGACGATGCCAATCAGCATCAGCACGCCAATCGTCGCGATCAGCGACAACTCCACGTTGAACAGGAACAGCGTCAGCAAGGCGCCGATGGCCGCCGACGGCAGCCCGGCCAGGATGGTCAGCGGGTGGATGTAGCTCTCGTACAGCACGCCCAGCAGCGTATAGATCACCGCAATAGCCGCCACCAGCAGCACCACCTGCGTGGCCTGCGACGACTGGAACACCGCTGCATCACCGCCCCAGCTGGTGAAGATGGCTGGCGGCATGTCGATCTCCTGCTTGTAGCGGTCGATCTTGGCCGAAGCGTCGCCCAGCGCCGCGCCCGGCGCGAGGTTGAACGACACCGTCACCGACGGCAGTTGCCCCTGGTGGTTCACCGCAATCGGCCCCACCCGGCGCTCGGTCGTGGCAAACGCCGACACCGGCACCATCTGCCCGGTCTTGCTGCGCACGTAGAGCTTGGAGAACGCCGTCTCGTCCACGCGATCCACATCGGCGGCGGTCAGGATCACGTAGTAATTGTCGATCGGCGTGTAGATGGTCGACACCTGCCGCTCGCCAAACGCCGTGTACAGCGCCGTGCGCACGTCCTGCATCTGCACGCCCAGCGCGTTGGCCTTGTCCCGGTCGATGGTCAGCTGCGCTTCCAGGCCCGATTGCTGGGAATCGCTCGTCACATCGCGGAAGATCGGCTCGGCGCGCATCTTGGCCATGATCTTGTCGCTGTACTCCTGGAGCTGGCCCGCCTTCACGCTCTGCAGCGTGTACTGGTAGCGGCTCTTGCTCTGGCGCCCGCCCAGCCGCAGGTTCTGCACCGGCGAGAAGTACACCGCCAGCCCCGGCACGCTGGACACGTCCTTGCGCAGCGACTCCACCACCTGCGGCATCTTCGGCCGCTCGTCCAGCGGCTTCAGTTCCACGAACATCCGGCCCGTGTTGATGGCCGGCGAATTGCCGCCGCCAATCGACGCCACCACGCTCTTCACCGCCGGATTGGCGCGGATCCGCTCGGCGGCATCGCGCAGGCGGTCGGACATGGCATCGAACGAGATGTCCTGCGGCCCTTCGGCGTTGACCTGGATCTGGCCGATGTCTTCCTCGGGGAAGAAGCCCTTCGGAATCTTGACGAACAGCACGGCGGTCAGCACGAAGGTCAGCCCCGCCACGCCGAGCACGAAACGCCGGTGCGCCAGGCACCAGTCCAGGCCGGTAGCGTACTTATGGAGCGTCCACTCGAAGAGGTCCTCGAACCACTGCGTGCTGCGCATGCCAATGGTCTGCTTCTGCTGCACGCGCGGCGCGGCGGCGCTGGCCGCACCGGAGGCGTGGTCGCCATGGTCGCCATAGGCGTGCTGCGACTCGTCCACCGGCACATTCTCGGCCGAGAGAAAGCGCGCGCAGAGCATCGGGATCAGCGTCAGCGAGACCACCGCCGAGACCAGAATCGACAGCGACACCACTGCGGCGAACTCGTGGAACAGCAGCCCGATCACGCCCGGCATGAAGAAGATCGGGATGAACACGGCCACCAGCGAGATCGAGATCGACAGGATCGTGAAGCCCATCTCGCGCGAGCCCACCAGCGCGGCCTTGAGCGGCGGCACGCCTTCCTCGATGTGCCGCACGATGTTCTCAAGCATCACGATGGCGTCGTCCACCACCAAGCCCACCGCCAGCGTGATGGCCAGCAGGGAGACGTTGTCCAGGCTGTAGCCGAACGCCTTCATCAGCGCCACCGTGCCGATCAGCGAGATCGGCAGGGACACCGTCGGTATCAGCGTGGCGGCGGCGCGGCGCAGGAACAGGAAGATCACCATCACCACCAGCCCCACGGTCAGCGCCAGCGTGAACTGCACGTCATGGATCGACTCGCGGATGGAGCGCGAGCGGTCGTTCACCACGTTCACGCTGACCGAACCGGGCATCTGCTGGATCAGGCGGGGCAGGGCGGCCTTGATGGCATCCACCACGGCCACGGTGTTGGCGTCCGGCTGGCGCTGCACGGCCAGCACGATGGAGCGCTCGTTGTTGAGCCAGCTACCGGTCTTGATGGTCTCGACGCCGTCTTCCACATCGGCCACGTCCGAGAGCCGCACCACGGCGCCGCTCGGCTGGCTGGCCACGATGATGTTGCGGAACGCCTCGGCGCTGGTCATCTGCCGATTGGCCTGGATGGTCAGGGTCTGGCGTGCGCCGTCCAGCGTGCCGACCGGCGTATTGGCGTTGGCGCGGTTCAGCGCGGTGGCCAGCTCGTCGAGCGTGAGCCCGCGCGCCGCCAGCGCGTCCGGGTGGGCGCGCACGCGCACCGAAAAGCGCTTCTGGCCGAAGATCTGCACCTGCGCCACGCCGGGCAGCGTGGCCAGCGTCGGGGAAATCAGGTTGTCGCCGAACGCGTTCAGCTCCGCCAGGCTCATCGCGGGCGAGTTGATCGCCAGCAGCAGCACCGGCGCATCGGCCGGGTTCACCTTGCGGTAGGACGGCGGCACGGTCATCTCGATCGGCAGCGAACGCTGGGCGCGGAACAGCGCCGCCTGCACGTCCACGGCCGCATCGTCGATGTTGCGGTCGCTGTTGAACTCGATCGTGATGCTGGAGTTGCCCAGCGTGTTGGACGAACTGATGACGGTGACGCCCGGAATCGTGGCGAACTGCTTCTCCAGCTGCGTGGCCACCGAGGCGGCCATGGTCTCGGGGCTCGCCCCGGGCAGCGTCGCCGTGACCTGGATCACCGGCGAGTTGAAGCTGGGCAGCGCCGCGATGGGAATCGTCGGATACAGCACGATGCCCGTCACGATGACGGCCAGGCACAGCAGCACCGTCATGACGGGCCGGCGGATACAGAGTTCGGACAGCGTCATGGTCTAGTGCTTGTCTGCCACGGCCGCCGGGGCAGCCGGGGATGAGGCGTCGCGCGGGCGGGCCTCGCGCACCAGCGCGCCGGGGCGCAGGTTCTGCGCGCCCTCGGTCACCACGCGGGCGCCGGGCTGCACGCCCTCGACCACGGCGGCGGCGGCGGTGGTGGCCACCACGGTCACCGGCACGCGCGTCACGGTGTGGTCCGCGCCCACGGTGTAGACGAAGCGGCCTTCCGGGCCGGTGATGACGGCCTGCGGCGGCACGCTGAGGGCGCCCCGAAGCACCTGCACCGTGGCGCTGACGTTGGCGTAGGTGCCCGGCCAGAGCCGCTGCGCCTGATTGTCGAACATCGCCTTCACGCGGATGCTGCCGTACTGCGGGTCCACGGTGTTGTCGACGAAGGTGATCTTGCCGGTCACGGGGGCCTTGTTGCCGTCGTTGGGCACGGCGGTCACCTCGACCGGGCCGGCGTGCAGCGCCTCGCGCAGCGCGGCGAGCTGGCGCTCGGGCAGCGTGAAGCTGACGGTAACCGGCGAGATCTGCGCCACGGTCACCATCGGCGTCACCGTGGCGGGGGTGACGAGCGAGCCCGGGAAGACGTTGATCACGCCGGTGCGGCCGCCAATCGTCGCGCGGATGGCGCCGTAGCTGATGGCCACGCGGCTGGCCTCGATCGCGGCCTGGTCGGCGCGGATGGTGGCCTCGAAGCCGTCCAGCTTGGCCTGGGCCGTATCCACGGCGCTCTTGGAGACGAAATTGCGCTCCAGCAGCTCCTGGCTGCGCGAGAGCGTGCGGCGGGCATCGGACAGGTCGGCCTGGTCGCGCATCAACTGGGCGCGGGCCTTGGCCAGGTTTGCCTCGTCCATGCGGGTGTCGAGCGAGAACAGCAAATCGCCCGGCTTCACAGTCTGGCCTTCCTTGATATGCACGGTCTGGACGGTGCTGGACACCTGCGGCCGCACCTCCACGGTCTGCATGGCCGTGACGGTGCCGTTGGCGGTGACTTCCAGCGGTACATCGCCCTGCTGGACGATGGCCGTGGCCACCGCCGTGACGGTCGGGCCCTTGGCCGCCGGCTTGGGCGCGAACCACGTCTTGTAGCCAAACCAGCCCGCCCCGGCAATGACGATCACCGCCACGATGGCGATCCAGGGCGAAGTGCGGCCGCGCCCCGTGCTGGTGGACGCGCTCCAGTTGCCATCGACGAAGCCCTTGGGCCGGTCGATCCCGTCTGTTTTCATGTGAGGACCCTCAAACACCGCATGGCGCGCGCCCGCTCCCCGGCACCGGCTTCTTGGAACCGGTTTGCCCGCGCAAACCACTACTAGTACCGCGCCTTGGCTTTTCAGGCCAGCGCGTCGTATTACAACCTGTTACAGCGCCAATAGGGGATAGGCGGGCCGGGGGAGGGAGATCTGGCCCGAAGACGCTTGTATCTGACTTAAAACATTAGCAGAAAAGCACGGTCGGGCCACTCCGGACTAACGCTGGAAGGGGGTGGAACGTCGATTTCGTTACGGATTGGTGCGCCGATTGATGTTTTCCACCGACACTTCACGCGGCCCCGGGATCACCACGGCGGCATCGCCGGCCCGGATCACCCCCGGCGTGGCCACGCTCAGGTACACGCCCGAATAGCCGCTGCGCACCATGTCGCGCACCGCCTGGGCATAGCCGAGGATGGCGTTGAGCTTGTAGCAGGGCTGGCGCGGTGCGCGCACCACCAGTTCCACCTCGCCCACGCGCAGCTGGTCACCTATCCACAGGGCGGATTCGAGCAGCCCCTGCAGGGTCAGGTTCTCGCCCATGGCGCCGAAGGCCAGCGGGCGCTCGGCCTCTTCGACACCGGCCTCGCGGCGGCGCGCGTTCCACCAGGTGTAATGCTCGATCGGGTACGCATAGACCGCCCGGTCCCGCCCGCCGTGAACGGTCAGGTCGGCCTGCTCGTCGCCGGCCAGCCCGCGCAGGTGCACGCCGACGGCAATCGGATGATGCAGCGTACTGAGCGGATGCTTGCGGATGGCGGAGAGCACTACGGCTTCGGTGCCGGCCCCGGCCACCACCAGCGGCAGGCGGATGCCGACATTGACGGCCAGCACGCGGCCGGTGGCGCCACCGCCCGAGGCGGCTGGGTTGGGACGGGGATCGGTCTCGGCCACGGTACGCCCTCCTTGCGTGTGCGGGGCCGCGCGGGCTCGTGGTCCCGCGCTGCTTTGGGACTGCTACGACATCTGCTACGCGCTGCGCGGTGTCCAGTGGCAGCCGAGCGCCCGCGCCCGCTGCGAAATCGCCAGTCCGAGCGCGATCAGCACCGCCGCACCCCAGTGCAGCGCATCGGGCCCGGCCAAGGTATAGATGGCCGCCCCGGCCATGGCGCCCAGCGCCTGGCCCAGGTAAATCGAAGAGGAATTGAGCGAGATGGACGCCGCGGCCTGGTCCGGCCCCAGCAGCACCAGCCGGGCCTGCTGGACGCTGTTGGTGGCGAATCCGCCCACGCCCCAGAGCATGAACAGCGCCACCAGCGCGCCAACATGCCAGCCGGCCAGCGGCCACAGCAGCATGGCGGCCAGCGAGGTGGTCAGCGCCACCTGCACGATGCGGCTCGGCGTCACGCGGTCCATGCGCGAGGCGGCCACCACGTTGCCGGTCACGCCGCAGATCCCGTAGGCCAGGAACATCAGGCTCAGCGCGCCGCCGCTGATACCGAAGCGGTCCCGCATCAGCGGGGCGATGTAGGTAAACATCGTGAACATGCCGGCCGACTGGATCATCGTGGTGGTCACCACCAGCATGATCGGCTTGTGGCGCAGCACGGCCGCCCACGCCTTGCGGCCCACCGGCGCCACCTGGAGCCCGGCCGGCAACGCGCGCCAGACCGCCATCGACACGATCAGCGACAGCCCGCCCACCAGCCCCATGCTGACGCGCCAGCCCAGCGTGCTGGAGATGAAGGTGCCCAGCGGCACGCCCACCACGCTGGCCACGCTCCAGCCCAGAAAGACAAAGCTGATGGCCCGCCCGCGCGTGCGGGCATCCACCAGCAGCGGCAGCGTGGCGGCGGCCTGCGGGGTGTAGATGGCGGCGCCGATGGCCGTGACGAAGCGGATCGCCATCAGCATGGCGAAGCTGGGCGCCAGCGCGGCGGCGAGGTGCATCGCCCCGTAGACCAGCAGCGCCCCGGCCAGCAGCAGGCGGCGGTCGATGCGGGAGCCGATCGTGGCGAACAGCGGCGCGCCCACGCAGGTGGCGATGGCGAACACCGAGATCAGCTGACCGGCCGTGGCGGCGCTGAGCGCGAAATCGGCGGCAATGTCGTTGAGCATGCCGGTGACGATCATCGCGCCGGTGCCGATGACGAAGTTGCCGACGCACAGCGCCAGGAGCCTGGGATCCATGAAATGTGAGGGGATGGGGCGACAGATTGCCCCGAGTGTAGCGGCTTTGGCGCAATCCGGACCGGCGCCAATGTGGGGAAGGAGACGCTCGCCGAGCGTCTCCTTGGGGGCTGCGGCCCCCGGCCGCACCGTCTAATAACTTAGCGCGACAGGGTGGGCGTCAGCGCCTTGGGATTGGCCACGCTTTCGTGATTGCCGTCCAGCACGTCGAGGATGTTCTGGAACGCGGTGCGGAAGTACAGCTCGTAGCTGTCGCGCTCCACATAGCCCAGGTGCGGCGTGCAGATGCAGTTCTCCATGCGCAGCAGCGCGTGGCCCTGCAGGATCGGCTCGGACTCGAATACGTCCACGGCCGCCATGCCGGGGCGGCCGCGGTTCAGCGCGGCGACCAGCGCGCCATCCTCGATCAGCTCGGCCCGGCTGGTGTTGACGAACAGCGCCGTGGGCTTCATGCGCTGCAGGTCGGCCAGCTTGACGATGCCGCGCGTCTCGTCGTTCAGGCGCAGATGGAGCGACAGCACGTCGCTCTCGGCAAACAACTGCTCGGCGGACGCGGCCACGTTCAGCCCGTCCTCACGCGCAGCCTGCTGGGAGGCCTCGCGGCCCCAGACCAGCACGTTCATGCCGAACGCCCGCCCATAGCCGGCCAGGAGCCGGCCGATCTTGCCGTAGCCCCAGACACCCAGCGTCTGGCCGCGCAGCACCTGGCCCAGGCCGAAGTTGGGCGGCATCGTCGTCGATTTCAGCCCCGACTGCTGCCAGGCGCCGTGCTTCAGGCTGGCCACGTACTGGGGAATGCGGCGCTGGGCCGCCATGATCAGCGCCCAGGTCAGTTCGGCCGGGGCCACTGGCGAGCCCACGCCCTGGAGCACGGCCACGCCGCGGTCGGTGCAGGCGTCGATATCCACATGGCCGCCGGCGCGGCCGGTCTGGCTGATGATCTTCAGGCGCGGCAGCTTTTCAAGTAACTGACGCGTCACACGGGTGCGCTCGCGGATCAGGACCACGGCTTCCACATCGGAGAGGCGCGCGGCCAGCTGGCCCACGCCCTTGACGGTGTTGTTGAACACCTTGACGTCGTGGCCTTCCAGCAGGGCGAAGCACGGCAGCTTGCGCACCGCGTCCTGGTAATCGTCGAGAACGGCAATCTTCATCGGTGACTCTTTGGCTTGAGGAGCGACATCGGGGCGGCGGCTTGGTGCGCACGGCAACAGAATCAGCGCGCGCCCGACAGTATTGTGGGCCGACCTGACGCAACATTGAACCCAGACATGGCTCGTTCCGCATCCGCGTGCGCCCTTGCCGACCCGCCAAAACGGGGCGCCGGATGCCTCGGCACAATGTTGCGCAGCAAAAAACAGGCGGAGTTTGCGGTGGTATCCTTGCCCGCTTCTGCGACGCGGCAGGCCGGATGCGACGGTAGAGCCACGCTCCCGCCCATCGCCCCGCGCCGCCGGACAAAGCCTGACCGGCCCCTGCCGCCCGCCATATGCGGGCGAAGCGCAACTGTAGCGCAGCCGCAGGGACCGCTGCGACCCTTGGGCGGATTTGCTTGTTGCGTAGTTGTAACGGGATGTGACGATTGCGTGCCCGAGTGCCCCATGTCGAACATGGCGCACCGGGCCTCTCATTCCCTCACGCTATGGACGGCGCCGCCCCGGGAGCCTGACACGGTACCCGGCAGGGCTTTGCCAAGGTTTCTTTCTCGCTTTGGAGTAGCTGTATGAACCACCCCACAATGCAAGGCACCCCGGCACTGAACGTGCCGTCCTGGGTCAAGAACCAGAAACTGGTCGCATGGGTTACCGACATCGCCACACTGACCAAACCGGACAGCATCTACTGGTGCGACGGTTCCCAGGAGGAGTACGACCGCCTGTGCGAACAGATGGTCGCTGCCGGTACCATGCGCCGCCTGAACCCCGCCAAGCGCAAGAACTCCTTCCTGGCACTGTCCGATCCGTCCGATGTGGCGCGCGTGGAGGATCGCACCTTCATCTGCTCCGAGAAGAAAGAGGACGCCGGCCCGACCAACAACTGGACTGCCCCGCGTGAGATGCGCCAGACGCTGTCCGGCCTGTTCGACGGCTGCATGCGCGGCCGCACGCTGTATGTGGTGCCGTTCTCGATGGGCCCGCTGGGCTCGCCGATCGCCCATATCGGCGTGGAACTGTCCGATTCCCCGTACGTGGCCGTCAACATGCGCATCATGACCCGCATGGGCCGCGCCGTGTATGACGTGCTGGGCGCCGACGGCGAGTTCGTGCCGTGCGTGCACACGGTCGGCAAGCCGCTCGCCGCTGGCGAGAAGGACGTGCCGTGGCCGTGCAACCCGACCAAGTACATCGTCCACTTCCCCGAAACCCGCGAGATCTGGTCGTTCGGCTCCGGCTACGGCGGCAACGCGCTGCTGGGCAAGAAGTGCTTCGCGCTGCGCATCGCCTCGACCATGGGCCGCGACGAAGGCTGGCTGGCCGAGCACATGCTGATCCTCGGCGTGACCTCGCCCGAGGGCAAGAAGTACCACGTGGCCGCCGCGTTCCCGTCGGCCTGCGGCAAGACCAACTTCGCCATGCTGATCCCGCCCAAGGGCTTCGAGGGCTGGAAGGTCACCACCATCGGCGACGACATCGCCTGGATCAAGCCGGGCCAGGACGGCCGTCTCTACGCCATCAACCCGGAAGCCGGCTACTTCGGCGTGGCCCCGGGCACGAGCGAGAAGACCAACTTCAACGCCATGGCCACGCTCAAGGAGAACGTGATCTTCACCAACGTGGCGCTGACCGATGACGGCGACGTGTGGTGGGAAGGCATGACCAAGGAAGCCCCGGCGCACCTGGTCGACTGGCAGGGCAAGGACTGGACGCCGGCCATCGCCCGCGAAACCGGCGCCAAGGCGGCCCACCCGAACGCGCGCTTCACGGCGCCGGCCTCGCAGTGCCCGTCGATCGACGAGAACTGGGACAACCCGGCCGGCGTGGCCATCGATGCCTTCATCTTCGGCGGCCGCCGCAGCACCACGGTGCCGCTGGTGACCGAGGCCCGCAACTGGACCGAAGGCGTCTACATGGCCGCCACGATGGGCTCCGAAACCACCGCCGCGGCCGCTGGCCAGCAAGGCGTGGTGCGCCGCGACCCGTTCGCCATGCTGCCGTTCTGCGGCTACAACATGAGCGACTACTTCGGCCACTGGCTGGCACTCGGCAAGAAGCTCGAAGCCGCCGGCGCCAAGCTGCCGAAGTTCTACTGCGTGAACTGGTTCCGCAAGGACGCCGACGGCAACTTCGTCTGGCCGGGCTTCGGCGAGAACATGCGCGTCCTGTCGTGGATGATCGACCGCGTGGAAGGCCGCGGCCAGGGCGCCGAGCACGTCTTCGGCACCTCGCCCCGCTACGCGGACCTGAACTGGAGCGGCGTGGACTTCTCGGAAGCGCAATTCCAGCAAGTCACCTCGATCGACCACGCCGCCTGGCAGCAGGAACTGGCGCTGCACGACGAACTGTTCACCCAGCTGCAGCACAACCTGCCGCAGGATTTGGTGGAAACGAAGGACAAGCTGGCCAAGCGGCTGGCAGCCTGAGGGTTCGGGTTGGAATGAAGAAGGGCGCCGCAAGGCGCCCTTTTTTATAGGCTATCGTGAATGAGACGCTCGACTTTGCCGAGGAACGCCTCGTGGCTGATTCCCCAGTCGATTTCTTCACGAAACTCCCTGCGATAGGCTTCCTCGAAGTCTCCCGCGTGCTTCGACCTGAATGTCTCGATGTCGCGGAGCACCCGCCTTCGTGTCGCCCCGTCCGACTCGAAAATGTACAGATCCGTCAGGTCTTCGATGCTGTTTCCGAACAGATCAAAATCCTGGTTGAAGTAAGCGCCTAGCAACTGCCATAAATCGGGATACCGGGTTTTGCTCATGGTCGACAATCGGATATGCGGTCAGGATGAAATACGGCATGCCGTTATAGGGCTCGCGGCACAGCACGACAGCGAGTTTGTTCCCATCGTGCGTTGTCCCGGTTTTCCGGGAGGCGACCTTGCCAGTGGATCTGGCCGTGGTTTGCTCTAGTGCGAATCGCGTCGCGCCATAGCCTTCTGCCCATTTCGCTATCCGGCGCCTGTTCGCATGCACGGCCGCGGTGATGGCCAACTCCGCCGTGTCGCAATCCAAAAATGACGATGCCGCTCGCAACCTGGGTTCTTGCGAAAGCCTTTCCCACAATTGCGCTTCCGTGTGGCCGACATGTTCGCGCAACGTATGGCCACCTTGCTGGCCCATGCGGAGCGGCTCTCCCGCCAGCAGCGCCTCTAGTTGCTCCGCGCTCATGACAATGCGTAGGCCATCTATCTCGTCTTCTTGCGTCATCGGCGAATCTCGATAAAGGAGAGGCCAGACCCTACCGTTCTACCGTATGTGGGGGATTGAGATGACGCAACGTCAGGCGGGAACAAGGAAATTGCGAGATGGCCACCCACGATGGAGCGGGCGCCGGTTGTCTCCCCTCTCCCACTGGGGGGAGAGGGAGCAAACCTCGTGGCAGGGAACTGCCACTTGGGCGCCGTTTGCGGCGTCGCCGCCGTACCTACCGATACAACACCTGCGGCAGCCACAGACCAATCCCCGGGAAGATATAGAGCAGCGCCAACGCCAGGATCTGGATCGCCATGAACGGCAGCATGCCGGCGAAGATCTGGTTCAGGGTGACGTGGGGTGGGGCCACGCCCTTGAGGTAGAACGCCGCCATCGCCACTGGCGGGGAGAGGAAGGCCGTCTGGAGGTTCAGCGCCACCAGCAGGCCGAAGAACAGCGGGTCGATGCCGAAGTTGTCGAGCAGCGGGATGAAGATCGGCATGAAGATGATGATGATCTCAGTCCATTCCAGCGGCCAGCCGAGCAGGAAGATGATGACCTGCGCCAGGATCATGAACTGCACCGGGGTCAGGTTCAGGGACAGTACCCACTCCTCGACCAGCGCCTGGCCGCCCAGCAGGGCGAAGGCGGCGGAGAAGATGGACGAGCCGACGAACAGCCAGCACACCATCGCGCTGGTCTTGGCCGTCAGGAACACCGAGTCGCGCACCACGCCGTAGTTGAGCTGGCCGTACGCCAGGGCCA
Organism: Cupriavidus sp. 10L45; assembly: GCF_056395225.1. NCBI lineage: Bacteria > Pseudomonadati > Pseudomonadota > Betaproteobacteria > Burkholderiales > Burkholderiaceae > Cupriavidus > Cupriavidus sp. 10L45. The sequence continues at coordinate 397,086 of NZ_JBFTJC010000003.1, forward strand.
GCAGGGCGCCGCCGAGCGAGCCGACCGCCGCCGCCTCGGTGGGCGTGGCCAGGCCGAAGACGATGGAACCCAGCACCGCCAGGATCATCACGGCCAGCGGGAAGAACGACGACAGCAGCATCTTGAAGATCTCGAGCCGCGCGAAGTCGAACCGCCAGTAGAAATACACCAGCAGCAACGCCACCACGGCCAGCGTCACCCAGAACCACGTGGGGGCGGGTCGGGATTCGGCGGTGGCATCGGCTGCCCCATCGGCGGCGGGCTTCGCCAGCGTCGGCTTGGCCTCGGCGGGTGCCGGGGCCGGCATCTGGGCGATGGGCGGCGCGGCGGGCGTGGCCGGCGTCAGCGCATCGGCCGCCGGGCTGGCTTCTTCGGGAGGGGCCTGGAGACTGTCGAACGATGCCTCCCCCTCGGAAGATGACGATGACGACGACACCGCACCCATCTCCTCGAGCCCGCCCGCGCCGGCGGCCACCAGCGGCGAGGTCACGGCCGCGTACATCAGGCTCATCGACACCGCCACGAAGACCGCCGGCATCAGCGTCACGCCGAGCTGGCGCGCCACGTCGCGCATCGGCACATCGACATTGCGCCGGCCCTTGAGCCCCACCATCAGCGCCGGCAGGGCGCGCCGGCTCACGGTGTCGCGCAGCGTGGTGGCCATCGGCGAGAGGCGCACCACGCGCTCCTCGGCCGACAGCGGCGGCGCCAGCGCCGGCCGCAGCTTCGCCAGCACAATCACATAAACGATATAGAGCCCCGCCAGCAGCAGCCCGGGGAAGAATGCGCCCGCGTAGAGCTGCACCACCGACACCCCGGCCGTGGCGCCATAGACAATCAGCAGCACCGATGGCGGAATCAGGATGCCCAGGCACCCGCCCGCCGTGACCGCGCCGGCCGAGACCGACGTGCTGTACCCGGCCCGCAGCATGGCCGGGAACGCCAGCAGCCCCATCAGCGTGACCACCGCCCCGACGATGCCCGTGGCCGTGGCAAACACCGCGCAGGTGATCAGCGTGGCCACCGCGAGCGAGCCCGGGATCCACGCCAGCGCCAGGTGCAGGCTGCGGAACAGCTTCTCGATCAGGTTCGCGCGCTCCACCAGGTAGCCCATGAACACGAACAGCGGGATCGAGATCAGCACGTCATTGGTCATCACCGCGTAGGCCCGCTGCACCATCAGGTCCAGCGTCTGCTCCACGGCGATCTCGGGATTGGCGTGCCGGTACGCGAGCCAGGCGAACAGCACCCCCATGCCCATCAGCGTAAAGGCGGTCGGGAAGCCGAGCATGATCGCCACCACGATCAGCGCCAGCATCAGCAGCCCGAGATGGCCGTTCGTCCAGTCCGCGGGCGATGGCATGAACACGAACACGGCGCCGACAATCAATATCATCAGCGACAGGCCGAACCACAGTTCCTTTCTCATCGCGCGATGCCCTCGTATTTTTCCGAAGTCTTGGCCGGTGCGGGCTCGACTGGCGACGCGGGTGTCGCCAGCACGTCCTCGCTGCTCACCATCTGGCGCAGCTTGTCCACATCCACTTCCTCCACGTCATCCTCGCGCGCCGGCCAGCGGCCCTGCTTCAGGCAGACCACGCAGCGGATCACCTCGGCCACGCCCTGCAGCAGCAGGAAGGCGCCCGCCACGGGAATCATGGCCTTGAACGGGTAGATGGGCGGCCCGTCTGCCGCGATCGACGAATGCTCGTTCTGCGCCAACGAGACCTCGAAGAAGTCGATACCGGCCCAGGCCAGTGCGATCACGCCGGGGAAGAAGAAAAGACAATAAAGTACGAGGTCGATGCCTGCCTGCGCGCGTGGCGAGAGAAAGCCGTAGAGGATGTCGCCGCGCACATGACCGCGCTTGGCCAGCGTGTAGGCGCCGGCCAGCATGAACAGCGCGCCGTAGAGCATGTTGCTCACGTCGAACACCCACGCATGGGGCGTGCCCAAGGCGTAGCGGGAGAAAACCTCGTAGCTGATGATCAGTGTCAGCGCGACGATCAGCCACGACGCGGTCTGGCCGACGAAGGTGCTGATCCTGTCGATCCCGAACAGGAGCTTTTGCACGGAGATGCCTTTTCAGGGAACGGTGAGGAAGACGGCCGCCGGCGGGCCCGCGCCATCATGCGCGCCCGCCGCCTGCCTTGTAGCGTGGACCCAGCCTCGAACTCAGCCTTTCTTCGGCGCGAAGTAGTAGGAAGACGCCATCCGATAGTCGACGTTGGTGTCGTTCTGCCAGCGCGTGCTGCGCTGCGCGAACGCCTTCATCGAATCGTTCACCTTCTTGAACATCGGATTCTCCTTCTCCTTCCGCGCCACGATGTCGTCCCAGACCTTGAGCTGCGCCTGCAGCACCGAGTTGGGCGTGGCGTAGAACTTCACGCCCTGTTGCTGCAGCGCCAGGTAGTCCTTCGAGTAACGGTCGATGGCCTTCATCGACATATCGGCGGAACTCGCGTCCACGGCGTTGGCGATCAGCGCGCGCAGCTTCGGGTTCAGGGCGTCGTAGCGCTTCTTGTTGAAGATGATCTCGAACTGCTCCGAGCACTGGTGGAAGCTGCGCAGCATGCAGACCTTCGACACATCCTGGAAGCCCAGCGCGCGGTCCGAACTCGCGTTGTTGAACTCGGCCGCGTCCAGCAGGCCACGGTCCAGTGCCGGCACGATCTCGGCGCCGGGCAGCGCGTTCACGGCCGCGCCCAGCCCGGTGAAGATGTCGATCGACAGCCCCACGGTGCGGAACTTGAGCCCCTTGAAGTCTTCTGGCTTGGTGATCGGCTTCTTGAACCAGCCCAGCGGCTGCGTGGGCATGGGACCGTAGAGGAAGGACACCACGTCGAGGTTCAGGCTGCGGTAGATCTCCTCCTGCAGCTCCTTGCCGCCACCGAACTTGTGCCAGGCCAGCAGCATGTTCGGGTCCATGCCCCAGGCCGGCCCCGAGCCCCACAGCGCGAGCGCCGAGTTCTTGCCGTACCAGTAGGCAATCACGCCGTGGCCGCCGTCGAGGGTGCCCTTGCTGACGGCGTCGATCAGGTCGAACGCCTTGACCACGGCGCCCGCCGGTAGCAGCTCGATCTTGAGTTCGCCGCCGGACATGTCGTTGACCTTCTTGACGAAGTCACCCGCGAACTCGTGAAAAATATCCTTGGTGGGCCAGGTGCTCTGCCAACGCATCGTCACGGGGCCTTGCGCCTTGACGATGGCAGGGAAGCCCATCGTCGCGGTGCCCACGGCGGCGGCGCCGGCACCACCCATGAACTTGCGTCGCGATACCGCGCTGCCTTTCTGCCTTGCTGCCATGACTGTCTCCCCATTATCTGTATTGGATGAACCAATCGACGAACCGCACGGACACCCGCGCGCGCAGGCAAGGCGCCTGCACGCACGGTTGAGAACAGTGGAAGGAAAGAGGTAGCGCGAGGCAGTGGGAAGGGTCCGCAGCATGCACGTGCGGACAATATGAGACATTTCCCCCGACCTTCAGTTGTCTGAATGTTAGGCAACAGGCATCGCGCCAACAATGTAGGGGATACCCGATTCCGCGTGCGGCAGGCCGCAGTCGGATGGCAGGAAAGAAGCTGGGAAGGCGGAGGAAAAGCCGGGGGAGAAGGGCTAGTTGCCGTCCTGCTCGCCGGCGAGCGATTGCACGGCGTACTTCACCAGCCCGGCGCGGCCCTCGATGCCGAGCTTGCGCTTGAGGTTGAGGCGGTGGGTCTCCACCGTCCGCACCGACACGCCGAGTTGCGCGGCAATTTCCTTGTTGGCCAGCCCCCGGCCGATGCCGGCCAGGATGTCTCGCTCGCGTGGCGTGAGCGCGTCCACCGGTCCCACGGTCTGCTCGGCCATGCCGCGCGCGATCCGGGCGCTGTAGAACACGCGCCCGGCCAGCACGGCCTGGATGGCGGCCAGCAATTCGTCGGCCGGGGCGTCCTTGAGCACGTAGCCGCGCGCGCCGGCACGCATCGCCTGACGCACGTATTCGAGGTTGTCGTGCATCGACACGATCAGCACGGCGAGTTCCGGATAGCGGTCGTGCAGCGCGCCAGCCAGCGCGATGCCGCCCATGCCGCGCATGCCGATGTCGGTGATCACGAGGTCCGGGCGCCGCCCGGGGCCGGCGGCGGCCAGCCAGCCGAGCGCCGCCTCGCCGTCATCGGCCTCGCCCACCACTTCGAGCCCCGGCTGGAGCGTCAGGTGCATGCGCATGCCGTCGCGCACCAGCGCGTGGTCGTCGATCAACAGCACGCGGGCCGGCGTGGCGAGTGCGGGGGCGGAGGGAGACGCCGGGGAGGTCGTGGCGTCGTCGTGCGAAGCGGTCATGACTGCGAAATTTCCGATACGGGGGCTGGGGCGGGCGGTTGGGCTGGAAGACGCGTGGGCAGCGTGGCCACCAGCCGGGTGCCGGCCGGCGAGGAACTCAGCACAAACTGCCCGTCGAGCGCAGCCATGCGCTCGCGCAGGTTGCGCAGCCCGATGCCGCGCTGCGGGTCTGACTGCATGCGGGCGACGTCGAAGCCCGTGCCGTCGTCACGCACCGTCAGCCGCGTGAGCTTGTCTTCAAAGGTGAGCGCCACCTCCACACGCCGCGCATGCGCGTGGCGCTCCACGTTGGTCAGCGCCTCCTGGGCGATGCGGAACAGCGCGGTGGCCTGCTCGTCGGCCAGTTCACAAGGCTGGCCGGTCTGGGTGACGTGGATCTCCAGCGTGCTGCCGGCCTGCATCTCGCGCGCCAGGTGCTGCAGTGCGGCGAACAAACCCAGGTCGTCGAGCAGGGCGGGGCGCAGGTTGCGCGCCACCCGTCGCACCTCGTTGAACACCGAGTCGAGCCGGTTCAGCGCCATGCCCAGCACGGGCGCCACCGAGGCGCCCTCGGTCGGCGCCAGCTTCAGGCGGTTCGTGGCGGCCTCGAGCACCAGCTTCACCGACACCAGCAACTGGCTGATGCCATCGTGCAGCTCGCGCGAAAGTCGCGCGCGCTCCTCCTCCTGCGACTGCACCACGCGCCGGGCCAGCTGATGGAGCTTGGCGTCCGCCTCGCGGTGGTCGCTCACATTGAGGGCGAGGCCGCTCGCCGCCACCAGCAGGATGCTGATGCCGGCAATCACGCCGATCCACGCCATGGTCTCACGGATGTCGGTCTCGGCCCGGGCATCGAGCTGACGTAGCGTACGCTCCACATCGTCGAGATAAATGCCGGTGCCGAGCATCCAGTTCCACGCCGGCACGGCCACGACGTAGCCGAGCTTCGGGGCGAGTTGCTGCGAGGACGGTTTCTTCCACTGGTAGCGCACGGCGCCGCCGCCGGCCTTGGCCGCCATGATCAACTGCTGGATGGTCAGCGCGCCCTGCGGGTCACGCATCAGCCACAAATCCTGGCCGACCAGTTCGGGCTGGCGCGGGTGCATCAGGTTGCGGCCCTGGAGGTCATAGAGGAAGAAGTAGCCGTCCGGGCCGTAGTCGAGCCGCGCCAGGGCTTCCATGGCGGCGCGGCGGGTCTCGGCATCGTTGCGGCCGGAATCGACCATCGGCGCAATGGCGCTCTGCGCCAGTTCCACGTAGTGGCGCAGCTCCACTTCCTTGCTCTGGAGGTAGGCCGCCTCCACCAGCGCGCGCTCGTGGCGGGCCAGCGCGGTGGCCTGATAGCGCACGGCCAAGGCGATGCCGAACATGGCCACCGCAAGCGGCGCCACGGCGAGCAACAGGATCTTCTGGCGGAGTTTCATCTGGATCGGGGGTAAACACCGAGGCCGGCGAGGCCGCATGGCAGCGTGGCCTTACGTAGTACTACGCAAGCCCGTTGCGTAGTTACGCGCTTGTGCCGGCTGGAGCGGGTGTCAATACTACACGCCGGATTGGCGGTGCGCCCCTGCGCTGCACAATCCGTTGCAGTCAGCGCGCCGCGCCCACGGTTCGGTGCGCTCCTGCCTGCCGACCAGATCCGGAACAGACGAGAACAGACCGGGCACGCCGCAGACATCCAGGAGACCCCCCTTCCTCGCAGGATCGTCCGCCGCCGCCCCGGCACCACCCACTCTGCCCGCCATCCGCGTCGCCAGGTTTTTCATATCCGGTCTGAGGAGACCCTTCAACATGAATCGCATCGGACAACACCTGTTGTGGCTGGCCGTCGCCGTGCTCGGCGCGTTTGCCTTCGCCACCGTCGCGCTGTCGCGCGGGGAAGCCGTCAGTGCACTGTGGATCGTGGTTGCCGCGCTCTGCATCTACCTGATCGCGTACCGCTACTACAGCCGCTTCATCGCCGACAAGGTGATGCAGCTCGACCCCAAACGCATGACGCCCGCGTGGCGCCACAACGACGGCCTGGACTACGTGCCGACCAACAAGGCGGTGCTGTTCGGCCACCACTTCGCCGCGATTGCCGGCGCCGGCCCGCTGGTCGGCCCGGTGCTGGCCGCGCAGATGGGCTACATGCCCGGCATGCTGTGGATCCTGGCCGGCGTGGTGTTCGCCGGGGCGGTGCAGGACTTCATGATCCTGTTCATCTCCACGCGCCGCGACGGCCGCTCGCTGGGCGACCTGGTCAAGTCCGAGATGGGCACGGTGCCCGGCATGATCGCGCTGTTCGGCTGCTTCATGATCATGATCATCATCCTGGCGGTGCTGGCGCTGATCGTGGTGAAGGCGCTGGCCGGCTCGCCGTGGGGCACGTTCACCGTGGCGGTGACCATCCCCATCGCGCTGTTCATGGGCATCTACACCCGCTACATCCGCCCGGGCCGTATCGGCGAGGTCTCCGTCATCGGCTTCGTGCTGCTGATGCTGGCCATCATCGGCGGCCAGTACGTGCACGAGAGCGCCACGCTGGCGCCGCTGTTCACCTACGACGGCAAGGCCCTGACGTGGATGCTGATCATCTACGGCTTCATCGCCGCCGTGCTGCCGGTGTGGCTGCTGCTGGCGCCGCGTGACTATCTGTCCACGTTCCTGAAGATCGGCACGATCATCGCGCTGGCCATCGGCATCGTGATCGTCGCGCCGGAACTCAAGATGCCGGCGTTCACGCAGTTCGCCCAGGGTGGCGGGCCGGTGTGGTCGGGCAACCTGTTCCCGTTCCTCTTCATCACCATCGCCTGCGGCGCGGTGTCGGGCTTCCACGCGCTGATCTCGTCGGGCACCACGCCCAAGCTGCTGGAGAACGAGTCGCACGCGCGCTTCATCGGCTACGGTGCGATGCTGGCCGAGTCCTTCGTCGCCATCATGGCGCTGGTGGCCGCCTCGGTGATCGAGCCGGGCGTGTACTTCGCGATGAACAGCCCGGCGGCCGTGATCGGCACGACGCCGGAAGCCGTGGCCCAGGTCGTGTCGACGTGGGGCTTTGTCATCACCCCTGACGTGCTGATCGAGACCGCCAGGAATGTCGGCGAGAACACGATCATCTCGCGCGCCGGCGGTGCGCCGACGCTGGCCGTGGGTATCGCCCACATCCTGCATCAGGTGGTGGGCGGCCAGGCCATGATGGCGTTCTGGTACCACTTCGCCATCCTGTTCGAAGCCCTGTTCATCCTGACCGCCGTGGACGCGGGCACCCGCGCCGGCCGCTTCATGCTGCAGGATCTGCTGGGCAGCTTCGTGCCGTCCATGCGCCGCACGGACTCGCTGCCGGCCAACCTGATCGCCACCGCGCTGACCGTGGCGGCCTGGGGCTACTTCCTGTACCAGGGCGTGGTCGATCCGCTGGGCGGCATCAACACGCTGTGGCCGCTGTTCGGCATCTCCAACCAGATGCTGGCTGCCGTGGCACTGGTGCTGGGCACCTGCGTGCTGGTGAAGATGAAGCGCGGCCAGTACGCGTGGGTGACCGCGCTGCCGACCGTGTGGCTGCTGATCTGCACGCTGACCGCCGGCTGGCAGAAGCTGTTCGATGCCGATCCGAAGGTCGGCTTCCTGACCCACGCGGCCAAGTTCAGCGACGCCATCGCCCAGGGCAAGGTCCTGGCGCCGGCCAAGACGATGGAGCAGATGCACCGCATCGTCTTCAACGACTACCTGGACGCCGGCCTGTGCGCGTTGTTCATGTTCGTGGTGCTGTCGATTGTCTTCTATGGCTTCAAGACGGCCATGGCGGCACGCGGCATCACCAAGCGCACGGACAGCGAGACGCCGTTCGAGCCGCTGCCGGCCGGCACCTCGGCCGCGCAGCACTGAGTACGCAACCCAATCGCCATCCACAGGAGGCCACCATGCTGGACCAAATCGGGACCATGGGCCGCTACCTCGGCCAGTCGCTGCGGCTGATGGTCGGGCTGCCTGACTACCAGACCTACGTGGCCCATATGGAGTCCACCCACCCGGACCGCGCGCCGATGACGTACGAGGAATTCTTCCGCGAACGCCAGGAAGCGCGGTACGGCGGCGGGCAGGGCAAGTGCTGCTGACGTCATCCATCATGACGTGACGAAAGCGACCCTACGGGGTCGCTTTTTTCATCCCCGGTAATCGGGTGTTGTGTTTACACCGCGATTTTTAACCAATAGATACCGTTTCTGGAGCGGGTTACAGGGCCTCACAACTGGTTACAGCAACGGCACGGCTCGTTCTCTACACTCCGGTTCCAGATGCACGACTGATAAAGGAAAACACGATGTCTCGCCATCTTCGCACCCTCACTCTGGCCCTTGCCCTCTCCGCGGCTGCGCTGCCGGCGTTTGCAGGGGGTGACCTGAACAATGCACTCGGCGGTGGTCTGGGCGGCGTGGCTGGCGCTGCCGTGGGCGGCGCGCTGGGCGGCAGCACCGGCTCCGTGATCGGCGGCGCGGTGGGCGGCGGCGCCGGCGGCGCGCTGACCTCCAGCAAGCGCGAACGCACCGGTGCCATCATCGGCGGCGCCCTGGGCGGCGGCGCCGGCACGGCGGCCGGCAACGCCATGGGCGGCCGTACGGGCGGCCTGGTGGGTGCGGGCCTGGGCGGCGCGGCCGGTGCGGCGCTGGGCGGCAACGTCTCGCGCAGCAACTCCTACGACGACGATCGCCGCTACTACAAGAAGAGCAAGCATCGCCGCCATGGCCATCGCCACGACGACTAAGTCATTGGCGGGTAACGAAAAAACGGGCCTTCGGGCCCGTTTTTCCATGGCGCGCAGCGAACATCGCGCGCATAAACAAAAAGCCCGTACCGGTCAGGTACGGGCTTTTTGGCGACTGGCGGGCTCAGATCAGAGCGCGGCGCCGTCGGTGTAGACGTCGAAGTTGCCAGCACGGGCGCCTTCGCCGAAGGAGTCGAACTTGCCAGTGCGGGCGCCTTCACCGAACGAATCGAACTTGCCGGTGCGGGCACCGTCGGTGAACGAGTCGAACCTGGTGGACTTGGCGCCGTCGGTGTACGGGTCGAACGAGGTCTTGGCGAACGCCGGGGCGGCGGAGAGGGCGGCAACCAGGGCAACGGTCAGGGCAAATTGGCGCTTCATGGCAAATCCTTTCGTTTTTCGTGGATGCCGGCGCTCGGAATGTGGATGTTGCGATGCGGCATCAGGTGATGCGATATTAGGCATTCCCCTGATATGAATAAATATTGCCATCCACAATGATTGATTGTGCTTTTCACAATAAATCCCCCGGATCGTGTAAAAGTTCACGGGTGAATCGGGAGACTATGTCATGGATCGGCTTCAATCGATGCGCGTCTTCGCCAAGGTGGTGGAACTTGGCAGTTTTGCACGTGCGGCGCAGCAATTGGAAATGTCCAATGCCGTGGTCACGCGCTATGTGGCGGACCTGGAAAGCCACCTGGGCACCCGGCTGCTGAACCGCACCACCCGCAGCCTCTCGCTGACGGACGCCGGCGAAACCTACCTCCAGCGCTGCGGCCAGATCCTCGAGGATGTGGAAGAAGCCGAATCGGTGGTCACGGCGCGCAGCCAGTCGCTCTCGGGCACGCTGCGGCTGGTGGCGCCGGTCATGTTCGGCCTCCACCTGCTGCCGCAGACCCTGGAACGCTTCCAGCAGCTCTACCCGGACGTGGTGTTCGACGTGCTGCTCTCGGACCGTATCGTCGATATCGTGGAAGAAGGCCGGGATGTTGGTGTGATGCTGTCCGACCTGGGTCTCGGCTCGCACCTCGTGGCACGGCCGCTGATTTCGGCCGAAGTCATCCTGTGTGCCTCGCCCGGCTACCTGCGCGCGCACCCACCGCTGCGTAATGCCCAGGACCTCGCCAACCACCGCTGCATCGCCATGCGGCTGCCGACGGCCGAGCACGAATGGACGCTCTCCGGCCCCGAAGGCGACGTCACGGTCGCGATCCGGCCGGGCCTGCTGTGCAGCAACGCCGAACTGGCCCACCAGGCCGCGCTGGCCAATATGGGCATCGCCATGCTGTCCTCCTACCTCGCCCGGCCCAACATCGAAGCCGGCCGCCTCACGCACATCCTGCCCCAATACCAACTGCCGCGCCGCGACGTGAGCGTGGTCTACCCCAGCCGGAAGTTCCTGCCGACCAAGGTGCGCGCCTTCATCGACTTCCTGCTCGAGGAAGGCACGAAGCGGGCCGGCGAAGCCAGCGGACAGAAGCCGTAGTCAAACGCGACTCGAAACACGCCACCCAAAACGCAACAAAAATGTTGTAGAATTTCACAACAAAACACAACATTTGTGTTGTACCATGCACACCTCCCGACGCATCTGGAGGCGCATGAAATACAGCGAGTTTCGGAAATGGCTGCGCCAGCAAGGTGCCACGTTTGAGCGGCACCGAAGCGGCTCGAGCCACTACCGGGTGACGCTCCGTGGCAGGACCACCATCTTTCCGGACCATGGTTCCAAGGAAATGGGCACGGGACTGGTCGAAGCCATCAAGAAGCAGCTCGGTATCAAGTAAGCGGGGAGGCCCCAAATGTACGCGTACCCAGTCAACCTCACGCCGGATGACAACGGCACATTGCTTGTCACTTTCCCCGACGTTCCCGAAGCGACCTCGGTTGGCGAGGATGAAGCGGACGCGCTCGTGGAGGGCCTCGACGCCCTCGAGGCGGCTTTCGAGATCTATTTCCAGGAGAAGCGCATTATTCCGCGAGGCTCGAAGCCAAAGCGAGGCCAACGCACCGTGGTGCTGCCCGCGCTTGTCGCGGCCAAGGTCCAACTGGCAAACGAGTTGCTGACCCAAGGGGTGCGCAAGGCGGAACTGGCGCGGCGGCTGGCGCTGCATATGCCGCAAGTCGACCGACTGCTGGATCTGCGCCACTCGTCCAAGATCGAACAGATCGAAGCGGCGTTCCACCAGTTGGGCAAGCGCCTGGAGGTGCTGGCGGTCTGATTCCGCCGCGTTGCCTGCCTTCGTCGCTCGAAGAAAGCCCGCCCGGCTCGCGCCGCGCGGGCTTTTACTCTTCGGCGTCGGCCGTCGCCTTGGTGGCGGCGCGGGTCTTCTTGGCGGCCGGGGTCTTGGCGGTGGCGGTCTTGGTCGCGGTCTTCGTTGCAGCCTTCTTGGCGGGCGCCTTCTTCGCGGCTACCTTCTTCGCCGCCGGCTTGGCCGTGGCGGCTTCGGTCTCGGCACCTTCGGCCGCTTCAGTGGCCTTGGCCCCCTTGGCGGTCTTGGCTGCGGCGCCCTTGGCGCCAGCCTTCGGCTCACGTACCTCGAACTCGAAGCCGATCTTGCCGTCCGGCTGCTTCACCAGGAACGCCTTGAAGTTGCGGCCCGTGCGGGACGACTTGAAGCCGGTTAGCAGGTCTGTCTTGCCGGCCGTCAGCAGCTTGCCGATCTGCTCGCGCGAGATTTCCTGCTGCAGGATGATCTTGCCGGTGGTGAAATCGCAGGTCTTCTCGCTGCCTACGGCATTCTCGCAGACGTACTTCATGCCGTGCTCGTAGACCGCGCCGCTGCACTTCGGGCACGACCCCACCGGGGTCTGGGCGCTGAAGTCGATCGGCTCGCCATCGGCGTCATCGTCGTTCTGGCCGAAGTCGAACTCCATCTTCCAGTTGCCGTCGTCGCCCTTGGCCAGCTTCAGGATGGCCGCGAACGGCCGGCCCATCTTGCTGCGGAAGCCCTGCAGCGGACCAATTTCCTTCTTCAGCAGCAGTTCCTCGACTTCCTCGATCTCGAACTGGCGGCCGCCCGGGATCTTGCTGATCGAGAACTCGCACGCGGTGCAGGCAAAGCGGCGGTAGTTTTCCTTGACCTGGCCGCCGCACTGCGGGCACGGGGTGTCCAGCGTGGCGTAGTCGCCCGGAATGGTGTCGCTGTCGTATTCCTTGGCGCGCTTGACGATCTGCTGCGTCATCTGCGCGATCTCACGCATGAATTCGTCGCGCTTGAGCCGGCCGCGCTCGATCTGCGACAGCTTGTGCTCCCACTCGCCGGTCAGCTCGGCCTGCGTCAGTTCGAGCACGCCCAGGCCGCGCAGCAGCGTCATGAGCTGGAACGCCTTGGCGGTCGGGATCAGTTCGCGGCCCTCGCGCACGAGGTACTTCTCGGTCAGCAGCCCTTCGATGATGGCTGCGCGCGTGGCCGGCGTGCCGAGGCCCTTGCCTGCCATGGCCTCGCGCAGCGCGTCGTCGTCGACGAGCTTGCCCGCGCCTTCCATCGCCGAGAGCAGCGTGGCTTCGTTGTAGCGCGCCGGCGGGCGCGTGGTCAGGCCGACGGACTCGACCTTGTCGGTCTTGACGCGCTCGCCCTTGTCCACCGGCACCAGGTTGGCGTCCTTGTCGTCCTTGCCCTGCGCCTCGCGGCCATAGATCACCAGCCAGCCCGGATTGACCAGGACCTTGCCCTCGGTCTTGAAGTGGTGGCCGGCCACTTCGGTGATACGGGTGGTCACCTGGAACTCGGCAGCCGGGAAGAACACCGCCAGGAAGCGGCGCACCACCAGGTCATACAGCTTCTGCTCGGGCTCGGACAGGTTCTTGGGCGCCTGCAGCGTCGGGATGATGGCGAAGTGATCGCTGATCTTGCTGTTGTCGAAGATCTTCTTGTTCGGCTTCACCCAGCCGCTGGCCAGGATCTTCTTGGCGTGGGTCAGGTAGTTGGGCGAGCTGTCGGCCAGCATGCCCATGGTCTCCTTGACCGTCTCCAGGTAGTCCTCGGGCAGCGCGCGGGCGTCGGTACGCGGGTACGTCAGCACCTTGTGCTTCTCGTACAGCGCCTGGGCCAGACCCAGCGTGTTCTTGGCGGAGAAGCCGAAACGCGAGTTGGCCTCGCGCTGGAGCGTGGTCAGGTCGAACAGTGCCGGCGACTGCTGCGTCGACGGCTTCGATTCCTCGGTGACGGTGCCCGGCTTGTCGCGGCAGGCGGCTACGATGCTCTTGGCCTCGGCCTCGCTCCACAGGCGCGCCTCGCGCGCCTCGGGGTCGAACTCGTTCTTCTTGAACTTCGGGTCGAACCAGCGGCCCTCGTACAGGCCCTTGGCGGCGATGAACTCGGCGTGCACTTCCCAGTAGTCGCGCGCCACGAAGTGCTTGATCTTCTCCTCGCGCTCCACGACGATCGACAGCGTCGGGGTCTGCACCCGGCCCACCGTGGTCAGGAAGAAACCGCCGCCCTTGCTGTTGAACGCGGTCATCGCCCGCGTGCCGTTGATGCCGACCAGCCAGTCGGCCTCCGACCGGCAGCGCGCGGCATCAGCCAGCGGCATCATTTCCAGGTCGTCGCGCAACTGCGCAAACCCGTCGCGGATGGCCTGCGGCGTCATCGACTGCAGCCACAGCCGGCGCACCGGCTGCTTGGCCTTGGCCTGTTGCGCGATCAGGCGGAAGATCAGTTCCCCCTCGCGCCCCGCATCGCAGGCGTTGATCAGGCCGGTCACGTCCTTGCGCTTGATCAGCCGGTTCAGCACCTTCAGCCGCGATTCGGTCTTCTGGATCGGGCGCAGGTCGAAGTGCGGCGGAATCACCGGCAGATTGGCGAAGCTCCACTTGCCGCGCTTGACCTCGTAGTCGTCCGGCGCGGCAATCTCCACGAGGTGGCCCACGGCCGAAGACAGCACGTAGTCGTCGCTCTCGAAGTACTCGTCGTGCTTGGTAAAGCCCCCGAGGGCGCGCGCGATATCGGCGGCGACCGATGGCTTTTCCGCGATGATGAGGGCTTTAGACATTGAACGGGTCCTTGCGGCGCGGCCCCCTCCAGGGGAAGCCAGCGCCTCTTGATTGGCACTGCTAATTATGTAAACAGCACGCCTGGGCTTTGAGGCGCCAATAATAAGCGCGCATCCGTCGGCGGTGCAAGCAAACGCCGCCTGAGGCTCAGGCAGCACATGGCATCAGCCGGGGTGGCTCTCGAGTAACCAGTCGAGCACTTCGGGAATTTCCGATGCGGCCGCGGGCATCGACGCCCCACGGTCCAGCATTCGCTCCAACACTTCCAGATGAGGTAGCACCGTGCCGTAAAAATGCGGATCGCCGCCGGCCACGGGCTGGATCAGCACCGTCGGAAAATTCTCAATGTCGATGTCCTCGCCGAGCCGGTCGGCGTGGGTCTCGATATCGATCCAGACAAAGCAGTCGCCGGGATAGCGCGCTGCCAGCGCCGCAAAGCCACTCATATAGTCCTTGCACGTCCCGCACCAGTCCGCGCACAGGCAGGCCACCAGCCGGCCCGCTGGCCGCGCGGCCAACGCCTGGCGCAGCGCCGCGGCGTCTTGTTCGGGAAAGTAAACGGTCATGGCAGTCGAAAACATGAGCAGCCTACGGCACCAGCCGCGGCAATTGCCGGCAGATTGTATAGAGTTTGGCGCCCCTTACCCGAGCCGCCGGTAGCGGTTGCCCGGTAATCGCTCCACCGCGCCGGCCAGTTCCAGCTGTAAAAGCGCTGCCGACGCCGCATCCGCCGACATTCCGCTGCAGGCGCACAAGGCGTCGAGTGTCACAGGATCATAGGCGAGGGCGGCGCCGAATGCGTCGGCGGGGGTCGGGCGGGGGTCGGCAACCTCCGCCCCGGCGGGTCTGGCCGATGACGGGGCGAGGTCGGGAAACTCCTCCACGATGTCCTCGAGGCTTTCCACCAGCTTGGCGCCCTGCCGGATCAACCGGTGACAGCCTTTCGAGAGCGGTGCGTGGATCGACCCGGGTATCGCGAACACCTCGCGCCCCAACTCCGACGCCAGCCGCGCCGTGATCAGCGACCCCGACCGCTCGGCCGCCTCGACCACCAGCACGCCCTGGCCCAGTGCCGCGATCAGCCGGTTCCGCTTGGGGAAGTGGTGGCTCACCGGCGGCGTTCCAAGGGGAAATTCGCTGAGGATGGCGCCGCCTCGGTCGACGATCTCATGCGCCAGCGCGTGATGGCGTGCCGGATACACCACATCGATACCCGTGCCGATGACGGCAATCGTGCCGCCGGCGCCGGACATCGCCCCCGCATGGGCCGCTGCATCGATACCGAGCGCGAGGCCGGACACCACCGTGAATCCCGCCCCGGACAGGGCAGCGGCAAACGCGTGGGCGTCCTTCGCCCCCTGCACGGTGGCCTTGCGCGCGCCGACGATGCCGATGGACGGCGCTGCCAGCGCATCGCGCCGGCCATTGACGTGGAGGAGGAGCGGGGGATCGGCGAGGTCGAGCAGCCGCGCCGGGTAATCGCTATCGGCGAGCGTGACGAGGTGATGGTTGGGTACGGCAAGCCATGCCTCGGTACGCGCGATCAGCGCGGCCAGCGTGGCATCGGGCGGGGCGGTCAGGATTTGGGCGATGGCGGGCGGCACCAGCCCATGCAGTCGGGCAACGGGCTGCGCCAGCACCGCCGACGGCAGGCCGAACGCGCCCAGCAGCCGGCGCGCGGCCGCTGCGCTCAGTCCTGGCGTGGCGATCAGCCGCAGCCACGCCGCAACGTCGGCCAGCCCCGCATCCTTGCCCAGGGCCGGCCCGGAGACTTGCGCGCCCTCCGACGCGCGCCAACCGGTCAACGTGGCGTCGTGGCGATGTCGCCAACCTTCATCAGGTTCGTGGCATCGGTGACCAGCGCGTACGAGATACCCGGGAACACGCGATACACATAGGCCAGCCCGTACCGGTCGTCGGGCAGCCGGATGGTGCGATTGCTGTCCGTCGGATCCTTGACCAGACCGCCGTCACGCGAGAGCGCCAGCACATGGCCCGGCTCGAGCCCGGCATCGGTGCCCACGTTCAGCACCACCACCTGCTTGGCGCCGCCGTACTGCACGCCGCCATATACGGCTGCGATGCGGGCATTCACGTCGGTCTCGGGCGCGTGCGGCACATAGCGCACCAGCTCGCGCGGGGGCTGGGGCAGCAGCAGTGTGCCGGGGCCCATTTCCTGCAGCGACTGAGTGGCCTGCACCGTGGT
This sequence comes from Cupriavidus sp. 10L45, assembly GCF_056395225.1. Taxonomy (NCBI): domain Bacteria; kingdom Pseudomonadati; phylum Pseudomonadota; class Betaproteobacteria; order Burkholderiales; family Burkholderiaceae; genus Cupriavidus; species Cupriavidus sp. 10L45. Next base: position 413,340 of record NZ_JBFTJC010000003.1, read on the forward strand.
CACGGCGTCCGGGCCCTCGGGCGGACGCGAGACGCGCACGCTGCCCTGGTATTCGGCCTCGAAGCCAATCACCTTGTTGGTGATCGGATCACGCACCGGCAAGGCCGGCTTGAAGGCCTGCCAGTCGCTGCCGATGGAGGCATCGCCGGGGCCAATGCCGCGCGCGTAGCCGGTATCGCCACGGCCCATGTAGACACGGGCATCGGGCAGGGCCACGAGGCGCGCCGAGGTATCGACGGTGTCCTTGTCCACCACCAGCGGGCGGATCAGGAACGGCTCGATGTCGGCCGCCGGAATGCTCAGGATCGCGTCGCCATCGGCGCCTTCGCCCCGCATGCGCGGCGAGAGGCGGCCATCGCCACTCGCGCCGCCCGGTGCGGTCGTGCTCAGGTAGGCGCGGCCATCGCGGGTGACCAGATACAGGGTCTGGCCCGGATAGATCAGGTGGGGATTGCGGATCTGCTGCTTGTTCATGCCCCACAGCTCGGGCCAGCGCCAGGGCTGGCGCAGGAAGCGGCCCGAGATGCCCCACAGGGTGTCGCCGGAGCGCACCGTGTACTGGCCCGGCGCGCTGGGCGCCAGATCGGCAACTGGAATGCCTTGCTGTGCCGTCCGGTCGGCTTGCGCCTGCTGCGCCGGCGAGACACTGAGGTCTGCGGCCTGGACGGTCATGCCCGCCCCGGCAGTGATGCCGGCGACACTTAGCATGAGAAGGGTGAACGCGTGCAGCCTGCGGCCCGACGCCGCTTGTTCTTTGGTAAGATCGCGCATTTTCGTGAACCGGTCGGTGTAGCGACCGGATTGACCCTAGAGAGCGTGCCTGCTGCGGCCCGCCTTGATTTTTTGTACTTGCGCCCCGATTCTGCATGTAAACACCCGTCGCCGCAACGCGGCCGGGCAGTAGACAGCACCTGGCGTTGCGCCCGAGCATCATGGCAAAACTCGACATCCTCACCTACCCCGATCCCCGCCTGCACAAAGTGGCCAAGCCCGTGGAGGTGGTGGATGACCGCATCCGCACGCTGGTGCGCGACATGGCCGAAACCATGTACGAAGCGCCGGGCATCGGCCTGGCCGCCACGCAGGTGGATGTGCACGAGCGCGTGATCGTGATCGACCTCTCCGAGACGCGCGACGCCCTCCAGGTCTTCATCAACCCGGAAATCGTCTGGGCCAGCGACAACCGCAAGGTCTGGGAAGAGGGCTGCCTGTCCGTGCCCGAGGTCTATGACCGCGTGGAGCGCCCGGACCGCGTGCGCGTACGCGCGCTGAACGAAAAGGGCGAAGCCTTCGAACTCGATGCCGACGATCTGCTCGCTGTATGTATACAGCACGAGATGGATCACCTGATGGGCAAGGTGTTCGTCGAGTACCTGTCGCCGCTCAAGGTCACCCGCATCAAGCAGAAGCTCCAGAAGCGCGTCCGTTCGCGGATGTAACAGCGGTGCCGCCGCGCCGGCGCCGTCTGCTATCGTTAACCCCTCCGAAGCACCCAATGCACCCGGCCGCCACCATGCGGCCGGTGGCGTTTTTATCGCAGAACCCTGCCATGACCCAAGCCCAGCCACTGCGCGTTGCCTTTGCCGGCACCCCGGAATTCGCGCGCGTCGCCCTGGAGGCCATCCACGCCGCAGGCTTCCCGGTGGTGGCCGTGCTGACCCAGCCGGACCGCCCGGCGGGCCGCGGCATGCAGCTGCAGGCCAGCCCAGTCAAACAGTTTGCGCTCGATGCCGGCCTCGGGCCGGTGCTCCAGCCGCGCTCGCTGCGCCGCCAGGGCAAATATCCCGAGGAAGCCGGCGCGGCCGTCGATGCGCTGGCGGCCACGGCGCCCGATGTCATGGTGGTGGCCGCCTACGGCCTGATCCTGCCGGCCGAGGTGCTGACGCTGCCGCGCCATGGGTGCCTGAACATCCACGCCTCGCTGCTGCCGCGCTGGCGCGGCGCGGCGCCGATCCACCGTGCCATCGAGGCCGGCGATGCCGAGACCGGCATCACGCTGATGCAGATGGACGAAGGGCTCGACACGGGCGGCATGCTTTCCCGCGAGGCCGTGCCGATCGGCCCGCTGGACACCACCGGCACGCTCCATGACACGCTGGCGGCGCTGGGCGGGCGGATGATCGTCGCGGCGCTGCAGCAACTGGCGGCCGGCCAGCCGCTGGCCGCCACGCCCCAGCCCGAGGCCGGCGTGACCTATGCCGAGAAGATCGCCAAGGACGAAGCTCCGCTCGACCTGCGCCGCCCGGCCACGGCGCTGGCTGGCCAGGTGCGCGCCTTCAACCCCTTCCCCGGGGCCACGGTGCAGGTGGGCGACACCGTCATCAAGTGCTGGCAGGCGCTGCCGCTGGCCAGCTCGACGCCGCTGCCGCACCCGCCCGGCACTGTGCTGGCGGCCGACGCCAGCGGCGTGATCATCGCCTGCGGCGAGGGCAGCGCGCTCCAGGTCACCGAACTCCAGAAGCCGGGCGGCCGCCGCCAGCCGGCGCAACAGTTCCTGCAGGGCCAGCCGCTGCCGCCGGGCACGCGCTGCCTCGTGCCGGCGTGACGCAATCTTCACATCCGTCTGCAAAAACCCTGCTACGGACATTGAATTTCCGGCAATCAGTCCCGATCTAACCGTCAACGCGTCCCGCAGGGGCGGGTACGCGGGGATGTACGTCGATTGTCGATTTGGGAGACTTTTCCATGTTCAACTGGGTCAAGACCTTCATGCTGATGGCCGCCATCACGGCGCTGTTCATCGTCATCGGGGGCATGATCGGGGGCCGCAGCGGGATGATGTTCGCGCTGTTGATCGCGCTGGGCATGAATTTCTTTTCCTACTGGTTCTCGGACAAAATGGTCCTGCGCATGTACAACGCGCAGGAAGTGGACGCCGGCACGGCGCCGCAGTTCTACAACATGGTGCAGGAGCTGTCCCAGCGCGCCGGGCTGCCGATGCCGCGTGTGTACCTGATCAACGAGGACGCGCCGAACGCGTTTGCCACGGGGCGTAACCCCGAGCACGCGGCGGTGGCGGCCACCACGGGCATCCTGCGCGTGCTGTCTGACCGCGAGCTGCGCGGCGTGATGGCGCACGAACTGGCGCACGTGAAGCACCGCGATATCCTGACCTCGACCATCGCGGCCACGATGGCCGGTGCGATCTCGGCGTTGGCCAACATGGCGATGTTCTTCGGCGGGCGCGACGAGAACGGCAATCGGTCCAATCCGATCGCCAGCATCGCCGTGGCGATCCTGGCCCCGCTGGCGGCCTCGCTGATCCAGATGGCGATTTCCCGGGCGCGTGAATTCGAGGCCGACCGGGGCGGCGCCGAGATCAGCGGCGACCCGCAGGCGCTGGCCAGCGCGCTGGACAAGATCCACCGCTACGCGCAGGGTATCCCGTTCCAGGCCGCCGAGGCGCACCCGGCCACGGCGCAGATGATGATCATGAACCCGCTCTCGGGCGGCGGCATCGCCAACCTGTTCTCGACCCACCCGGCCACCGAGGAGCGCGTTGCGCGGCTGATGCACATGGCGCAGACGGGCACCTATCCCGCCTGAGGCCGGCCGCGCGCCCCGAGTCCGGGTAAACTGCCCGCTGTGTTCCCCGGAACCGGCGGGCTTTTTTTGTGATCGGCACGCCGTGCCGGTCACTGTCATTCATAGCATTTTCAGAATTCTCGTATTCCATGCGCCTGCAACACGATTCACTTGCCTTCCAGATGCTCGGCGCCGCCGCGGCGGTACGCGGCGTCAATGAAGGCACGGCCCTGCCGCAGGCCATCGAAGACGTCGCCACGCACCTGCGGCTCGACCGCGTGCGCGACGCCGCCACGCGCGGCGCCGTGCAGGACCTGGCCTATCGCACCGTGCGCCAGTTCGGCACCACGCGCGCGCTGGTCACCGAACTGGTCACGCGCCCGCCCGGCGCGCTCGTCGATTCCCTGCTGGCCGTGGCCCTGGCGCTGCTGCTGGAAGGCGAGGAGGGCGATGCCAGCAAGGTCGGGCGCGGTGGCTACAGCGATTTCACTGTGGTAGACCAGGCCGTCAGCGCGGCCGCATCCGAGCCGAAGACCGCCCACGCGCGCGGCCTGGTGAACGCGGTGCTGCGCCGCTTTTTGCGTGAACGTCAGCAACTGATGCAGACCGTCAACCAGGACGAGGAAGCGCGCTACAACCTGCCGTCCTGGTGGCTGGCGCAGCTGCGCAAGGCGTACCCGGACCAGTGGACTACGTTGGCGGAGAGCGTCAACGCCCGGCCGCCGATGACGCTGCGCGTGAACACGCAGCGCATGTCGGTGCCGGAGTATCTGACTGGCTTGGCCAACGCCGGCATGGCCGGCACGGTCGTGGGCGAGCAGGCGGTGCGGCTGGTCCGCGCGTTCCCGGTCTCGCAGGTGCCCGGCTTTGCCGAAGGCGATGTGTCGGTGCAGGACGCCGGCGCGCAACTGGCCGCGCCCCTTTGCGAATTGTCTGATGGCATGCGCGTGCTCGATGCCTGCGCGGCCCCCGGCGGCAAGACCGGCCACCTGCTGGAGCTGGCCGACATCGACGTCACCGCCGTGGAGAGCGACGCGCAACGCGCCGCCCGCATCCACGAAAACCTTGCCCGCCTGGGCCAGCGCGCCAACGTGATCGTCGGCGACGCGAGCCGGCCCCAGGACTGGTGGGACGGCCAGCCGTTCGATCGCATCCTGGCGGACGTGCCGTGCTCGGCGTCGGGCATCGTACGGCGCCATCCCGATATCCGCTGGCTGCGCCGCGAGACAGATATCGCGCGCCTCGTCAATGAGCAGCGTCGCATCGTGTCTCAACTTTGGCCGCTGCTGAAGCCGGGCGGCATCCTGGTGTACGTGACCTGTTCTATTTTCCCAACGGAAGGCGAGGAGCAGGCGCTCTGGTTTGGTGCGCAGCTACCAGATGCGATACGATTGCAAGCGCCGGGACAACTGCTGCCCGGTACGAAGGCGCCTGAAACGGCCAGCCTGCCAACCGGTTCGCCATCGGGTCTGCCTACCGATCACGATGGCTTCTACTACGCCCGCTTCCAGAAACGCGCCTGATCCCACCGATGCCGAGCCCGCTGCGCTTGTTCGTCCACCGAGTCCCGGGCCGCGCAACGCGCGAGGCGCCGGCGCTCGCGCTGGCCAATAGCGGCCGGCGTGCGCTGGGCACCCTTGGCACACTCAGCATTTGGGCCGTCACCGCATGGCTGCTGCTGAGCCTGCTGCTAGCGCTGACGCCCCGCGCCGAGGCGCAGCTCATCGAGAATTCCGAAGCGAAGATCGAATACCAGGACGGCGGCTTCGAGCTGGCCACCTCGTTCGATTTCGACCTGCCGCCGGCGCTGGAAGACGCGCTGCACAAGGGCATTCCGCTCTATTTCGTGGTCGAATTCCAGCTCTCGCGCCCGCGCTGGTACTGGTTCGACGAGAAGCCGGTGAACACCAACCGCAGCGTGCGCCTGTCGTATCAGCCGCTGACGCGTCAGTACCGCGTTTCCACGGGCGGGCTGCAACTGCCGTTCAACCGCCTCAAGGGCGCGCTGCAGTTCATCCAGCAGGTGCGTGGCTGGCGCGTGTTCGAGCGCGGCGACGTGCGGCGCGGCGAAACCTATCACGCCGAGCTGCGCATGCGGCTCGACCTCTCGCAGCTGCCGAAGCCGTTCCAGATCAATGCGGTGAACACGCGCGAGTGGAACCTGTCGTCCGAGTGGAAGCGCTTCAACTACACCGTGCCGACCAACCTCGACGCGCCGCAGCCGCTGCCCCCACCGCCGGCCCCGATGCCCGCCTCACCGCCTGCGGCACCCCCGGCACCGCCCGCTGCGCCGGCCATCCCCGGCTCCGCGCCCGCCGCGGCCTCCGCGCCATCAGCCGATGCCCGCACGCCGTTCTCGCAGACCGTCTCCACGGTCCTGTCTCCGAGCCAATTGGTACAGCCCGCATCGAGCCCGCCATGAACGGAGCGATCTGGGACAGCCGATTCCGCCGCGTGCTCTATCGCGTCGTGGTGGGGATCATCGTCTTCCTGGCGCTGGTCCTGGTGGGCCTGCTGGCCGGGGCCTCGGCCAACACCGAATTCTTCGATCGCTATTTCACGTTGCTGTTCAAGGTCAACCTCGTCGTCGGCGCGCTACTGGTGCTGACCGTGGGCGCACTGGCCATGACGCTGTGGGTGCGCTACCGGCGCGGCAAGTTCGGCACGCGGCTGATGACCAAGCTGGCCGTGTTCTTCGGCGTGGTGGGCGTGCTGCCGGGCGTGCTGATCTACCTGGTCTCGCTGCAGTTCGTCTCGCGCAGCATCGAATCCTGGTTCGATGTACGCGTGGAAACGGCGCTCGAGGCCGGGCTGAACCTGGGCCGGTCCACCATCGACAGCCAACTGGCCGATCTGCAGGGCAAGGCCCGGCTGATGGCGGACCAGCTCACGGGGTCGTCGGGCATGGCCACGTCGCTGCAACTGAACCGGCTGCGCGAGCAGTACGGCGTGCAGGAGGCCGCGATCTTCACCGGCAGCGGCCGGGTGATGGCCACGGCGTCGAGCAGCTACGCCTCGCTGGTGCCGGACCTGCCGTCGGGCATGCTCGCCGAGCAGGCGCGGCTGGCCGGCGGCTATGCGGCCGTGGAGGGCGGCACCGAGCCCTCGGTAGACGGCAAGCGCACGGGCCCCATCGACAGTACCCACCTGTACCGCATCCGCGTGATCATTCCGCTCGGGCCGGCGCCGTCGCAGAACTCGACCGACGCGGAGGCGCAGGCCGCCGCCGTGGCTGCAGCCGCCGCGGTCCAGCGCGCGCAGCGCCCGCCGCGTGCCGGCATGTCCGCGCCCGGTGCCCGCTGGGCCGGGTCGGGGCTGTCCGTGGAGCGCCGCCCCGAGGACGCACCGGCTACCGGCTTCGGCCTGATGGGCGATACGGTGCGCGAGGAGCGCTACCTCCAGGTGCTGCACCCAGTGCCGGCCGTGCTCGCACGCAATGCCGACGAGGTCCAGCGCGCCTATCAGGAGTACCAGGAAAAGGCGCTGGGGCGCACCGGCCTGCGCAAGATGTACATCGGCACGCTGACCCTGACGCTGTTCCTGGCCGTGTTCATCGCCGTGATGCTGGCCCTGCTGCTGGGCGGCCAGCTCGCCCGGCCGCTGCTGATGCTGCTGCAGGGGACCAAGGAGGTGGCCGAGGGCGATCTCTCACCCAAGCGTGAACTTAAAAGCCGCGACGAACTGGGCATGCTGACGCAGCAGTTCAACGCGATGACGCGCCAGTTGTCCGAGGCCCGCATCGCCGTGGAGGAAAACCGCACCGCGCTGGAGCAGTCGAAGGCCTACCTGGAAAGCGTGCTGCAGAACCTGACCGCCGGCGTGCTGGTGTTCGACCGGCGCTTTGCGCTGCTGACCGCCAACCCCGGCGCCGAGCGCATCTTCCGCCAGCCCTTCGCCGGTGTGCTGGGCCAGCCGGCCGAGCAGATTCCAGGGCTGGGCGAGTTCACCGAGATCGTGCGCCAGGCGTTTTCCGAGCAGAACACCAGCGAGGTGCTGGGCGGCGCGCGGCACTGGCAGAAGCAGATCGAACTGCCGCAGGGCGACGAGGAACAGCCGCTGACGCTGCTGGTGCGCGGCGCCCACCTGCCGGGCGGCAGCCGCGACGAGCCCGGCTACGTGGTGGTTTTCGACGATATTTCCGATGTGATCTCGGCCCAGCGCTCGGTCGCCTGGGGCGAGGTGGCGCGCCGGCTGGCCCACGAAATCAAGAATCCGCTCACCCCGATCCAACTCTCGGCGGAGCGCCTGCAGATGAAACTTTCGCCGAAATTGGAGACAACCGATGCGGAAGTGCTAAAGCGCGGGGCCGCAACGATCGTTAACCAAGTGGCGGCAATGAAACGCATGGTTGACGACTTCCGCGATTACGCGCGTACGCCGCCCGCCGTAGTGCAGACGCTGGCGCTGAATCACCTGGTGGCAGAAGTCTTGCATCTGTATGGGATCGACGAGCCCGGGGTGCACGAGCATCCCGTGATCCATTCGGCGCTGGGGCCCGATTTGCCTGAAATAAAGGGAGATCCGACCCAGTTGCGGCAGGTGATCCACAACTTGCTGCAGAATGCGCAGGATGCGGTGGCGGACAACGTGGCGGCCGGTAGGGCGGCGCCCCATATCACTCTGCACACCGAGACTGTAGAATACAAAGATTCTGCTGGCGAAGACCGGCAGGCCGTCAAGCTGTCCATCGCGGACAATGGTCCAGGATTCGCACCCCGTATTCTCAGTCGGGCGTTCGAACCGTATGTGACCACGAAAGCCAAGGGTACGGGTCTCGGGCTGGCGATGGTAAAGAAGATCATTGACGAACACGGCGCGCGCATCGAGTTACGCAATCGCATGGACGGCGCCGAGATCATCGGGGCACAGATCTCGATCCTGTTCGTTAAACTGGCATAGTCAAACTGCGTCACCGTCCGGTGGCGCTGCGGTGGGGTTAAGAGGGGAAGTATGGCAACCATCCTCGTAGTCGACGACGAAATGGGCATCCGGGAATTACTCTCGGAGATCCTGAGTGACGAAGGCCATGTGGTCGAAGTGGCGGAGAACGCCCAGCAGGCACGCGAGTACCGTGCGGCCGGGACGCCCGATCTGGTATTGCTCGATATCTGGATGCCAGATACCGATGGCGTCAGCTTGCTCAAGGAATGGTCGGCACAGGGTTACCTGACGATGCCGGTCATCATGATGTCTGGCCACGCCACGATTGACACCGCTGTGGAGGCGACCAAGATTGGCGCGCTGAACTTCCTCGAGAAGCCCATCGCGCTGCAGAAGTTGCTGTCCGCCGTGGAGCAAGGCTTGGCGCGCGGCATCGAACGCCCGCGTACGGCGCCGACGGCGGCCAGCGCGGCGCCTGCCGCCACCTCTGCCACGGGCGAAGCCGCCGCGGCCGCGCTGGCGCCCGCCGAGATGCCCGCGGAGATCGCCGCGAACGGCAATCCGGCACGCCTGCCCGAGGCCGAGATGCACTTCTCCTTCGACATGCCATTGCGTGAGGCACGCGATCTGTTCGAGCGTGCCTATTTCGAATACCACCTGGTGCGCGAACACGGCAGCATGACACGCGTGGCCGAGAAGACCGGCCTCGAACGGACCCACCTGTACCGCAAGCTCAAGCAGCTCGGCGTGGAGCTGGGTCGCAACAAGCCCGAGCCCACCGAACAATGACCGACAGTGATGCACGGGGCGCTTGACTGGCCGGTTTCGCGCTGATATAGTTTCGCTTCTTTGGCCCGGTAGCTCAGTCGGTAGAGCAGAGGATTGAAAATCCTTGTGTCGGCGGTTCGATTCCGTCCCAGGCCACCAGATACAAGAAAACGGACGCTTCGGCGTCCGTTTTTGCGTTTGGGGTCAATGGTTTAGCGCCTACCCGAACATCTCCTCCGCCACCGTCGGATGCAGGGGCAGGGTCGTCTTCAGGTGCGAGGCCTTGAGCCCCAGCCGCAGCGACACCGCCAGCGCCTGGATGATCTCGGGCGCGGCGTTGTCCATCAAATGCACGCCGAGCACCCGGCCGCTGCGCGCGTTCAGCACCAGCTTGATCATCGACTGTTGCGAACTGCCGCCGAAGCGGTTTTCCAATGAGACGAATCGCTTGATTTCGGTGCGGATGCGCTCCGGCTTCCCCGCGTCCTCGATGGCCTGCGCCTCCGTCATGCCCACCACGCCGATGGCCGGCTCGCAGAACACGGCCGTGGGCACGATGTCGAAATCGGCCAGGTCGCCGCGCTTGCCGAACAGGCGGTCCGCGACCCAGCGGCCCTGTGCGATGGCCACCGGCGTCAGGTGCAGGTTCTCGGCCATGCAGTCGCCCACCGCGTACAGCGCGCGCTCCGCGCTGCGGAACTGGCGGTCCACAACGATGCCGCCCTTTTCGCCCAGTTCGATGCCGATGTCCTCGAGCCCCAGCCCCTCCACATTGGCCTGCCGACCGATGGCCGACAGCACCGCCTGGGCGCGCACGGTCTGGGTACGGCCCGGGTTGCCGTCCTGCGTATAGCAGACCTCGGTCGCGCCATTGGCCTGCGAGAGCAGCGTCACCTCGGTATTGAAATGCAGGCGGATGCCCTTGGCGGCCAGCGCCCCGGCCAGCGAGGCGGAGACGTCGTGGTCGAAGCGCGGCAGCAGTCGGTCCTCGCGCACGAGCAGGTCGACCTTGACCCCGTAGCGCGACAGGATCGACGCCAGTTCCACGGCGATATACCCCCCGCCGATCACCACCATCGACGCCGGCACGGTCTGCCACGTGAACACATCGTCGGACGTGCTCGCCAGCTCGCCGCCGGGCACCGAAAGTACGCGCGGCCGCGCGCCCGTGGCGATCAGCGTCTTGCGGGTGCGCAGGGTTTCGTTGCCGACGACGATCTCGGTCGGGCTCGTCAGCCGGGCCTCGCCGTGCAGGATCTCCACGCCGGCCTCGGTCAGCCGCTGGGCATAAGACGCGTTGAGACGCGCGACCTCGGCATTGACCCGCACGATGGCATCGCGCCAGTCCTCCTTGCCGCCAGTGTGAGACAGGCAATCGGACAAAATGGCCGCCCAGGTGGCACCGTAGGACAGCATCTTCTTGGGCACGCAGCCGCGATTGACGCAGGTGCCGCCGATGGCGCCACGTTCGACCAGGATCACGCGCGCGCCCAGCGACGCCGCGCGCCGGGCCGCCGCTACGCCGCCGGAACCCGCGCCGATGACGACGAGGTCCGCCTCGCGCGCCTTGCCCGGCCGGCCATTGCGCTTGCGGCGCGGCACGTTCTCCACCACGGGCGCCGCGCTGATCTCGCGCGCGCGGCGGCGCTCCTTGGCCGGTGCCGGGGTGGCGGTCTCGGGTGTTGCCTGGCGCTTAGTCATCCATGTCTCCTTGTACGCGGCGCATCGCCGCATTCAACACGACCGACCGGCGCCCGTGGGCGCAACCACTCAGGGCGCCGGCAACAATTCCTCGTCCCGGATCGTGGGCCAGTCGCGCAGAAACGCTTCCGCGTCGCGCCGGCCCAGATCGTAGGCATGTGTCATGGCCTCGGGCCGGGTGTAGTCCCAGCTCGAGATGGGTACGCGCTGCGACGGCTGCAGGTACAGCCGGCGCTGGCCGCCCTCCGCCAGCACGAAGCGGGGCGGGCGCGGGTACAGCCGCGTCACCAGCACCAGCACGTTGCCGGGGGCCGGGTCGAGCGCATCGACGGGCACGTTGTCCACCAGCCCGCCATCGAGCACCGCGCGCCCCTGGCGCTTCAGTACCGGTGTGAACGGCGGCGTGGAGGCCGACTGCAAGAGCAGATCGGCCAGATCCTCGGGCGAAGCACAATCCTGCGCGCGCACGAACTCGGGCCGGAAGCCCAGCTTGCGGCCCAGCCGCGGGTGCAGCGTCTTGAGGAGGTGCTTGTCGATGTTGTACGCGAGCAGCCCGGCGGCCACGGCCAGGCGCGGGCCGCTCCACGGCGGGATATGCGCCACGCCGATGCGGATCTCGGGCGCGGCCTGGAGCCGCGCGAGCCGGTTATCGCCGAATAGCGACAGCAGCGCGTTGCGATAGATGCCGTAATGTGGAAACACGCGCTCGCGCCGCAGCAGGTTGCCCCAGTAGGCGTTGCGCGTGTTGTTGGCCAGGATGTCGCGGTAATAGGCCATGGTCTGGTGCGAATCATGCGCATGGACCATGCACGCCGTAGCCGCCCCGGCCGAGATGCCCGCAATCACGCGCGGCCGCAGCGCCAGCTCGGGCGCCACGGTGTCCCACCAGCCGGCCTGCCACCAGCATCGGTTGCCGCCGCCGGCGAACACGATCTGGTCGAACGGCTGGGAAAGCGGCTGGGGAGGGGCGGAGGAGATTGGCGCGGCGCCAGTCATCATCGTCGGATGGTCCTGGATGTCAGAGCAGCGCGTAGGTGGTGGTGGCCTGCACCGCCAGCTTGCCGTCGGTGCCGGTCAGCTCGATCTCGCCGAACACCACGGTCTTGCCGAGCCGCAGCACGTTGGCGCGCACGCGCACGTCGCCGTCGATCACAGGCCGCATGAAGTTGGTGGTCAGGCTGACCGTGGTCATCGGGCGGAACTCCCCGAGCACCCGGGAGATGGCGACGATCATCGCCGTATCGGCTGCCGACATCAGTACCTGCCCGCACACCACGCCGCCGGCATGGCGAAAAGTCTCACTGAACGGCAGGCGCAGCGTCACGCCCTGGTCGTCCACCGCCTCGGCTCGCAGGCCAAGCTGGCGCACCCACGGGGCGAGCACGCGTTCCAGCGTGGCATCGACATCAGCCAGGGTGAAGGCGGGCGCTGCGGTCGGTGCGGAGGTCGGTTCCGGCATGGCGATCCTGTCGAGCGGGTTTCGCCAATGATACAGGGGGCCGCAGCCCCCCGTGTGATGCACTGCAAGACCCCGCCGGCCGGGGCGGGCGACGGCTACGCCGCGTTGTCGGCAGCAGCGCGGGCACTGCTGCGGCTGGCGTGCCAGCGCAGCACGCGCGGCACCACCACCACGGCCACCGTCATCGCCAGAATCGTGGCGGAGATCGGCTGCTTGACGAACAGGCTCCAGTCGCCCTGGCCAATCGACAGCGCATTGCGCAGCTGCTTCTCGGCCATCGGCCCCAGGATCAGGCCGACGATGACCGGCGCCGTGGGGAAGTCGAAGCGGCGCATGGCCATGCCCAGCAGGCCGATCACGAACAGCAGCAGCAGGTCGAACCACGACTGGCGGATACCGTACGCACCGAGCCCCGCGAAGATCAGGATGCCGCCGTACAGCAGCGGCGTGGGCACGCGCAGCATGCGCACCCAGAGGCCGATCGCCGGCAGGTTCAGCACCAGCAGCATCACGTTGCCGATGTACAGCGACGCCAGCAGGCCCCAGACCAGATCGCCCGAGGTCTGGAACAGCATCGGACCGGGCTGGAGGTTGTAGTTCTGGAACGCCGCCAGCAGGATGGCGGTGGTGTTCGAGGTCGGAATGCCCAGCGTCAGCAGCGGCGCCAGCGTGGCCGTCACGGCGGCGTTGTTGGCGGCCTCGGGGCCGGCCACGCCCTCGATGGCGCCCACCTTGCCGAACTCGTCCTGGTGTTTGGAGAGCTTCTTTTCGGTCGCGTACGACAGGAAGGTCGGGATCTCCGCGCCGCCGGCCGGAATCAGCCCGAACGGGAAGCCGATCAGCGTGCCGCGCAGCCAGGCCGGCACCGAGCGCTTCCAGTCCGACTTGTTCATGTGGACGGAACTGAGCTTGTTGAACGAGCCGGCCGGCTGCGGGAAGAACGCGTTGAACAGCGCCTCGCCCACGGCGAACAGGCCCACGGCCACCACGACGATATCCACGCCGTCGTAAAGCTCCTGGATGTTCATCGAGTAACGGGTCTGGCCGGACAGCGAATCGATGCCGATCAGGCCGATGCCGAGCCCCAGGAACAGGCTGGTCATGCCGCGCAGCAGCGACGAGCCGAGCACGGCCGACACGGTCGTGAAGGCCAGCAGCATGATCATGAAGTACTCGCCCGGGCCGAACTGCAGCGCCACGTCCGCCGCCACCGGCGCGAACATCGACAGCAGCACGGTGGCGATGGTGCCCGCCACGAAGGAGCCGATCGCCGCCGTGGCCAGCGCCGGCCCGGCGCGGCCGTTCTTGGCCATCAGGTTGCCTTCCATGGCGGTGACCATGGTGGACGACTCGCCCGGTGTGTTCATCAGGATGGAGGTGGTCGAGCCGCCGTACATCGCGCCGTAGTAGATGCCGGCGAACATGATCAGCGCGGCGGTGGGTTCCACCTTGGCCGTCAGCGGCAGCAGCATCGCCACGGTCAGGGCCGGGCCAATGCCCGGCAGCACGCCGATGGCGGTGCCGAGGAAGCAGCCCACGAGGGCCCACATCAGGTTGATCGGTGTGATGGCGACGGCGAAGCCGTGCATCAACTGGTTCAGGGTATCCATGGCAATTCCTCCCGCCGGTTCAGAAGCCGGAGATCGACAAAAGGGGCAGCAGCGGCAGGTTGATGCCGAGCAAGAATTCAAACAACGCCCACATCGGCAGCGTCAGGCCCAGGCCGATCAGCGCATCGCGCACCAGCCGGCGGCTGCCGTAGCCGCGCGCCACGCAGACCATCATCAGCGTGGAGGACAGCACGAAGCCGAGCGTGCCGATCAGCGCCATGTTCAGCACCAGGCCCGCCGCTACCCACAGGAAGCCCTTGAAGTTGTGTGGCGCCTCGGGCAACTCGGCATCTTCCTCCGGCATATTGCGGAAGCCGCCGCGCACGCCCTGCCAGGTCAGCAGCGCGCCGCACACGGCCAGGCCGATGGCGACCAGGGTGGGCGCGAAGCGCGGCGACAGGCCGGCGTAGCCTTCCTCGCCCGAGATGCCGGACAGGCCGGCCAGGAAGAAGGCGGACAACGCCAGGACGGCGATGCCGATGGAGACATGCGATGGTTTCATGGTGGGCTCCCGGAGGGATGGCCACCACCCGCGCGGTCACGACGAGCGTGACAGGATTGTGATTATTGTTGGGGCGCGCGGGTGGGGCGGTGAGGCGAGTCGTGCAGTTGGCGATGAATCCGCCGGACTTACTTGGCAACGCCCAGTTCGCGCAGCGTGCCACCCAGGCGGGTCGACTCGGCATCCACGAACTTGCCGAACTCGTCGCCGGTCAGCAGGAAGGGCGTCCAGTCATTCTTCGTCAGGGCTTCCTTCCAGACCTTGTTCTCGGTGCCCTTGACCACGGCGTCGATCATCGCCTTGCGCTGCTCGGGCGTGATGCCCGGCGCGCCGTAGACGCCGCGCCAGTTATAGATCTCCACGTTCACGCCCTGCTCCTTGAGCGTGGGGATGTCGGCGGTGCGGTCCTTCGAGGTCACCGCCAGCGCGCGCATCTTGCCGCTCTTGATGAAGGGCAGGAACTCGGACACGCCGGCAATGCCCACGGTCACGTGGCCGCCCATGATCGACGCGGAGGCTTCGCCGCCGCCCGCGAACGGCACGTAGTTGATCTTCTTCGGATCCACGCCGATGTCCTTGGCGATCAGGCCGGCCAGGATGTGGTCGATCGAACCCTTCGAGCCACCACCCCAGCTCACGCTGCCCGGGTTGGCCTTGAGCTGCGCGGTCAGGTCCTTGATGGACTTCAGCGGCGAGCTGGCCGGCACGGTCAGGACCATGGTGTCGGCATACAGGCGGGCGATCGGCGTGGCGTTCTTCAGCGTCACGGGCGGATGGTTGGTCTCGATGGCACCGACCATCACCGCGCCGGTCACGATCAGCGCGTTGGGGTTGCCCTTGTCGGTGTTGACGAACTGGGTCAGGCCGATGGTGCCGCCGGCGCCGCCCTTGTTGTCATAGGACGCGGTCTTGGCGGTGCCTGCCGCGATCATCGCCGCGCCGATCGTGCGGCCGGTCTGGTCGTAGCCGCCGCCGGGGTTGGCGCCGATCATGACCTTCAGGCTGTCCACGGCGTAGGCCGGGGCCGCGGCCAGCGTGGCGGCGGCGAGGACGACATGGGCAAAGCGGGCAAGCGTGCGAGGCATCGCGGTCTCCTGTCTTTTTTTGGAATGGATAGCTAGTGATAGCTGTGGGCTGGATTCTAGAGGTCGGTAACTGTCAAAAGCCTGTCAAACCGACAGGAATTCGCATGGGGTTTACGTGGGGGTTGTCTGCTTTGTCTGGCCCCGCCGACACGCGCCGGACGGCACACGCACTACCCACTGCATGGTTTTCGCCACAGACAAGTGCGAGGAAGTCTGATCTAAACATCTTTGACTTGGCTGACGTCAGACATATCACTACGATTGACCACAGTTGCCTGCCGCACGTTGCAGTGCGGAACAGGCGACGGACAAACGATGAAAAAGGGACCCGCGCACAACGAGGCGACGGGCCTGATGGGTGTCAACTGGGGTCAACAATGGATACGACGATCAAGGCTGCCGACGTGTGGCCGCCGGAGCTGGATACGGCCGCGGGTACCGACCGTGGACTGTGGAAGAGCACCATGGCGGCGGCAAGCCAGGCGCTCGAGGCCGCCAAGGGCATGCAGGCGGCGGTGGGGCAGACACTGAAGCTCCAGCACAAGATCATGGCGCTGCGCGACGAGCTGCATCGCGCCGAAGCCGAGCGCGATCTCTACCGCGACCTTCACGCGCGTACGCTCGACGAACTCAACCACACGCTCGACCTCAGCCCCACCGAATGGCAGCGGCTGCGCGCCGAGAACGAGACGCTCCAGATCCGCCATCGCGCCTACAAGCTGCTGGTGCAGCACTACGCGCGCAGCGGCACGCCGGTGGACCCGGCCGTGTTCGCGGAGCAGCGCAGCCGCGTGCAGCAACACATCCTGTTCCAGCGCCGCAAGGGCATCCCGGTTTCGGTGATTGCCGTCGAGGACATCGCCTTCCTGCTGCGCTGACCGGGGACGCCGTCATGACCTGCCTGCACCTCACCCCGCAACCGGCGGTGCCTCTGCATTGCCGGCCCGCGCATCCTCCGCGCAAACCCGGTTTCGCCCCATTGCCTTGGCGGCATAAAGACGGCGGTCGGCCGTCGCCAACATGGCATCGAGTGTCTGGCCCCCGTCGCTCCCGGCTTCGGCCACGCCTATCGACACCGTGAAGCGGATGCGCGCCCCGGGGTCGCCCTGCGTCGCTGACGTGGGCGCGTCCGGGGCGGGCTCCACCGGCATCGCGGCCAGCGCCACGCGCAGCCGTTCGGCACTGACCGTGGCCTCGGCCAGCGTGGCGCCGGGCATCAACACGGCGAATTCCTCACCGCCCAGGCGGGCCGGCGTATCCACCGCACGCATATTTTCCCGCAACGCCGTGGCCAGCCGCTGGAGCACGTGGTCGCCGCTGGCATGGCCCCATCGATCATTCACCTTCTTGAAATAGTCGATGTCGAGCATCAGCATCGACAGCGCGCTGCCGTCGCGCGCGCGCCGCGCCGCCGCCTGCGCGAACTGGTCGCCGAAATGACGCCGGTTGGCGAGGTCCGTCAGCGGATCGCGCTCGGCCAGTTTCTGGAGCTTGTCGCCCAGCGCGAGGTAGTAGCTGAACAGCAGCGATACCAGCCGCACCGAGATCCACATCAGCAGCGGCAGCGCGATCCAGACCGGCAGCAGCGGCTTGCTGATGCGCGAGAAAACCTCGCCGTAGAGTTGGGCGGTCGAGACCGCCTCCAGCAGCATCCACTGCCCGGTGCCCAGCCGCTGGTAGAACAGGTAGCCGCCATCGCCCTTGCGCATGCCGGGGCCGTCGGTGGCGAACAGCGTCTGCGGTCCCACGTCGCGCCAGGTGTCGCCCAGCACGTCGGGCCAGCGCAGGTCCGTGCTCAGATGGTCATGGTAGGCCGCGATCAGTCGGCCGGCGCTGTCCATCAGGTAGCGGTTCAGGGCCGGGGAGTCGTCGCTCGGTGCGCCGAGCAGCGCCTGGATATGCTTCAGCGAGACATCCACCGCCACCACGCCGCGAAAGCGCGACTCCACATAGATCGGCACGCTCAGCGTGGTGCGCAGCTCGGTGCTTTCGAACTGGCGATAGGGCGGCGCCCAGCGCAGGTCCTGGCCCGGATTGCGGTCGGGCAGGAGATCGCGGTAGTAGGGCATGCTCGCAAAGCGCTGCAGCAACGCGGGTGCCTTGTCGGCCGGCACCGGGGGATAGGTCACGAAGAAGCCGTTACTCGAGATGAACGTGACCGAATTGCGGATCTCGTCCACGCCCATGGTCAGCCCCAGCACATGGCTGAGCTGGCGCGCGGCGAAGAGGTCGGCGCGCAGGTCGCCCACGTGGCGCTCGAAGCCGGGCAGGCCGGCCAGGGCCTGCGGTGACACGCCGATCACGGGCGCATCGCCGAGCGGGACTTCCATCTGCCAGATCGGCTCGTCGCGCGCGGCGAAGGCCCGATCGAGGACGGGGTCCGAGACGCCACGGGCTTGCACGGCCTCCATCCGCATCAGCTGCCGCGCGTAGTCGCGCACGAACGACAGCCGGAAGCGCTCCGACGACACGGCGGCCTCCAGCCCCATCGCGCGCAGCGCGAGATTGTGCTGATGGCTGGCAATCACGCGCTCGCGCAGCGTGTAGAGGTCTCGCAGGCCAACGGCGAGCGTCAGCGCCAGCACGAGGCTGAAACACCAGATCACGACTCGCTGCGGGCGCATGACCGCCGCGCGCGGTAACCATCGCGGTTGCGGCACCAGTTTGCGCCATGGCATCGGGGGCCTCCGGGCAAGTCCCGCCTGAGCGGGCACTGCAACGAAACTGTGACGATGAAGGACAACGCTCGGCCAGTGTAGTGCAGCAAACGGGACTTCGGGAGGGGGTGGCGCCCCGCGCTTAGTGCCGGTCGGTCCGGAAGTAGAGCAGGGCGAGCGCCGGCAGCGCGAAGCCGATCCAGCTCGCCAGCGGCCAGCCGCCGCGCGCGAAGGCCCAGGCGCCCAGCCACGAGCCGGTGGCGCCGCCGACGAAGAAGATCGCCATGTACAGGCCGTTCAGCCGGCTGCGGTGCTCGGCCGAGAGCGTGAAAATGGCGCGCTGGCCGACCACAAGGTTCGCCGATACGCCGAAGTCGAGCAGGATGGCCGCCACGGTCAGCGCCAGGAGCGAGGTCATCGACCCCTCCACGCCCACCCGGCTCAACAGGAACGACCCGGCGCCGATGGCCAGCGCGATGGCGGTCATCTGGCGGCTGTGGCCCCGGTCCGCGTAGCGGCCGGCCATCGGCGCGGCGATGGCGCCGGCCACGCCGACCAGCGCGAACACGGCGATGCCGGTCTGCGACATGTGGAACGCAGGCCCGGCCAGATAGAGCGGGATGGTGGTCCAGAACAGGCTGAACACGCCGAACATGCTGGCCTGGTACAGCGCGCGCCGGCGCAGCACGGGCTGGGTACGGAGCAGGTGCGCCATCGACGCCAGCATCTGGCCGTAGGTCACGCCCCGCGCGGGCTGGCGGCGCGGCAGCTTGCGCGCCAGCACCAGCGCCAGCAGCACCATGGCTACGGCCGAGACCGCGAAGATGGTGTGCCAGCCGCCCGTCAGGCCGGCCATCAGGCTCGACACCGGCCGCGCCAGCATGATCCCCATCAGTAGCCCGCTGGTGACGTTGCCGACCACGCGGCCCCGGATATGGTCCGGGGCGAGGTGCGCCGCGAACGGCACCAGCACCTGCACCGCCACCGAGCATAGGCCGATGGCGCAGCCCGCGATCAGGAACACGCTGGCGTGAGTGGCCAGGGCCGCCGCCATGAGCGCCACGGCACAGCCGCCAATCAGCGTCAGGACCAGCTTGCGGTTCTCGACCAGATCCCCGAGCGGCACCAGCAGCACCAGCCCCGCGCAGTAGCCCATCTGGATCAGCGTGACGATCAGCCCGGCAATCTCGGGCGAGAGTTGCAGCGACCGGGCGATCGGGCCGACCAGTGGCTGGGCGTAATAGAGATTGGCGACGATCATGCCGCAGGCCGTGGCCAGCAGCGGCGTGATCCAGGTGGCGGGCTCAGCGGCGCGCTCTGTGGCGGTGGTGGTCATGGGGACGGCCTTGGTGCTCGAAGCCGCCGATTCTAGCGGGAGATAGATAGATGCGTCGGAGGGGTCATTCCGGTGCCGCGTCAGGCATCCGGCCGCTCATCCTCGAAGCGGAACTCCTCCTGCACGGGCGCCGGGTCGTCGCCCTGTTCGTCCGCCGGGATCAGGGCGCTCACGCGCACGCCGAGCAGCCGGATGCGCCGCTCGAGCGGTATCCGCTTCAGGCATTCCGTGGCGCTGCGCCGGATCGCCGCGCCATCGGCGGTATGGGCCGGCATGGTCAGGTCGCGCGTGACCGTGCGGAAATCGTCAAAGCGCAGCTTGATGCCCACCGTGCGGCCCACGTAGCCCTTGCGGCGCAGGTCCTCGCCCACGCGCATGCAGAGCTTGGTGAACGATTCCGATAGGAGCGGGCGGTCCACGCGCGGGTGCAGGTCGCGCTCGAAGGTGGTTTCGCGGCTCATCGACTTGGGCTCGGAACTGACCACCACCGGGCGGTCATCACGCCCATGCGCCACCTCGATCAGCCAGCTCGCGTAGTTGCGGCCGAAATGGGTCTGGAGCACGCCCTGGTCGGCCTCGGCCAGGTCGCCCACGGTGTCGATGCCGATGCCGGCCAGCTTCTCGGCCGCCTTCGGCCCGATGCCGTTGACCTTGCGCGCCGCGAGCGGCCAGATACGGCGGGGGATGTCGGCGGGGGTGAGCAGGGTCAGGCCATCCGGCTTGTCGAGTTCGGACCCGATCTTCGCCAGCAGCTTGTTGGGCGCCACGCAGATCGAGCAGGTCAGGCCAGTGGCCTCGCTCACGGCCGCCTTGATGCGCGCGGCTACCTCGGCCGGCTCGCCGGGCACCTCGGTCAGATCGATATAGATCTCGTCGATGCCCCGGTCTTCCACCTGCTCGGTGAAGGTGCGCACGGCGGCCTTGAACAGGCCCGAGTAGCGGCGATAGGCGTCGAAATCGGTCGGCAGCAGGATGGCGTCCGGCGCCAGCTTGGCCGCCTTCATCATGCCCATCGCCGAGAACACGCCCAGCGCGCGGGCTTCGTAAGTGGAAGTGGTGACGACGCCACGTCCGACGTAGTCGCGCAGGCGGGCATAGCGGCGCGAGCCATCGGGCAGCGTCTCCGGGATGGCATTGCGGCCGCCGCCGATGACAACGGCCTGGCCGCGCAGGTCGGGATAACGGAGCAGTTCGACGGACGCATAGAAGGCGTCCATGTCGAGGTGGGCGATGCGCCGGACGGGGGTGGACATGGCGAAGGGGGCGTGCGCGTCGTCGGTACTGTATAAACGTACAGTATAGTGCGTCGGCCCTCGCGTGCCGAGCCGGTGTTAATCCATCATTCCCGGGATGAATCGATTAATCGATCCAAACCTATGCTTCATTTGTCGCGCTGATAGACTTAACGGAATTGCGGCGGGAAACCCACACCCCTTCCATCGCGTAGATCAGCAGCGACACCCAGATCAGTGCATAGCCGAGTTGCTTCTGGGCCGGGAACGGCTCGTGCCACAGCCAGATGCCGAGCAGCAGCTGGAGCGTCGGGCCGGTGTACTGGAGCAGGCCGAGCAGCGAAAGCGGAATCCGGCGCGCGCCGGCGGCGAAGAACAGCAGCGGCACCGCCGTGACCGGGCCGGCCAGCAGCAGCAAGATCTGCGTACCCGGTGCTGCGCTCCGGAAGGTGTCCTGGCCGGTGAAGACGAGCACGCCCAGCGCGGTGGCCGCAATCGGAAACAGCAGCAGCGTCTCCAGCGACAGCCCCTCCAGCGCGCCCAGCGCCCCGGTCTTGCGCAGCAGCCCGTAGCCGCCGAACGACGCCGCCAGCGCGAGCGCGATCCACGGCAGTTGCCCGGCGCTGATGGTCAGCCAGAGCACGCCCCCCGCCGCGACGGCGATGGACAGCCACTGCCCCGGCCGCAGCCGCTCGTGCAGGAACAGCACACCCAGCAGCACGCTGAACAGCGGATTGATGAAGTAGCCCAGGCTCGCATCGACCACCCGGTCGGCCGACACCGCCCAGATATAGAGGAACCAGTTGGCGCAGAGCAGGGCGGCGCTCGCCGCGAAGCCGAGGATCAGGCGCGGATTTCCCGCCACCTCGCGCAGCCAGCCGAAATGCCGCCGCCAGAGCAGGATCGCGCCCAAAAAGACCAGCGACCACACCATCCGGTGCAGCAGGATCTCGAGCGGCGCCACGCCGTGGAGGGATTTGATATAGAGGGGCAGCAGGCCCCAGATGACGTACGCGAGCAGCGCGTAGAAGATGCCGAGTTGCATGGGAGTGTCCGGTAGGTGCGCGGATTCTACCGGTACGCCGTCATCGGCGTTGGAACTCGCCTCCCCCTGGCGGGAGAGGCGACAACATCACATCCAAATCACATCGATGTCTTACAGCTTGCGCGCGAAGCTGAACTGCGCGAAGCCCTGCTCGGCCACGTTGAACCAGGCGGCCTCGTTGTTGCGGAACACGCGCCAGTCGTCATAGATCTTCTTGAACGACGGGTTCTTGGCGGTTTCCTCGGCGTACGCGTCCTGCGTGGCCTTGAAGCATGCCTCCATGATCTCCTTCGAGAACGGGCGCAGCTTCACGCCATTCTCCAGCAGACGGGCCAGCGCCTGCGGGTTCACGGCGTCGTACTTGGCCATCATGTTGGTGTGGGCCTCGATGGTGGCCGTTTCCAGCGCGCGCTTGTACTGCGCCGGCAGCTTCTCGAACTCCGGTGCGGAGGCGTAGAACGACAGCTGGGCGCTCCCTTCCCACCAGCCCGGGTAGTAGTAGTACGGCGCCACCTTGTAGAAGCCGAGCTTCTCGTCGTCATACGGGCCGACCCACTCGGCTGCATCGATGGTGCCCTTTTCCAGCGCCGGGTAGATATCGCCACCGGCAATCTGCTGCGGCACCACGCCCAGGCGCTGCAGCACCACGCCGGCAAACCCGGCGATGCGGTACTTCAGGCCCTGCAGGTCCGCCACGGTCTTGATTTCCTTGCGGAACCAGCCGCCCATCTGGGCATTGGTGTTGCCGCCCATGAAGTTGACGACGTTATATTCCTTGAAGAACTCGCGCATCAGCTTCATGCCGTTGCCCTGCATCATCCACGCGGTCTGCTGGCGCGCGGTCAGGCCGAACGGGACGGTGGTGTCGAAGCACAGCGTCGGATTCTTGCCGAAGTAGTAGTAGCCGGCCGTGTGGCCGATCTGCACGGTCTGGTTCTGCACGGCGTCCAGCACCTGCAGGCCCGGCACCACTTCACCGGCGGCGAACACCTTGATGTTGAACTTGCCGTCGGTCAGCTCCTTCACGCGCTGGGACAGTAGCTCGGCGGCGCCGTAGATGGTGTCCAGCGACTTCGGGAAGCTCGATGCCAGGCGCCATTCCACCGCCGGGTTGCTGCCGATCACGGCCGGCGCGCCCGGTGCGCTCGCCGACGCCGCGGGCGCGGCGGGTTTGTCTTCCTTGCCGCACGCGGCCAGGGCCCCGGTAGCGGCCACAGCCGATGCTTTCAACAGGAAGGAACGACGTTCCATGACATCTCCTCTTATAGATATATGTGCGCTGGCTGCCCCACCCATAGGACAAGTCCAAAACAGCCGGTCGATTATAGCGGTGGCGTTTTGCGCACGACCACACTCCCGACTGCGGGTTTTCGCTAGGGATTCGCACTTCTGCAACGGTTTACGGGGAGACTGGCAAGGTGGCGCGAGGTGATCTTTTCGCAATGTGAGATGCTGCACGGTTTGATGGATTTTGTAACCCGTCTTGCGGTCAAAAAGTTCGCCTGTTAAAAAACGGAGCCCCCATCCGGCGCGCCGCGCGCCGTCACTGTTTCCCATGCTGCTGCCAGTACCCCGATTCGCTCGCCTGCGTTCCCGCCGTCTCACGTTTGCCGTCATGGCTGCTTGGGGCATGGTCGCCTGCGCGCAAACGGGCAGTCAGGTGGCGACACCGCCACAAATTTCGGCCAGCACTGTGCCGCCGACGGCCATGGCGTCGACTTCGGCCCCAGCGAGCGTACCTACCGCTGCGCCCGTGGCGGCTGCCGCGCCGGCGACGGACCCGCTGTACGACCTGATCCAGCCGACCGTCGTCCCGGGTACGAGCAAGTCTGCCGATGCGGCTGTGGCGAATACGGCGAATACGGCGAATGCGGCACCATCCGAAACCATGGCAACCGTCGCGGCGGAGAACCCCGTGGACCCCGACTTCGTCGGTCCGCCCGAGTCGGCCGCAGCCCCGCCGCCTCCGCCACCGCCATTGGTCCTCTTCCCGCAGCGGCTGGGTGAATTCCCCGCGCAGCCGGCTCAGCCCGTCCAGCCGGCACGCGCCAGTGCCGCTGATGGCACAAACGGCGGTGATCAAGTCGACAGCGCTGAAGCGGATACGGTCTCGGATGCACCTCCGGTGCTCCGCTCGCAGTTGCCGGCCGAGGATCTCGCCGGCGATACGGTATGGCGCATGGGTTACAGCGGCCGTGCAGCGGTCGAGGACCGCGCCAGCACGCAGCGCGCCTGCCCGGGCGGTGGTACGCCGTCGGTCGGGCTCGGTGGCGGGCTGGCCTGCACCAGCACTGGCGAGGTCAAGATCCGCGAATCGCTGGCCGACATCGGCGGCGGCACCCAGGTCCAGCTCGTGGCCCAGGCCCGGGGTACCAACGCCACCTCGGTCAACGGCAACGCCGCCGCCGTGGACCCCTACGCACTGGTGCCGCAGTTCTATACCTCTGTCACCGGGCTCTCGGGTGTATCCGTGCTCGATGGCGCCAGCGTCTGGGCCGGCCGCCGCGAGAGCAATCCGTTCCTGATGTCGTCCGGCCTGCTGCCGCCCAACTCGCCCTCGATGCGATTCGGGGTGGATAACGCCAAACTGGGCGATTTCGGACTCAGTTATCAATACACCGCACGTAACGATCTGAACGGCGCCCATCTGCCCAGCTATCACAGCCTGCGCAGCGCCCCGATCGACACCAATGACAAGGGCAACGTCCAGTTGGGTTTCACGCGCGTGGAGCCGCTCTCGGCCATGGAAGACACCGGCAGCGCCTGGTGGGCCTCCGCCATGCACGAGCAGAAGAACGTGCTGATGGGCACCAACCGGCTGGGCGTGCAGTACGGGCAGGGGTCGCGCGCGGCCATGACCGGCTACACGGGCATGGGCGCTTCGCTGTCACGCGTGCGCGTGGCGGAATCGATGGAGTGGAAGGGCCGCTCGGGCATCGGCGGCTCGGTGGAATCGAGCCTGCAGCTGGACCGCTCGCCGGTCGGCACGCTGCAATGGGCGGCCACGCGCTTCCGTCCGGCCTATGTGGCCAACGACCAGTTCCGGCTCAACTTCGAAGTCGCGCACGACCAGATCTCGTCCGGGTTTGGCGTGGGTGGCCAGCGCACCGCGCTGACCGTGGCGCCGACCTTCACGCTCGGCAAGTCCACCGGCAACGCCAACCTACGCGCGTTCTACACCTACAGCCGCGCCAGCGACGTCGACGGCATCACCTTCGCCACGCCCGCCGAAGCCTGGGCGACCCAGACCAGCGGCTCGATCTTCGGCGTGCAGCTCAACCGCCGCTGGTAATCATTCTTCGGATAGATGATCGAGCGGAAATTTCAGCCCACTCGATTCGTCCCGTCACTGCAAATCGTTCCGCATCACCAGTAGCCACGGCATGTGCGAGTTGGTGAAGGCGTCGAGCTGGCCGGCATCGTTGAGGTCGATCTCGCTCATGGTCACCGACTGCTGCACATTGCCGCCGATGGCCCGCACCACGCGCGCAGCGGGGTCCACGGCCACGACGATGTCGCAGTGCATCGGCGTGGTGCCGAAGCCGATCTCCGACAGGTTCTCGAGGTACTTGTCACGTCCGCGCGGCGCGCAGATGACATCGCCAGGGCGCGGCAGCGCCGGCATCGGCTCGATATGGAAGGCGGGACGCGGCAGCTTGCCATCCCGGGCATCGACCACATACATCGCATGGGACTGACCGGTCAGGAACTGGTCGTTGTTGAGCCCAGCCTTGCGCATCACCCACGAAATGAACACGGCCGACCACGCCCACGCGCCTTGCGTCACCTGGCGGCAATCCGGCGCCTCGCCCACGATGCCCCAGTAGCGCTGGGCCATCCGGCAGCCTTGCGCGGTGGCTTCCATGCCCGTGCCATCGGGAAAACGTATGCAATCCGTTGCATTCCCGTTCTCGTCCGATTCATCGTCCGCCGACTGGGCGCCTTGCGGGGCGAGGGGGGCGAACGATTCGACTGCCACCGGGGCGGGCAGGGGACTGTGCGTCACACAGGCGCCATCGTCGCGGCCGATGCGCATGGTCTGGCTGCCCCACTTGCGCCACTCCTGCATGGCGATCTCGACAATGCGCTCACGCGGCGTGGCGCCGGGCGTGGTGGCCACGCGCTCCAGGTCGGGCAAGGGCACGGCCTGCGGACGTGCCGTGCGCGGCGGCGCGGCGGTGCAACCACATAGCACGGCGAGTGCTACCAGACTCAGAAAACGCCGAGTCAGTGCCTGTGGAGAAAGCTGTGGAGCCTTGTGTGGAAAGCGCTGTGTATAACGCTGTGGAAATCTGGGTGCGAGCGGGCTGGACGGCATGGCGAGGCCACGGATGGCGACGCCCGAGAATCCTAGTGCTGGCCACGTCCGGACGCCATTTTGAAGAGGATTGCGGCCGCCGTCTGACGGCACGGTGCAGCTGTGCGGTTTGCCGCGCACGGCGGCGGGAAACCTGTTGTGGATAACGTCCCCCGCCTGGCGCGCACCTGCGCCGGAGACGGCATCCGGTGGCGGCACGGCGGGGTCTTGCAAACCGGGCTGATTCATCGGCCCGCAAGCATCACTGGTTGACGGCGTCCTTGAACTTCTGGCCCGCCTTGAACTTCACGGTCTTGGCGGCTTCCACCTTGATTTCCTCGCCGGTACGCGGGTTGCGCGCCATGCGCTCGCCACGCTCGCCCTGGCTGAAGGTGCCAAAGCCGATCAGGCTCAGGGTATCGCCCTTGGCCACGGCGTCCATGATCGCGGTGAGCGTCACGTTGAGTGCCTGTTCCGCCTTGGCCTTGGTCAGACCGTCCACGCCAGCTGCAATCGCGTCGATCAGTTCGGTTTTCGTCATGCTTCACTCCGTCTCGAGTTGAAAAAACACTGACGTCCTGGCCGCGCCGGCTCCGCTGGAACCCGCACCGGCAAAGACGCCGCGGGCCACATCATACCGTGTCGGGGAAGGCGCACCGGGAACAGATTGTTACGCCAGCCATTGCCAGGCCTTGGCAGCAGGGGGGCTGAGGGCGATTGGGAAGCGGTATACGCGTCACGCGGAAGGGGCCTGGAAGCGCTGAGAGCCCTTCAGAGGCGTATACGCGGCTGACAGAGGGTTGGGGACGTATACGCGGCCAAAAGCGCCTGAGGGGCTTCTGGCGTGCCCGCGTGCCGGTATACGCGAAAAACGGGACCTGCTCAATTTTTCATCGACGTCCAAAACGGCCTTCCTCCCAAAGTCGGAGGGGTTCGGACGTATACCTCGCTGCGCTGCCGGCTCTCGTGCTTTCGGTTTACATCTTTCTTTTATGTATACGAATAGTAGTAGTCAATAGAGGGCGACCGTTTCTGTGGATAACCACGTATACGTCAATCGGATCAGATGTTTACGTATACCGAAAGCACAGGGAGCGGTTGTTGGCCGGCGTGGATGACTCAGCCGTCTGGAGGAGGATGGGAGGTATACCTCGTCGACTTGTTCCTGCGCCATCCCCATGTCACCCCCTTGCCGCCCACACCAAACCCGCGCGCTTATCCACAGATTTTGGCCGGTTTATCCACATGCATGACGGTATACAGGAGGCGAAAAGGGGTGTCGCGCCGACATGGTTGGCAGGTATCATCCGGGGCGCGCCGGAGTGGACCGGCAGTCATCGGTTTGACGGGGAAACAGCGACATGTCGGAACAAGGCAAGGCAAAGAAGGCGGGCAAGAAGAAGAGCGCCAGCGACCGCATCGAGGTGCGCCAGTCAGGCGTGCACGGCAAGGGCGTATACGCGATCGGCAATATCGCCGAGGGCGAGCGCGTGATCGAATACAAGGGCGAGCACATCTCGTGGAAAGAAGCGCTCAAGCGCCATCCGCATGATCCGGCCGACCCGAACCACACCTTCTACTTCAGCCTGGACGACGGCGACGTGATCGACGCCAAGTTCGGCGGCAACCGCGCGCGCTGGATCAACCATGCCTGCGAGCCGAACTGCGAGGCACGTGAGAAGAAGGGGCGCGTGTTCATCCACGCGCTGCGCGACATCGCCCAGGGCGAAGAGCTGTTCTATGACTATGGTTTGGTAATAGACGCGCGCTATACCAAGAAGCTGAAGAAGGAATACGAGTGCCGCTGCGGCAGCCCGAACTGCCGGGGCACGATGCTGGCCCCGAAGGAACGGAAGTAAGCAGTCGGAAGAAGTCAGCCGGCAGCCGTGCCGGGCGCCTCGCAGGGGATGCGGATCACGAACCGCATCGACGCGCGCCGGGGTGCCGGGTCGCGCTGCTCCCCATGGTCGCCGTGATCCCCGTGGCCAGCCACCACGGCTGACAGCGCGGACGGCGCCGGCACAGGCGCCGGGGAGGGCGCGGGCACGTCCTCGATACGGATGGTGCCCTGGTGCAGCGAGACGATTTCATGCACGATGGCCAGCCCCAGGCCGGCGCCGCTCGGCGCGGCCTGCTGCACCGCCTGGGCGCCGGGTGTGTGATCGCCCCGGAAGAAGCGCTTGAAGACTTCCTCGCGCCGCGCTGGCGCAATGCCCGGGCCGTTGTCTTCCACCATCACCACGGCCATGCCGCGATGGCCCATGGTCTCGCCACCCGCGCGCACCGTGATGCGCCCGCCGGCCGGCACGTATTTCACGGCATTGTCGATCAGGTTCGAGAGCGCCTCGCGCATCAGCAGCCGGTTGCCGCGCACCGTGGCCGGCGCGCTGCCGGTGAAGGTGGGGCCAGGCAGGATCTCGAAACCCAGGTCCACGCGGCGGGCCAGCGCCTGCGGCACCCATTCCGCGCCAATCTCGAAAGCCAGTTCGGCCAGGTCGAAATGTTCCACCGGCCCCAGCCGCTCCAGCGACAGCCCCGGCTCGGCCCGCGCCAGCGACAGCAGCTGGTTCGACAGCCGCACCGCGCGGTCGGCAGCGGTCTGCACCTCGCGCAGCGCGTGGCGGGCCACATCGGGGGAATCGGCATCGAGCGCGCGGTCCGCATGGAGCTTCACGGCGGTCAGCGGCGTGCGTAGCTGGTGCGCGGCATCGGCGATGAACTTGCGCTGGGCGTCCAGCGCATCGCGCAGGCGCGCCAGCAGCGCGTTCAGGCCGCGGATCAACGGTTCGACTTCGGCCGGCACCTGGGTTTCGTCCAGCGCGGCCAGCGAGCGGGCGGTCTGGCGGTTCAGCTTGTCGGTCAGGATCTGGAGCGGCACCAGTTCCTCCTTGAGCACGTGCGACAGGATCAGGCTGCCCACCAGCAGCAGCAGGATCAGCGGCACCGACACCGACAGCAGGATCTCGTTCGCCGCCGTCTCGCGGCGGTCTAGCAGTTCAGCGACTTCCACGACGATCGGCCCGCGCGACAGCGTGCCCTCGCCACTCGTGCCGAATTCGTCCGAGGCGGGGCTCGGCAGCGTCACCGGCAGCCGCACGGCGCGTACCTGGCGACCGCTGAACCACGCGTAGAACAGCCGTGCGTCGTGGAGCGTGGTCTGGCCCGTGCCGTAGCCGAGCCAGGTGTCCATGCCGCCGATCAGCCCGTCCGGGCCGTGGATACGCCAGTAGATGCGGTCGGAGCCTTCGGCCTCGACCAGCGTCTGGGCAATCATCGGAATATCTTGATCGAGGCGCGGCCCGGCGATGCGGATCTGCTGGGCGATGTTGTTCGCCACGCCATACAGCGCGCGGTCGAAGACCTGGGTGGTGTAGTGCGCCGCGAGCCAGTAGGAGAGCGAGCCGCTGACCAGCACCAGCGCGAACAGCGGCGTGGCCAGCGCGCGCAGCAGGTGGACACGCAGGCTCGGGTTCGAAGCGCGGACCAGCCGCGAACGCGAGGGGGAGGGAGAGTCAGTGTCCGCCACGAATCTGGAGCAGGTAGCCGAAGCCCCGCACGGTGACGATCTCGACATCCGCTTCCTCGAGCTTCTTGCGCACGCGGTGCACGTAGACCTCGATGGCGGTGTCGCCGACGGTATCGCCGCCCTCGCCAGCCGGATGGGCGAAGGTGGCCAGGTGGTCCTGCATCTGCGCCTTGCTCACCACGCGGCCCTGGCGCTGGAGCAGCAGTTCCAGCACGGCGAACTCGCGCGGCGACAGCTCCAGCGGCTTGCCGTCGACGAACATGCGGCGGTCGTTGCCGGACAGGCGCAGGCGGCCCAGGCGCACGTCGCGCTCGGGCGCGGCCTCGCCATGCTGGCTGCGGCGCAGCAGCACGCGCACGCGCGCTTCCAGCTCGGGCAGCGCGAAGGGCTTGACGAGGTAGTCGTCGGCGCCGGCGTTGAGGCCGGAGAGCTTGTCTTCGAGTTCGTCGCGGGCGGTCAGGATGATGACCGGCGTGGTGCGGTTGCGGGCGCGGTAGCGGGCCAGCAGCGTCATGCCGTCGATGCCGGGCAGGCCCAGGTCGAGGATGACGAGGTCGTGCTGCTCGCGCAGCAGGTGATCCGTGGCATACACGCCGTCATGGACCACGCGTACCTGATGGCCGGCACGGGTCAGGCCCGCCTCCACGCCACTGGCGATTTGACGGTCGTCCTCGATCAGCAGGATACGCATGGCAGGGGGCTCGGCGGCGTTGTGGGGCAATGCCGCCGATTGTACAGGGCAGCCTTGCGCGCTGCCTTTCAGTTGCCCTTCAGCTGGCGACAGTTATCTATAGCGCGACTTCAACGCGCCGGCGGGCCGCTGAAAGCCTGCTCGATGAAACGCGCCAGGTCGATATCGCGCTGGGTCAGGCCGTTGGCGTCGTGGGTGGACAGGGTGATGTCCACGCGGTTGTAGACGTTGAACCATTCGGGATGGTGATCGACCTTGTCGGCATGCAGCGCCACGCGCGTCATGAAGCCGAACGCCGCGTTGAAATCGGCGAACTTGAAGGATTTGTGAATGGCGTCGCGGTCCTGGACCGGGGTCCAGCCGGGTAGCCCGGCCAGCAGGCTGGCGCGGGCGTCTTGCGAAAGAGGGGTCATGATGGCCTCGGTGTTATGAATGTTCTGCGGCTCGGCTGTCGTCGTCAGATGTCGTTGCTGTCGGCCCAGCCCTCGCGGGTGCCGATGTTCAGCACACGGTCGCCCTCGGCGACATCGCCGGCGCCCAGCGTCGGCAGCGCGCGCAGTTGCCGGTACAGGTCCGAGAAGTCCGGCCGCGTGGCGTCGAACAGCTGTTCGAAGCTGTCGATCACGAAGTAGGTCTTCTGGAAGGTGTCGATCCGGTACCGCGTGCGCATGATGCGGTGCAGGTCGAAGCCGATCCGGTTCGGGCTGTCCGAATCCAGACTGTAGATCGATTCGCCCTGGCTGGACAGGATGCCCGCGCCAAAGATGCGCAGCCCGGCCGGGGTCTGGATCAGGCCGAATTCCACGGTGTACCAGTACAGGCGCGCGAGCATGTCCAGCGCGCCGAGCTTGGCCGCCTTCAAGCCACCCTTGCCGTACGCCTCCATGTAGTCGGCGAAGATCGGGTTGATCAGCAGCGGCACATGGCCGAACACGTCGTGGAAGCAGTCCGGCTCCTGGAGGTAGTCCAGCTGCTCGGGCTTGCGCATCCACCAGCTCGCCGGGAAGCGGCGGTTGGCCAGGTGCTCGAAGAACACCTCGTCCGGCACCAGGCCCGGCACGGCCACCACCTGCCAGCCCGTGGCGCGCATCAGCGTCTCGTTGAGCTGGTCGAACTCGGGCACGCGGTCGCGCTCCATGCCCAGCGTGCCCAGCCCTTGCAGGAACTCGTCGCAGACCCGGCCTTGCAGCATCGAGGCCTGGCGGTCGTAGAGCTTGCGCCAGATGGCGTGGTCGGTGCTGGTGTAGCGGTGCACCGGCTGGGCGATGGTGAAGTCGGGACGCAGTTCCTCGCCGGACAGCAGGCCGGCTTCGAATTGTTCCCTGAGCTTGGCGGTCATCGTGCCGGCAAAGTCGGCCGTGGTGTCCGGGGTGGCGTTCATCTGTGTGTCTCCAGCGATGCGGAATTTATGCACAGTGTAGGCGTGTGGACGTGCATTCAGGCCGCATAAACGGCTTGGTTTCGTCGGCGCATGCAGGTAACCTGCATCTTTCAGATCCTGGATGCGGATTTTCTGCGTGCCATGAACACTGCCAGCCTCGACCCCTACGACCTCGCCCTGCTGACCGCCCTGCAGGCCGACGGCCGCTCTACCCACCAGCAACTGGCCGAACGGGTGCACCTCTCGCCCAGCCAGGTCGGCCGCCGGCTGGCCAAGCTCGAGGCCGATGGCGTGATTACCGGCTACCGTGTGAATCTTTCGCCACAAGCGCTGGGTCTGGGCGTGCTGGTATTTATTAGTGTGAAACTGGCCCACCACGGCGACACCATCATCGAACGCTTCCGCGAGGAAATCCTGCTGCTGGAAGAGGTGCAGGAGTGCTACTCGGTCGCCGGCGAGGCCGATTACCTTGTCCGCGTGGTGGTGCCGGACCTGCCAACGCTGGCCGAATTCACCATGAAGCGCCTGATGCGCGTGCCCGGCGTGGAGAGCGTGCGGTCCAACATCGTGCTGACCGCCCTGAAGCGCGAAGGACCGCTGCCGCTGTCACATTTGCGCTGAATCAGCCATACACAAAATCCAAAATGTGCAGAGGCTTGCGCTTGCCATCCGCGCATGTCACCCTCGCCCCGAGCCAAATCCAACAAGGAAAGGATGATGGGGACGATTGTCACCTCGGGTCGCAGCGGCGGGTACGCCACCACGTTTGGGAGGCTGGCCGTGCTGGGCGCGGGACTGGCGCTGTGGGCCGGCGCCGGCGATGCGCACGCGGCGCAGATCGCGCGTTTCTCGCCCGAAGGGGTGGTGCCCCAGGTGCGCCAGGTGGCCATCCGGTTCGACGAGCCGATGGTGCCGATGGGCGACCTCAACGCCGCGCCACCCGCGGCGGTGTCCTGCACCGGCGGTGCGGCGGCCGGTAGCGGGCGCTGGGTCAACGCCACCAACTGGGTATTCGACTTCGAGCGTGACCTGCCGCCCGGCATGCGCTGCACGGTGCGCATTGCCGGCGGGCTCAAGAGCGTGGCTGGCAAGGCCTACGCGGGCAAGCCGGAATACCGGTTCGAGACCGGTGGGCCCACGGTGGTATCGGCCCGGCCTTCCGGCGGAGAGGTGGAGGAAGACCAGGTCTTCGTGCTGCGCTTTAACGGCGCGGCCACGGCCGGGTCGATCCGCGAACACGCGTGGTGCCAGGCCGAGGGCCTGGGCGAGCGCATTCCGGTACGGCTGCTGGCCGGCAAGGAACGCACGGACGTGATTGCGGCGGTCGGCTGGAACGAGATCGTCAAGCGGGAAGGGGAGGCGGTGCACCTGCTGGCCTGCCAGCAGAAGCTGCCCGCCGGCGCGCGCATGCAGCTCGTGCTCGATGCGGGCATCGCCACACCCTCCGGCATTGCCACCACGGCGCCGCGCCGCTTCGACTACACGGTGCGCGAAGCCTTCGCCGCCGGCTTCACCTGTGAGCGCGAACGGGCCGAGGCGCCCTGCACCCCGCTGCGGCCGATGACGGTGACCTTCACCGCCCCGATTCCGCGCAAGGTGGCCGAGCACATCGTCCTGAAAACCCCGTCCGGCCCGCGCGCGCCGGCCTTCGACCCGGACACGCCGCCGGACGCCCCGGTGGAGTCGGTCCGCTTCACCGCGCCGTTCCCGGAGCGCGCCAGCCTGACCATCGAGGCCCCGCGCGACATCAAGGACGACAGCGGCCGCCCGCTGACCAATGCGGACCTGTTCCCGATCAAGCTGACCACCGGCGCGCTGCCGCCGCTGGCCAAGTTCGCCGCCGCGCCGTTCGGCGTGGTGGAACGTTTCGCCGATGTGCCGCGCGGCAAGTCCCCGGCCGACTATCCGCCGCTGCTGCCCGTGACGCTGCGCAACGTGGAGGCCGACCTGCCCGCCACGTCCGTGCGCGCCCAGGCGGGCACTGTGGCGCGGCTCAAGGTCGATGACGACACGGCCATCCTGCGTTGGTTCGGCATGGTCAAGCGCATGCACGAGAACACGTGGACCAAGGAACAGATCGACGCGATCCGTGCCGGCCAGCCGCCGTACCGGGCCAAGAGCCCGCGCAACGCCCCGGCCATCGAGACGCGCGCGGTGCCATTGCTGCGCGGCGTGGCGGGCGCGCAGACGTTGGCGATTCCGAAATCGTCGGACACCTCGCCCCGACCCTTCGAGGTCGTCGGCATTCCGCTGCCCGAGCCGGGCTTCCACGTGGTGGAGATTGCCTCGCCGATGCTGGGTGCCGCGCTGCTCGGCAAGTCCGAGCCGATGTACGTGCGCACGGCGGCGCTGGTGACCAACCTCGGCGTCCATTTCAAGCTCGCGCGCGGCACTGCCGAGGGCGAGATGAGCGGACTGGCCTGGGTGACCGGCCTCGACGACGGCAAGCCCGTCGCCAACGCCCGCATCGCGGTGCGTAGCTGCGAGGGCGCCCTGCTGGGCGAAGGGACCACCGACGCCACCGGCGTCGCCCGCTTCGCCAAGCTGCCGGACCAGCGCTACCAGGACTGCGGCAACGGCATGGAGGGTTACTTCGTCTCCGCACGGATCGCCGCCGACCACCCGAAGGCGCGCGGCAAGGCCGACATGGCCTTCGTGATGTCGAACTGGAACCGTGGCATCGAGACGTGGCGCTTCAACGTGCCCACCGACATGAGCCCGAAGCAGACCGTGCGCGCGCACACCATCTTCGACCGCACGCTGCTGCGGCTGGGCGAGACGGTGTCGATGAAGCACCTGCTGCGCAGCGAGACGGCGCAGGGCTTTGCGCTGCCGGTATCGATGCCGGAGAAGGCCGTCGTCACGCATGACGGCAGCGGCCAGACCTATGAACTGCCGCTGGCCTGGCGTACCACGGCCACGGGCGGGCGCAGCGCCGAGAGCACCTTCCAGATCCCGCAGGCAGCCAAGCTGGGCGTCTACACCGTGGGGCTGGTCTATGTCGATGGCCGCACGCTCGACGGCGGCAGCTTCCGCGTCGAAGCATTCCGCCTGCCGGTACTGTCCGGTACGCTGAGCACGGCCAAGGACCCGAAAGCCAAGGGCAACGCGCTGGTCGCGCCGGGCGAGGTGCCGGTCGGCGTGGAAATCCACTATCTGAACGGCGGCGGCGCGGCCGGCCTGCCGGTGCGCCTGTCGGCGCTGCTGCGCGAGAAGCCGGTCAACTTCGCCGATTTCGACGAATTCTCGTTCCAGCCGCCGCGCGCGCAGGACGAGAAGGCCACCGTCGATGACGAAGACAGCGAGGACACATCCGGCGAAAGCCGCGAGAAGCTCGTCGCCGACAAGCTGCCCGTCACGCTGGACAA
Source organism: Cupriavidus sp. 10L45 (assembly GCF_056395225.1). Taxonomy (NCBI): domain Bacteria; kingdom Pseudomonadati; phylum Pseudomonadota; class Betaproteobacteria; order Burkholderiales; family Burkholderiaceae; genus Cupriavidus; species Cupriavidus sp. 10L45. The sequence goes on from NZ_JBFTJC010000003.1 coordinate 448,404, forward strand.
GGACGGCAACGGCAAGGTCACGGTCAAGGACATGCCGAAGATCACCACGCCGGGCGACCTCGTGCTGGAGGCCGGCTTTGCCGACCCGAATGGCGAGATCCAGACGCTGCGCCAGACCGTGCCGGTGTGGCCGGCCGCCGTGGTGGCGGGCATCCGCGCGGCCAACTGGGTATCGGTGAGCCAGAAGCTGTCGGTACAGGGCGTGGTGCTCGACACCCAGGGCAAGCCGGTGGCTGATACGCCGGTGCAGGTGAAGGCGCGCGCGCGCATCACCACGTCTGCCCGCCAGCGCGTGGTTGGCGGCTTCTATCGCTATGACAACCGTACCGAGAGCAAGGACCTGGGCGTGGTGTGCGAGTCGCGCACCGATGCGCAGGGCCGCATGCGCTGCGACGTGTCGCTGGCGCAGGCGGGGCAGGTGGAGCTGATCGCCAGTGCGCGCGATACGGACGGGCGTGTCTCGCAGGCTTCCACCACGGTCTGGGTCACACGCCAGGGCGAACTCTGGTTCGGCGGCGAGAACCACGACCGCATGGACGTGCTGCCGGAGAAGCGCGCCTACGCGCCCGGCGATACCGCCGTGTTTCAGGTGCGCATGCCGTTCCGCCATGCCACGGCGCTGGTCGCCATCGAACGGGAAGGCATTCTCGAAACGCAGGTGGTGGAGCTGAACGGCACCGATCCCACGGTGCGGCTCAAGGTGAAGCCGGAATGGGGGCCGAACGTCTATGTGTCTGTGTTGAGCGTGCGCGGGCGCCTCCGCGACGTGCCGTGGTACTCGTTCTTCACCTGGGGCTGGCGCCAGCCGGTGGACTGGTGGCGCGCGTTCCGCAGCGAGGGGCGCGACTACGTGGCGCCATCGCCGCTGGTGGACCTGTCCAAGCCGGCGTTCCGGCTCGGGCTGGCCGAGATCCGCGTCGGCAATGAAGCCCATCGGCTCGACGTGACCGTGACGCCGGACAAGGCCACCTACCCGGTGCGCGGCAAGGCGCGCGTGGTGGTGCAGGTGAAGCTGCCCGACGGCAAGCCCGCCGCCAACGGCGAGGTGGCGCTGGCCGCCGTGGACCAGGCGCTGCTCGAACTGATGCCGAACACGAGCTGGAACCTGCTCGACGCGATGCTGCAACGGCGCAGCTATGGCGTGGAGACCTCGACCGCGCAGATGGAGATCATCGGCAGGCGCCATTACGGCCGCAAGGCCGTGCCGGCCGGCGGCGGCGGGGGCAAGAGTCCGACGCGCGAACTGTTCGACACGCTGCTGCTGTGGAACCCGCGCGTGCAGCTCGACGCCGAAGGGCGTGCCACGCTCGACGTGCCGCTCAACGACTCGCTGACGAGCTTCCGCATCGTCGCCGTGGCCGACCTCGGCGTGGGCCGTTTCGGGTCCGGCAGCGCCACCGTCGCCGCCACGCAGGATCTGCAGATGATTTCGGGCCTGCCGCTGCTGGTGCGCGAGGACGACAAGTATCGCGCCATGTTCACGCTGCGCAACACCACGCAACGGGCGATGACTGTGGAGGCCACCGCGCGCGCCACGCTCGTCGATGCCCAGACGCTGCCGGCGCAGACCGTGGAGTTGGCGGCCGGCGCCTCGCGCGAGATTGGCTGGGACGTGACCGCGCCGGCGCTGCTGGCCTACAGCCGCAGCGGCACGGTAATGTGGGAGGTGGCGGCGACCGAGAAGGGTGGTAGCAATGCGGCCGACCGGCTCAAGCTCTCGCAGCAGATCGTCCCGGCGGTGCCCGTCACCGCGCAGCAGGCGATGCTGGCGCAAATGACGCCGACGGTCTCGGTGCCGGTGCAGGCCCCGGCCGGCGCGCTGACCGATCCGTCCGGCAAGCTGCGCGGCGGCATGCAGGTGACGATGCAGTCGTCGCTGGCGGGCGGGATGCCTGGCGTACGCGAGTGGTTCCGCCACTATCCCTATAGCTGCCTCGAACAGCGCACGTCGAAGTCGCTCGGCCTGGGCGACACGGCGGCGTGGGATGCACTGATGGCGCAACTGCCGTCCTACCTCGACAGCAACGGCCTGGCCGCCTACTTCCCGCTGCAGAGCGATGCGAGCGCGGGCAGCGAGGTGCTGACGGCCTACCTGCTGTCCGTGGCCGATGAGGCCGCACGGGCCGGTCTGCCGATGCGCCTCCCCGAGGCGCAGCGCGCGCAGATGGAGCGTGGGCTGACGTCGTTCGTCGAAGGGCGCATCACGCCGCCGCGCTGGGCGCCGGCATCCGCGTCGATGGACCTCGACGTACGCAAGCTGGCCGCGCTCGAGGCACTCTCGCGCACCGGCCACGCCCAGGCGCGCATGCTCGGCAGCGTCCAGATCCTGCCCGCGCAGTGGCCCACCTCGGCGCTGATCGACTGGCTGGCGCTGCTCTCGCGCGTGACGGACATCCCCGAGCATGAAAAACGCCTCGCCGAAGCCCAGCAACTGCTGCGCAGCCGGCTCACGGTGCAGGGCACGCGGCTGGTGTTCTCGACCGAGCGCAGTGACGACTGGTGGTGGCTGATGGCCAACGGCGACGTCAACGCCGCCAAGCTGCTGGCGCTGGCCACGCAACTGCCGGGCTGGAAAGATGATGTGCCGCAACTGGTGACCGGCCTGCTGGGCCGCCAGACGCGCGGCGCGTGGGGCACCACCACGGCCAACGCCTGGGGCGTGCTGGCCGTGCAGCGCTACGCGCAGGCGTTTGAGAAGACACCGGTGGCCGGCGGCGCGCGCGTGACGCTGGGCGATGCCTCGCGCACGTTCGACTGGTCGGGCGCGACCAAGAAGGATGGCGTGGCGAGCGGCGCGGTGGAACTGCCGTGGCCCGCTGCCGGCACGACTGGCACCTTGCAGGTCGAGCAGCAGGGCTCGGGCCGTCCCTGGGCCACGGTGCGGGCGATGGCCGCCGTGCCGCTGCGCGATCCGGTGGCGGCGGGGTATCGCATCAAGCGCACCGTGACGCCGGTGGAGCAGGCCGTGGCGGGCAAGTGGTCGCGCGGCGACTCCTATCGCGTGCGGCTCGAAGTGGACGCGCAGGCGGACATGACCTGGGTCGTGGTGAATGATCCGGTGCCGACCGGCGCCACCATCCTCGGCAGCGGGCTGGGCCGCGATTCGCAGATCGCCACGAGCGGTGAGAAGAAGTCGTCGGCGACCTTCACCGAACGCACGCCCGAGTCGTACCGCGAGTACTTCGGCTACTTGCCCAAGGGCAACGTGGCGGTGGAGTACACGGTGCGGCTCAACAACGCCGGCGAGTTCGCGCTGCCGCCCACGCGCGTGGAGGCGCTCTACGCACCCGACGTGTTCGGCGCCGCCCCCAACGCCAAGGTGACCGTGGGAGCGCGCCCATGAGCTGGCTCGCGATGCGGATGCCGCCGCGCGTGCGCGAGTGGTGGATCGCGGGCACGCTGGCCGCCGTGGTCTATGGCGTGCTGCTGCTCCAGGCGTCGATGGAGTTACCGCCCGGCACGCCGCTGACCGGCCAGATCGCCTACCAGCCGGCGTGGAAGACGGCGATGGCGATCATGCTGGCGCGCGCCGCATGGTTCCATCGCCCGCTTGGCGAGCGCCGCTGGCTGGTAGTGGCGCTCGTGTTCTCGGCGATCGGCGATTTCCTGCTCGCGCTGCCGGGCTTGAAGATCTCGTTCCTCGGCGGGCTCGGCGCCTTCCTGCTGGCGCACCTGGCCTACCTGCGCCTGTTCGTGCCGATGGCGCGTGATCTCCGGCCGCAGCGACTGCTGGGCTGCGGGCTGGTGATCGGTGCGGCGGGCGCGCTGCTCGGCCGCTTCTGGCCCAATCTTGGCGAGATGGCGCTGCCGGTCACGGTCTACATCGGCGCGCTGGCGGCCATGGCCTGCGCGGCGCTGTTGGCGCAGTTGCCTACGCCGCTCGCCGCGCTGGGCGCGCTGTGCTTCGTCGCCTCGGACGCGATGATCGGCATGGCCAGGTTCCTGTCCCCGTTCGATACCTACCAACTCGGCATCTGGTGGACCTACGCGCTGGCGCAGGTGCTGCTGGTGGCGGGGGTGGTGTCGGAGCGCGGGGAGGCCGGGGGACGATGACGATGCCGCGCCGCTTGTTTGCCCCACTCGTCCTGCTCGCGCTGGCCGCAGCCACGTCCTCGGCGGCGGCGGTGCCCGCCTTCCGCGACGTGCGCGACAACTGGCGCAGCGCCGACATCGTCGTGATGGATCGCCATGGCGAACCCGTGGCGCGCGTGCGGGACGACTTCCGCGCGCGGCGTGGCGACTGGGTGACGCTGGCCGACACCTCGCCGGCCCTGCGCACGGCCATCGTGCTGTCCGAGGACCGGCGCTTCTACGCGCACAGCGGCGTGGACTGGCAGGGCGTGGCCGCCGCCGCGTGGGCCAATATGTGGAACACGCGCACGCGCGGTGCCTCCACGCTGACCATGCAGCTGGCCGGTCTGCTCGATGAAGACCTGCGTGCCGCGCGCGGGCGCAGCTTCGGCCAGAAGGTAGGGCAGGCGGTCAGCGCCGCCTCGCTCGAACACGGCTGGAGCAAGGACCAGATCCTCGAGGCGTACCTGAACCTCGTGCCGTTCCGGGGCGAGCTGGTGGGGCTCTCGGCGATGTCGCAGACGCTGTTCGGCAAGGTGCCGAGCGGCCTGAATGCGCGCGAGGCGGCGCTTGCCGTGGCACTGGTGCGCGGCCCCAACGCCGCGCCGGGGCAGGTGTCGGTGCGGGCGTGCCGCATCCTGCGCGAGATGAAGCAGCCGCGCGAGTGCGACGGCCTGGATGGCTTCACGGCGCTGGCCTTGGCGAAGTCGGCCAGCGTGCCGGACGCGAGTTTCCGGACCAATCTGGCGCCGCACCTTGCGCGCGCCGTGATCGCCCATACGCGCGAGACGCTGCCGGCAGGGCGGCCGGTGCCGGCGCGCATCGCTTCCACGGTCGATGCCGAGGTGCAGCGCGTGGCCGTGGACAGCCTGTCGCGCCATCTGCGCGAACTGGCCGGGCGCAATGCCGAGGACGGCGCCGTGGTGGTCATCGACAATGCCAGCGGCGATGTGCTGGCCTATGTGGGCTCCTCAGGCGCGCTGTCGTCGGCCGCACAGGTCGATCACGCCGCCGCGCCGCGTCAGGCCGGCTCGACGCTGAAGCCGTTCCTGTACGCGCAGGCCATCGAGGAACGACGGCTGACGGCCGCGTCGCTGCTCGATGACCGTCCTGTCAACCTGCCGACCGGCGGCGGGCTCTACATTCCGCAGAATTACGATCATCGCTACGCGGGCTGGGTCAGCCTGCGCGCGGCGCTCGGCTCGTCACTGAACGTGCCGGCCGTGCGGACGCTGGTGATGGTCACGCCGCATCGCTTTCATCGGCGGCTGGTGGCGCTGGGCCTGCCGCTCACCGAATCGGGCGATTACTACGGCTACAGCCTCGCGCTGGGCAGCGCCGATGTGTCGCTGTTGTCGCTGACCAATGCCTATCGGAGTTTTGCGAACCAGGGCGCCTACGGCCCGGTGCGGATGACCGTGGACGGCGCGACGGTGCCCCGCCAGCCCGTGATGAGTCCGGCGGCCAGCTATGTGATTGGCGATGTGCTGGCCGACCGCCACGCGCGGGCGCGAACCTTCGGCCTCGACAGCCCGCTGACCACGCGCTTCTGGACCGCCGTGAAGACCGGCACCAGCAAGGACATGCGCGACAACTGGTGCATCGGCTGGTCGCAGCGCTACACGGTGGGCGTGTGGATCGGCAACGCCAGCGGCGCGAGCATGCACGATGTGTCGGGGGTCTCCGGCGCGGCGCCGGTGTGGCACGACGTGATGGCGGCGCTCCATCGGCAGTCGTCCAGCCGCGCGCCCGCGATGCCGGCCGGCGTGGAGCGGGTGCCGCTGACCTTCGCCGACAACCTCGAGCCGGCGCGCGAGGAAGTGTTCCTGGCCGGCACCGCCGTGACGCGCATCAACGTGGGCGCGGCGCCACCGTCGAGCGGCACGCCGGCCATCGCCAGTCCCAGGGATGGCACGATCTTCGCGCTCGATCCCGATATTCCGCCCGATGCGCAACGCGTCTGGTTCCATGCCGATGGGCTGACCGGGCAGACGGCGCGCGCGGTGAGCTGGCGCATCGACGGCAAGCCGCTCGGCAAGGGTGGGCAGCTGGCGTGGCTGCCGTGGCCGGGCCGGCATCGCGTGGAACTGGTCGATGCGGCGGGCAAGGTCGTCGATGACATCGGCATCGAGGTGCGCGGCGCCAGCGTGCGCGAGGCCGGGCCGCAGCGCACGTCGATGCGGCGCTAGGCCGTTGCCGGCAGGCCGCGCGCCTTGAGGAAATCGACGAATACGCGCAGCTTGGGCGGCATCAGCGCGCGGCTCGGGTAGTAGAGGTAGAAGCCCGAGAACGGCGGCGTCCAGTCTTCCAGCACGGTGACGAGCTGGCCTGCCGCCAGCGCGGCCTGGATGTGGTGCGGGAACTCGTAGATCAGGCCGAGCCCGGCCACCGCAGCCTGATGCAGCATGGTCTTGTCATTGGCGATCAGCGCGGCGCGCGTATCGACCGTGAACGGCCGCCCGCCGCGCGCGAACTCCCAGCGATACACCGAACCTATCGGCCCGAAGCGGTATTGCAGGCAGGCGTGCTGATGCAGTGCGTGCGGCGTCTGCGGCGTGCCGTGGCGGGCGAGGTAGTCGGGCGAGGCCGCCACGAACATCCGCAGCGGGCCGGTCACTGGAATCGCCACCATGTCCTGGTGGAGTGCCTCGCCCAGCCGCAGGCCGGCGTCGAAACCTTCGGCGATCAGGTCGACGAAGCGGTCGTCGGTGACCAGATCGACGCAGATCGACGGATAGGCGCGCATGAAGTCCGTCAGGATCGGCCGCAGCGCGATGACCACCGCCGAGTGCGAACTGGTCAGCCGCAGCGTGCCGACCGGGGTGTCGCGCTGGGCGCGGGCGTCCTCGGTGGCCGCCTGGATCTCGGCCAGCGCCGGCGCCACGCGGGCCAGCAGTGCCGCGCCGGCCTCGGTCAGGCCGACATGGCGCGTGGTCCGCTGCAGCAGCCGCACACCCAGCCGGTCTTCCAGGTGCCGGATGGTCTGGGAGACCGCCGAGGGGCTGACGCCCAGCGCGCCGGCAGCGGCCGTGAAGCTGCCAAGCCGCGCCACGCAGGCGAAGGCGGCCAGCGAGGGCAGGGAATCAGGATCGATTGTGAAGTCGGGCTTCATGATGCTTGCAGCGTAGCATGCTGTTTCCGATCGCGCGGGATGGGGATACTGGGCGCCAGTTTCCAACCCCGTCACAAGGAGTCTCACATGACCGCAATGCGCAAACTGGGCCGGGTCGGCCCCGACGTCTTCCCGCTGGGCCTCGGCTGCATGGGCATGAGCGACTTCTACGGTGCGCACGACGACGCCGAGTCGATCCGCACGATCCACCATGCCATCGAGCGCGGCGTGAACCTGCTCGACACGGCCGACATCTACGGCCCGCACACCAATGAGCAGTTGCTTGGCCGCGCGCTGGCCGGCGGGCGGCGCGACAAGGTGGTGCTGGCGACCAAGTTCGGCATGGTGCGCGACCCGGCCAATCCGGCGGCGCGCGGCGTGAACGGGCGGCCCGAGTACGTGCGTGCCGCCTGCGATGCCAGCCTGAAGCGGCTGGGCCTCGACACCATCGATCTCTATTACCAGCATCGCGTGGACCCGACCGTGCCGATCGAGGACACCGTCGGCGCGATGGCCGAACTGGTCCAGGCGGGCAAGGTGCGCTGGATTGGGCTGTCAGAGGCGGGCGCGGAGACCATCGAACGCGCCCACGCGGTGCATCCACTCACCGCGCTGCAGACCGAGTACTCGCTGTGGACGCGTGACGTGGACGAAAACGGCATCTACGCCACGTGCGAGCGGCTCGGCATCGGCTTCGTGCCGTACAGCCCGCTCGGGCGCGGCTTCCTGACCGGGGCCATCCGCACGCCAGACGACTTCGATGCGGACGACTATCGCAAGACCAATCCGCGCTTTATCGGCGAGAACTTCGCCCGCAACCTGGCGCTGGTGGACAAGGTCCGTGCGCTGGCCGATGCCCGCGGCTGCACGCCGGCTCAACTGGCGCTGGCCTGGGTGCTGGCGCGCGGCGAGCATGTGGTGCCGATTCCGGGCACGCGCCGCATCGCCAATCTCGATGACAACCTTGGTGCGCTCGATGTGCGGCTCGGAGCGCAGGATCTTGCCGACATCGAGGCCGTATTCCCGGCCGGCGCAGCGGCGGGTACGCGCTACGCGGCGGCGGTGATGGGGATGCTGTCGCGCTGATCCCGGGGGCGCGGCATGGGGGACAATGGCGGATTGCCTTCGGCCCACCTGTCACCCATCCGTCGCCCGATGCCCAACGCCTTCGTCCCACTCGACGCCGCCGCCACGGCGGCCCGCCTGCCGTATCCCGAACTGGCCCAGGCCATCGCCGCCATGCTCGCTGAACTGCGGGACGGCAGCGCGATGGCGCCGCCGCGCATCGCGCTGCCCGTGGGCGACGCCGCGAGCGGCGCCGGGACGCTGCTGGTCATGCCTGCGCGCAACCGCGACCTGGTGATGACCAAGAACATCACCGTCCATCCCGACAATCCCCGGCGCGGCCTGCCGACCATCCTCGGCGAAGTGCTGGTCGCCAATGCGCAAACGGGCGAGCGGATCGCCATGCTCGATGGCCCCACGGTCACGGGGCGGCGCACGGCGGCGGTCACGCTGCTGGCGGCGCAGTCGTTCGCGCCCGAGCCCGATGGCGAGCTGCTGATCGTCGGCGCCGGCGTGCAGGCGCAGACCCACCTCGAGGCCTTCGTGGCCGGCCTGCCGGTACGGCGGGTCTGGCTGCAGTCGCGCACGCGCGACAAGGCCGAGGCGCTGGCCACCCAGGCGCGCGCCCTCGGCGTGGAAGCGAGGGTGATCGACGATGTGGCCGAGGCACTTCCACATGTGTCGATGGTCGTCACGGTGACGTCGAGCCGCACGGCGGTGCTGCCCGACCTCGACAGTGGGTTGTGGACAGATCGGCACTTCGTCGCAGGCGTCGGCGCATTCCGCCCCGATATGTGCGAGCTGCCGCCCGTGCTCTGCCAGACCGCCTCCGCCCGAGGCAGGCTGCTGGCCGACACCCTGTTCGGCATCGAGGACGAGGCGGGCGACCTGCTCCAGGCCGGCATCGACTGGGCCACGGTCCAGCCGTTCGAAACCGCCATTCTCGATGCCGACGCTCTGCGCGCCCGCACCGGCTGCCCGCTGGTCTTCAAGAGCGTGGGCTACGCGCTCTGGGACCTCGCTGCCTGCGTGCTGGCGAGCCGGAGTGACGCCGGCTGACCTTCGTCCTCAGCGGAAAAACCACGCTGTTCGAATGGATTATCGTTTTGTGAACAGAACCGTTGCGCGAAAGCCGCGTTTTGAGGCGAATTCGACCTCGATTTGTGCGAGGTTCTTGGGTTAACCCTGCCTTTAGGGCAATTCTTCTACCTCCCGGTATCACGTTTGAAACAGCTTGCCGTCCGTGAGACGGATAATGCGTGCCAGCAGTGAGTTGAGACAGAACGAGGATGAGGAGTAAGAGGAATCATGAAGAACACCTATAAGAAGATGCTCGTGGCCGCCGCCGCAATGACGCTGGCGGGCGTGGCACAAGCACAATCCGCGGGCAGCAATATCGTCAGCTTGGGCTGGTTCCGGGTGATGCCGCAGGGCCACTCGGAATTCCTGACGATCGACTCGGTCGCGGGCCGTCCCACCGGTGGCCTGCAGCGCCAGAACACGGGCGCCACGATCGACTCGGCCGACACGGTCGGCCTGGCGTTCAGCCACTTCTTCACGGACAACATCTCCACGGAATTCGTGGCCGGCATTCCGCCGGAGCACGACGTGAGCGGTGACCGTGGCTACGAGAAGTACGGCAAGCTCGGCAAGGTGCGCCAGTGGAGCCCGGCCATCGTCGCCAAGTGGCACTTCTTCGACGCCAAGACGAAGTTCCGCCCGTACGTGGGCATCGGCGTGAACTACACGTGGTTCACGGGCGAAACGGTCACCAACCAGACCTTCGTGCAGAGCGAATTCGGCCCGGGCTCGACCATGACCGCCTCGGCCAAGCCGTCGTGGAACCCGGTGTTCAACGTCGGCGCCAACTATGCCGTGACCGACAACTGGTTCGTCGGCCTGTCGGTGTCCTACGTGCCGATCTCGACCACCGCCAACTTCACCACCACGCTGGCCAACGGCGCGCAGGTGCAGTCGCACACCAAGATCAAGATCGACCCGATCGTTACCTTCCTGAATGTGGGGTATCGGTTCTGATCGGTTTGATCCGGACGTGATGTGACAAGAAGGGCACCCTAGGGTGCCCTTTTTTCATGGTTCGCGCGATACCGTCAGGAACTGAACCTGAACAAGAGCCGTGAACCGAGGGTGCCGTCAGGATTGAGGGTCCGCCATTTCCCCTCATGCAGGACCAGAGGGCGACGGCCAAACGTTCGGAATCTACTGAAACTTGCGCCCTGGACATCCTGTGCGGCGGCATTGACCAGGCGATATTCCAGCGGTCCACCGCGACGCCGCCTCAAGACCAGAGAGCCGTCTTCATAACGGAAAACGATGGTGCCGTCGATATTCGCGGCGGTCGGAAGCAGCAGACCTTCGGGACCGGCAAGTTCCTTGCGGTATATCCGACTCTGTTCCGCCGTGTCGGTGAATGCGAAGCTGGAGTATTCCTTGAAATACTCAGCCGGACATTTGCCGAAAACGTCGAGCGGCATGGGTGTGCGGAGCAGCCGCCGGAAACCCATGCTGTAGAGCATGCAGGTTTTGGCCTGCAGATCCGTTGTTTTCCACAGCATCAGACCGGGGCGCAGGGAAACGAAGAAGTCGTGCAGGACCTCGATCCTGTCAAACGGCGGGACGTCGACGGGCTCGCCGGACAAGGTGAAGAGCTGCATGCGCACCTTCGTTGCCAGCAGGTAGGCCGGGACAGGGGGCGCCACGGCGGGGCTGGGGTGCCTTGCCTGAATGATCTCGACGGCCTTCCAATTAGGCCGCAGTATCTCGCGCCGCGTCGACGGGTCCCTGACACCGTAAGAGCCTGATCTGGCCCTGACCACTGCCACGCGTCCTTCCCACTCTTGCATCGAGGAATAGGGGAGGTTTGGGGCCGACACATAGCGTGTCGGCAATTCATCAGGCTCCTGCGGAGAGGCGGTGGCCCCGTTGGACAGCGTAAAAGTGCCGATGAGAACGAGCAGGCATCGCAACGGTTTCATATCGATGGATCGCGGTCGAGGAAGCTTGGACCGCGGAATCTATATGACGGGTTGCGCTCCGGCTATGGCCATACGCTGAAATTGCGATGATTCAGGCGCAACACAAAATTGCGCCAGTTTCACTCCGCCTTCACCGGATACCCCGCCCCCTCGATCGCCTGCCGCAGCGCCTGTCGATCCGCGCCCGATTCCACCTTCACCGCCTGCGTCGGCACATCGGCCGTGACGCGTGCCGCAGGATCAACGGCCTGCACGGCCTGGGTGATGGCGCGGACGCAATGGTTGCAGGACATGCCTTCGACTTGGAACTGGATCATCTTGGAACTCCGGGATTAATGACGATAGCCTGCAGTGTGAACCTTCCCACCATGGGAAGCGCAAGCGCTTTCCGCGTCGCGCAAAGACCTTGACCTTCCAATCATGGTAGGGTTCACAGTGCAGTCATCGCTATCGATGGCTCCCGTGGAGTTTTCCTGTCATGTCCAGTACCCCCGCCCTGATCGCCGCCGAAGGGCCGCGCGACACCATCGACCTGAACATCGCCGACATGACCTGCGCGTCATGCGTGGGCCGGGTGGAGCGTGCGTTGCGCGCGGTGCCCGGCGTCGAGGATGCCCAGGTCAACCTCGCCACCGAGCGCGCCGCCGTCACCGTGCAGCGTGGCGCCGTGGATGCGGCGGCGCTGGCCGATGCCGTCACGCGCGCCGGCTATGCGGCCACGCCGGTTCCGGCGGACGAGGCATCGGTGTCGGCGGAGGCGGGGCATGCCGATTTCTGGTCCGGCCCGTGGCCCGTGGCGATCTCCGCCGCACTGTCCGTGCCGCTGGTGGCGCCGATGGTGCTCGAGTGGTTCGGCATCCACGCGATGCTGCCCGGGTGGGTCCAGTGGCTGCTGGCTACGCCGGTGCAGTTCGTGTTCGGCTGGCGCTTCTACAAGGCCGGCTGGAAGGCCGTGCGCGCCGGGGCCGGCAATATGGACCTGCTCGTGGCGCTCGGCACGTCCGCCGCGTATGGGCTGTCACTGTGGCAGATGGCGATGGCGCACGACGTCATGCCGCACCTCTACTTCGAGAGCGCCGCCGTGGTCATCACGCTGGTGCGGCTCGGCAAGTGGCTGGAGACGCGCGCCAAGCGTCAGACCGCCGCCGCCATCCGCGCGCTGGCCGCGCTGCGGCCGGATACCGCACAGGTGCGTCGGCACGGCGTGGAAGCCACCGTGCCGCTGGCCGCCGTGCGCGTGGGCGACGAAGTCATCGTGCGTCCCGGCGAACGTATTCCGGTGGATGCCGAGGTGATCGAAGGCAGCAGCCATGTCGATGAATCGATGCTGACCGGCGAGTCCGTGCCGGTGCCGAAGCGCGCCGGGGATCGCCTCACCGGTGGCGCGATCAATGCCGAAGGGCTGCTGGTGGCGCGCACCGTGGCGGTGGGCGCGGAGACCGTGCTGGCGCGCATCATCCGCATGGTGGAGCACGCGCAGGCCGCGAAGGCGCCGATCCAGCGGCTGGTGGATCAGGTCAGCGCGGTGTTTGTGCCGGTGGTGCTGGCGCTGGCGGCGGCCACGCTGCTCGGCTGGGGGCTGGTGGGCGGCGACTGGACCGCCGCGATGCTCAACGCGGTGGCCGTGCTCGTCATCGCCTGCCCGTGCGCGCTGGGGCTGGCCACGCCGACCGCGATCATGGCCGGCACGGGCGCCGGCGCGCGCGCGGGCATCCTGATCAAGGATGCGGAGGCGTTGGAGGTGGCGCATCGCGTGTCGGTGGTCGCCTTCGACAAGACTGGCACGCTCACCGTCGGCAAGCCCGATGTGGTGGCGCTGATCGCCACCGATGGGGACGAAGCCGCGCTGCTGGCGCGCCTGGCGGCGCTGCAGTCCGGCAGCGAGCATCCGCTGGCCCGTGCCGTGCTGGCGGCTGCCGCCGCGCGTGGTATCGCGCCCCTGCCGGCGAGCGAGGTGCGTGCGCTGCCGGGGCGTGGCATCGCCGGGGTGGTCGATGGCCAGCCGCTGCAACTGGGCAGCGAGGCGTTGCGCGCCAGCCTGCACGCCGACGCCGGTCCGCTCCAGGCCGAAGCCGAGCGGCTGCGCGCCGAGGGCCGCACGGTGTCCTGGCTGATGGCGGACGGACGCGTGGCGGGTCTCGTCGCGTTCGGCGATGCCGTGAAGCCGGGCGCCGCACCGGCCATCGCACGGCTCCGCGCGGCAGGCATCCGCACCGTGATGCTGACCGGCGACAACCCCGGCGCCGCCGCGCAGGTCGCCCGCGCGCTCGGTCTGGACGAGTTCCAGGCCGAGGTGCTGCCCGAGGACAAGGCCGCGCGCGTGACCGCGCTCAAGCGCGACGGCGCCGCCGTGGTGGCGATGGTCGGCGACGGCATCAACGACGCCCCCGCGCTGGCCGCCGCCGATGTGGGCATCGCCATGTCCACCGGCACCGATGTGGCGATGCACGCCGCCGGCATCACGCTGATGCGCGGCGACCCCGCGCTGGTGGCCGATGCGCTCGCCGTGTCGCACCGCACCGTGCGCAAGATTCGGCAGAATTTGTTCTGGGCGTTCATCTACAACGTGATCGGCATTCCGCTGGCCGCCGCCGGCTTGCTGAACCCGGTGGTCGCGGGCGCGGCCATGGCGTTTTCGAGCGTGAGCGTGGTCGGCAATGCGCTCTTGCTGCGCCGCTGGCATCCGGCGGGTGCTGGGGCGGCGAGTGCCCGATCGACTGATGAGGAATCACGATGAATATCGGAGAAGCCGCAGCGGCCTCTGGCGTCACGGCCAAGATGATCCGCCACTATGAATCGATCGGCCTGGTGGACGCGCCGCCGCGTTCCGAGGGCGGCTACCGGCGCTACGACGACCGCGCGGTGCACACCTTGCGCTTCGTGCGGCGGGCCCGTAATCTGGGATTCTCGCTCGACGAGATTCGCGGGCTGCTGTCGCTCTGGCACGACCGCGCGCGGGCCAGCGCGGACGTCAAGGCGCTGACCCTGAAGCACGTGGCGGATCTCGAAGTGCGCATTGCCGAACTGGCTGCGATGCGAGACACGCTGCGTGCGCTGGCCGAGTCATGCAGCGGCGACGATCGCCCCGACTGCCCGATCCTGGCGGACATGGCGAGCGCCGCCGGCGAGGATTCCAAGGATTGTGCGAGCTGTCACCGCTGACCGCGCGCCGCAAGCATTCCCACAAGAAGAAGCAGGCGTACCAATCAGGAGACCAGCGATGGACGAACCTCTCATCGGCACGGACGACGTGGGCGGCGTGGACGAACGGCCTGGCACCGAAGCCGCCGCACGCCCCAGCATCGCCCCAGCCGAGACCCGCCAGCGCATGCGCGACGGCACCGAGCTGCTGGTGCGCACCTGGCTGCCCGATCCGAACCGCTACCCCGAGCCGCTCGGCACGCTGCTGTTGGTACACGGGCTGGCCGAGCACAGCGGGCGCTACCCGCACGTGGCGGCGCTGCTGTGCGGGCTCGGCCTGCGCGTGCGCGCCTATGATCATCGCGGCCATGGCGCCAGCGGCGGGCCGCGCATGGCCGTGCCGCACGCGGACATCTATGTGGATGACCTCGCCGAGATCCACGACGCCACCGTGCGCCAGTGGAACGAATTGCCGATCGTGCTCGGCCACAGCATGGGCGGGCTCGTGGCGGCGCGGCTGGCCACGGCACGCGTGCGGCCGATTCGCGCGTTGATCCTGTCCTCGCCGGCACTTGCGCTGCGCATCTCCAGCGGCATGATGACCGTGCACCGGCTGCTGCTGGCGCTGGCGCCACAACTGCGCGTGCCGAATCCGATCGACGCGCGGCAGCTGTCGCACGACCCCGAGGTGGCGCGCGCCTATCGCACCGATCCATTGGTGCAGGGCACCATCAGCGCCGGCGTGCTGGAGACGTTCCTCCACGGCATGGCCCAGGCGCAGGCCGACGCGCCCCGGCTCGAGGCGCCCACGCTGATGCTGGTGGGCGGCGCGGACCGGATCGTCGATGCCGCCGGCAGCCGGACCTTCCACGACAACGCGCCCGAGGACCTGCGCGAGATGGTCTGGTTCGGCAACGGTTATCACGAGATCTTCAACGAGGCCGAGCCGCTGCGCAGCGAGGTGTTCGCGGCGCTCTCCGGCTGGCTGCGGGCGCATCTGGGGGCGGCACCCGTGGCGGGGACGGGTGCGGGGGCTCAGGCAAAGCCCTGACGGCGGCAGGGTCCGAGTCGTGCGATGATCCGTGGCATTCCGATAATAAAACCGATGTGCCGGGGCGCATTGAAGGACTAGCCAGGGACTATGGAGACGTACGACTACATCATCGTGGGCGCCGGTTCGGCCGGCTGCGTGCTGGCCAACCGCCTGACGCAGGACGCCGACGTCAACGTGCTGCTGCTGGAGGCGGGCGGCAAGGACGACTATCACTGGATTCATATTCCGGTGGGCTACCTGTACTGCATCGGCAACCCGCGCACGGACTGGATGTACCGCACCGTGGCGGAGCCGGGGCTCAATGGCCGCTCGCTCGGCTACCCGCGCGGGCGCGTGCTCGGCGGCAGCTCGTCCATCAACGGCATGATCTATATGCGCGGCCAGCGCGAGGACTATGACGAGTGGGCGCGCATCGCCGGCGACGACGGCTGGCGCTGGGACAACGTCCTGCCGCTGTTCCGGCGCAGCGAAGACCACTATCGCGGCGCCAACGCCTTCCACGGCGCGGGCGGCGAATGGCGCGTGGAGGCCCAGCGGCTGCGCTGGGACATCCTCGAGCGCTTTATCGACGCGGCCGAGCAGGCCGGCATCCCCCGTACCGACGACTTCAACCGTGGCGACAACTTCGGCGTGGGCTATTTCGAGGTCAACCAGCGGCGCGGCATTCGCTGGAACACGGCCAAGGCCTTCCTGCGACGCGCCTCGGACCGGCCCAACCTGACCATCGTCACCGGGGCGCAGGTCAGCGCGCTGACCTTCGACGGCCCCGACGGGCGCCGCTGCACCGGCGTGCAGTTCGTCGGCGGCGGGGAGAACCGCGAGGCACGCGTTACTGAGGAAGTGATCCTGGCCTCGGGTGCGATCAATTCGCCCCAGCTGCTGGAGCTGTCCGGCATCGGGCAGCCGGAGCGGCTGCAGTCGCTCGGTATCCGCGTGCGGCAGGCGCTGCCGGGCGTGGGCGAGAACCTGCAGGATCACCTGCAGCTGCGCGCGGTGATGAAGGTGGATGGCGTGCGCACGCTGAACACGCGCGTGGCGCGCTGGTGGGGCAAGCTCGGCATCGGCCTCCAGTACGCGTTCAACCAGAGCGGGCCGATGAGCATGGCGCCGTCGCAACTCGGCGCGTTCGCGCGCAGCGACCCCAGCTACACACGGCCGAACCTCGAATACCACGTGCAGCCGCTGTCGCTCGACAAGTTCGGCGATCCGCTCCACGCCTTCAACGCCTTCACGGCCAGCGTGTGCAACCTGCGGCCCAGCTCGCGCGGCAGCGTACATATAGAAGACGCCGATTTCCGGCGCGCACCGGCCATCGCCCCCAACTACCTCGCCACCGAGGAGGACCGCAAGGTGGCGGCCGATTCGCTGCGCCTGACGCGCCGCATCGTCGCCTCCCCGGCGCTGGCGCCGTACAAGCCCCAGGAATGGCTGCCCGGCGCCGCTTTCGAGACGGACGAGCAGTTGGCCGAGGCTGCTGGCGCCATCGGCACGACCATTTTCCACCCGGTGGGCACCTGTCGCATGGGCACCGCCGACGATCCGGACGCCGTGGTGGACAACCGCCTGCGCGTGCGGGGCATCGCCGGCCTGCGCGTGGTGGATGCGTCCGTCATGCCGCTGATCACGTCGGGGAATACCAACTCGCCGACGATCATGATCGCCGAGCGCGCCAGCGACATGATCCGCGAGGATCGCAAGCTGCGCGCCAGTGGCGCCGCCGTGGTGCAGGTGCTTGCTGACACGCCTTCGGGTATTCCCGTGGCGTGATGTGCCGGGTCGGCAGCGGGAGCCCCCAACCCGCCGCCAACCCGCGCCAGCGTTGACCAGACAAGGCGAAACATGACGACTCCTGCATGTCTTATGCCTAGTGCAAACCCCGATGTTTTGCGACGCAGCAGACGCACACAATAGTCGCCGGTATACGGTGCTCCCGCCTGCACTTCAGGGCGGTTGAGCCACCCGGATATCGCGGCAGCCGCGCCGCTTCCAGACACCTATAACGCGGCAAACATGGCGACAAAGCCGGAGTTCGAACCATTGTCAGTGCCGGGCACAACCCGGTATCGCAGCAAGAGGGCGGGCAGGAGACTATGACTCAGGAAATCATCCTGGAAACAAAGAACCTCACGAAGGAATTCAAGGGGTTCACGGCGGTTAGCGACGTCAACCTGCAGGTGCGACGCGGCTCGATCCACGCATTGATCGGCCCCAACGGCGCGGGCAAGACGACCTGCTTCAACCTGCTCACCAAGTTCCTGGAGCCGACCACCGGCACCATCCTTTTCAACGGCATCGACATCACCCGCGAGAAACCGGCGCAGATTGCGCGGCGCGGCGTGATCCGTTCGTTCCAGATTTCCGCCGTGTTCCC